>CAYYPD010000037.1:0-19693 GCA_964473445.1 uncultured Muribaculaceae bacterium
GTTTTTCAACCATTGATTTACCGCTACGTTTTTTAGCTGCTTCAATTAACCATGTTGAACCCAATACCATACCTCTGTCAGGTTTTACATCAAGAGGAACTTGGTAAGTTGAACCACCGATTCTTCTTGCTTTAACTTCCAATAAAGGAGTTGCGTTTGTTAAAGCTTTTTTGAATACCTCTAACGGTTCATCTTTTGTTTTAGTTTTCATATTTTCTAAAGTTGAATAAAATATTTTTTCTGCAATTGATTTTTTACCGCGTCTCATCAATCTGTTTATGAAGCTGGCAATATCAACGCTATTATAAACAGCATCAGGAGCCGGTATTCTTCTTGCAGGTTTACTACGTCTTGACATTATAAATCGCCTTTCCTATTTCTTTTTAGCTCTTTTAGCGCCGTATTTAGATCTTGATTTAGCTCTATTTGCAACGCCTGCTGTATCTAATGTACCTCTAACAATGTGATATCTTACACCGGGTAAGTCCTTTACCCTTCCGCCTCTGATTAATACAACAGAGTGTTCTTGCAAATTGTGTCCGATACCCGGAATATATGAAGTAACTTCAAACCCGTTTGTTAATCTTACCCTTGCAACTTTTCTTAAAGCTGAATTCGGTTTTTTAGGAGTAGTTGTATAAACTCTCGTACAAACACCTCTTCTTTGAGGGCAATTTGTTAACGCCGGCGATTTAGTCTTATCAGTTGTTTTGCTACGTTCTTTACGTACTAACTGTGCTATTGTTGGCATGTTTTCTCCTTGTTATTTTTCCTTGTGATTAATGTTCAGCACAAACTTAATCACCTTAATTACTATTTACTATATTGATACTACAAGCAAAAATCATTGTCAACACTAATGAAGGCTTTATGTGTAGTTAAATTAAGAAAAAAAGAAGCAAGTATTTTCTCTTGCTTCTTTTTAATTTTAAACTTGTATATTTTTATTGTTTATTTAATTTATCAGCTGCTTTGGCACGTTTTTGATTTATCGAGCCGTCTATACTAAGTGCACCAAAAATAAAGGCTGCTCCTGCAACAACTGCTGCACAACATTTGACAGGATGCTTTTTAAAAAGGAAGCTGTTTTACGAACTATATCGGGGACATATTTATCGGTAAATGACTCTGCTTTTATTTTTCCTTGTGCAATTTTCTCTTTAAAGTCAACAACATCTTTCAATGCCTCATCACATGATATTATTATTTTGTCCTTATTTTTAATCCGCAAATAGCACCTGCAATACCACCTGCGGTTGTTGCTACTATTTTCCCGGCATTCGATTTCTCATATAAATTCCCGCTTTTTGTTACGCCTACAGACATATTTTCTCCTTATCTTAATTGCTTAATTATATAAAAACATAAAGAAAATAAAAATGCCTTTTCCCCTTATTTTTTTAACGCATTGTTTAATGCAATTTCAAGAGAAGCTATTTTCCTTTGGAGAGCCTCTTTGTCATCAGAATCTATTTCATTCTGCTGCGATAATTTTTCATTTTTACGAGCATAAAATTCAACCAAATCTTTATATTTTTGACCATGTGAAAGTGAACAAACTATTCCCGAAACAACACCTGTTACGTAAATTGCTAAAATAACGAAAAAAGTATTCAATTCAACAAAACCGTCTGTTCCAAGCGTTATATTTAATCCTGATTTTGTACCGGTCATGTAATTTATTACCAACAAATACATAAAAACTAAAAAGAGTATCAATTCGGATATTATAAAGAATATTCTGTTTTTCATTTTAAATTGCTCCTTAAATATTTTAGAACTTTTTGAATATCATTATCCTGTTCTATTTTAAGTTCAATTATATCATCATTTTTTAAAGTCGCAAATTTTAGCTTATATGCTTGCAATACTTGTTCTGTTGTTTTTATCTTAAACGGTTGCTTATTATACAAGCTATCATTTACTATCGGATGAGATATATAATTCATGTGGACTCTAATTTGATGAGTTCTGCCTGTTTCTAATTGAAGTTCAATAAACGAGTAGCCTTTAAACTGTTCTAAAACTTTATAATGAGTAACCGAGGACTTCCCGTTTTCTATAACTGCCATTTTTTCGGGTTTTACAGGATTTCTTCCGATTGGTTGATTTATTGTCCCCTCTTCTTCCTCAAAATTTCCATGGACAACAGCAAGATAATTTCTCTTTGCGGATTTAGTTCGTATCTGTTCTGCTAAAAACTCATGTGCCTTATTATTTTTAGCAATCATTAAAAGTCCTGACGTATTTCTGTCTAATCTGTGAACTATTCCGGGGCGCATAACTCCGTTTATATCAGAGAGTCCGCCATAACCATATTTATATAACAAGGCATTAACCAAAGTTCCTGTTGTTTCTTTATTCGTAGGATGAGTAAGCATTTCTTTCGGCTTATTCACTACAAGAATATCATCTTCCTCATAAACAATGTTCAACGGGATATTTTCGGGTTCAATTATCAAATTAAATTCATCACTCAATATAACGGAAATTTCGTCATCATCTTTTACAACAAATGACGATTTTCTCTTTTCTCCGTTTACAAGCACCTGACCCTTTTTTATTAAATTTTGAACTTGTGAGCGGGAAGTAAAAACATCTTCTGAACTTAAAAAAGAGTCCAACCTTAAAGGCTCTTTTAATGATTGGACTCTAAAAACATATTTTTTTGTCATTTATAATCTCTATCTTTTTGTGAATACAGAAAATAAAAGGCAAAATGCACCAATTACTATCATAATGTCTGCAGTATTAAAAACAGGAAGTCCGGATACAAAATTGCAACTGATGTAATCAATAACATAACCGTTTGTAATTCTTTCGGCAGCGTTCATAGAAATACCTGCTGTCAGTAAAGCCATTGCCGTATGAGTTTCTCTTGAAAGTTTTCCGGATAGAATGATTGCACAAAAGGCAATTGCAAGAGCAGCTAACACAGAAGTACTAGTAATCATTTCGGGTTGGTTTGCAAATAAATTAAATGCCGCTCCCGTATTATGAGTTTCAAATAACGTTAAAACTCCGTTTCCGCATTGTCCTGTAGGTGACTGATGAACAGCCCAAAGAACAACATACTTAACACCAAATACAAGTAATGCAAATATTATTGTCATTACAACATATTGAACAATACTTCCAATATCAATTAAAGGTGATTCCTTTTTTCTTACGTGTTTTGCCATTATTGTTTTCCTCCGTTAGTAGCATTTTTTACTGTGTTTGTAGCTTTTAAAACATTTACTCTGTTCATCAATATTGCCGCACCCGTCATTTTTATAACAACAGAACTTGGCTCTAAATCAGCTTTTGTAATTGCTACAGAGATTGTTGCGTACTCATTATTATTTAATGTGTTAGCCTTAATAATTCTGGATAACTCTCCGTCATTAATTGCTTTTAGCACATCTTTTGCTTGTTCTTGCGGATATTTAATCTGTTCATTAGAAATTGAACCTATCAGCAGTTCTTTTAATGATGGCTCTGTTTTTAGTGAAACTTCGTATTCGGCACCGGCAGGAACACACTCGGGAACGGTAACTTTAAAAGATTTTCCTCTTGCATCCCCATATTTCAATTCCAATTTTTCTCTTGAAATATCAGTTGCAACAATTTTCCATTTACCGTCCTCTTTTCTTAAATAATCCGTATAATGGAGTTCTGATGTAATTTCACCCGCTCCTTCAATTTTACCGAACCCGTTAATGGTTTCACCTTTTGCGGTTTCAACAGCGTCAACCACCGCATTAAATCTGTCGGCACGAATACTTAATAACTGTGTATCATAGTCAACATTTTTGTAAGCACCTTGTGCTTCTTCGTTAAGTTTAAAAATTGTTTCCTTATCATACCCGTCATTATTAACGTAAGAATCGGAATACATTTCTTTCAGTTTTTCAATATTATTCTTTTCCGAGTACTTATTGAATTTTTTAAAGAAATTTTGTATTTCAATTTCGGGAGAGCGTTTAAGTTTATCTCTTAAAGATACTCTTTTTATAATACTCAAATTACTGTCTTCCTTGCCCAAAACCTCAGGTCTTATTTCGTCAACCGAAATATTCTCAGCCTTTTGAACTACAGGAGCTATAGCGGAAGCTGATTGAGCATTAAATGTTGCTATCATCGTTAATACAAAAGTTATAATTAATAGTTTTTTCTTCATACAATCTACCATATAAAAGTAATACTATACTTATTATAATAAATTTATACCGAAATACAATAAAACGATATACATAAAATTCAGTATTTTTATAATATTTTTGATAAAATAATGCTAAAGGAGATTGTTATGCTATTAGTTTTAGATATCGGTAATACAAATATAACACTTGGAGTGTTTGATAAATCAGTGCTTAAACACTCGTGGAGATTGAATACCGATATTTCAAGAACAGAAGATGAATATGGTATATATATAAAAAATTTATTAAAAGAATTTAACTTGGATTCAAATATTAAAAATGCCGTTATTTGCAGTGTTGTTGTGCAATTAACAGAAAAAATCGATATTGCTTTAAAAAAATATTTAGGAATTGACAGTTTAATAATTTCTCATAAAATTAAAAATTATGTTGAAATTAAAACAGATAGCCCCTCACAAGTCGGTGCTGACAGAATTGCAAATGCTGCAGCAGCAAGAGCACTATACTCAGTTCCTGCAATAGTTGTTGACTTTGGAACTGCTACTTCCTTTGATATTGTTAATGAAAAAAGTGAATTTATCGGGGGCATTATTACCGCAGGCATGAAAATTCAAGCGGAAGCATTAAGCAACAGAACTTCAAAATTACCTAAGTTATATATTGAAGCTCCCGAACATACTATCGGACGAAATACAATTGACGCAATGCTATCAGGAATAGTAAGAGGGCATGCTGCAATGATAGACGGACTTTTATTTGAATGTGAACATGAACTCGGACAAAAAACTACAATCATTGCTACAGGCGGATATTCTTCCGTTATTGAAAAATATTTAAAACGAAAATTCGATATAATTAACCCCGATTTAACACTAATCGGAGCAAAAATTCTTTTTGACTTAAATTACAATTTTTAAACAAATTGGCATGTTCCTCAACAATATTTTATTTGTTTGGCAAGTTTGAACTGCCCAACCGACATTTTAAATCATTATTATAGTTGCAACCATAGCGTAAGGAACAATAAATGTTATGCAATACAACAGCAAGTGAGCATCTTCTTATGCGAACTTTGGGATTTAAAAAAGATTAATTTATTAGAAATGATTGCATTCGAAACTCAAATTAATTTAATTGATACTTTCTTGTACCGACAAGGAAAGTATCCAAAGAAACTCTCGCCCTGATATTGCGTATTTGTCATTTGTAAGTTCAACCCAAACGGCATAACTCGTACTTCGTACTCAAACAAATACTGTTTTAATATTGTTTCACTAACAAATGTCTAAATACTCCATATATGAGCGAATTAGTTTAAATATAATAAATTAAAACTTGTTAAATTCATAAACAATGAGATTCTGAACAGATTGAAAAACTATGCTAACGCTCGTTTTTCTAATCTTTCAGAATGACATGTGTCTATTATTAGTCTTTGTGCGGCAGGTTAAAAATCCAACAAACAAGGCAATCCTTTTGCATTAATTCTATTTTTAATGGATATATGTCTCACTGAACTTATTTCATGGTCGCAAGGGCTTTATTTATTAACAGACATACCAAATAAATATAATTAAACAGCTATCACCTCATCCTATCCTTCCCCTCAAGGGGAAGGAATAAAACAAAATCTATATTGTCGTTGTATGGACGACACGAACAAAGGGAGTTAGTCCGTACGAAAATTCGCTCTTCTAAGGGCTAAGGAACAAAACAAAAGCTGTATATTATTAATTAAATTAGCTATTACCCTCTCCTACAAGGAGAGGGTAGGGTGAGGTGCAAATATAAAACGAAATTCTGCGAGTGTAACGTAAATTCAAGAAAGGATGAATGAGATAACGATATCACTTCAGGACTTTGCAAAATATTTAATAACGAGAACATAAAATTAAAAAAGGCGGCACCCAGATTCGAACTGGGGATAAAAGCTTTGCAGGCTTCTGCCTTACCACTTGGCCATGCCGCCATACATAATTAGCGGAAGACGGGACTCGAACCCGCGACATTCTGCTTGGAAGGCAGACGCTCTACCAACTGAGCTACTTCCGCATCGGACTATATTATATTACTTTAAAAGTTTTTATTTCGCAAGACTATTTTTTAAAATAAATTTTTTATTGCTAAAAATATTAATAAAGCTCCGCCTAAAATTTCAATGGGTCGAGATGGCATTTTCTTAAATATACTGACCGACCAAAATCCGCATAAAGAAAGGACTGCGGTTATTAATCCGATTAATGAAGCAGGGAAAAATATTCCTGTTCCGGTTAATCTTATAGAAACTCCTGCTGCTAGTGCATCAATACTTGTAGCAACAGATAAGCACATTAAACACCAAAAAGTTATACAATAATCTGCTTTTTCTTCTTTATTTTCAAATGCTTCTTTTATAAACTTCAAACCCAGAACCATAAAAATTATAAATACCATCCATTTTGAACAGTTTTGAATTTGAGAGAAAATTATACCCGTAAAAAACCACCCGATTACAGGCATTATAAACTGAAAAAAGCCGAAAGAAACACCCAGCTTCAATGAGTTGAACAATCTGCTTTTATTCAAAAATAACCCGTAAGAGAAACTTACAAGTAAAGCATCTATTGCAAGAGCTATTGATAATATTATAATTTCAGAAAGTGTCATGCTAATTATTTCCGATTTATTCCTAAAAACATGACAATAGTATATTATAAAATCAGATAAGTCTATATAATTGAATGCATAATAAGTATATAAAAAATTAATTTTTCTACACTATTAATAGTAGTTTTATTGCCTTATGTAAAATTTTGCCATATAATTTTTTGTGTATAGTGGAATATAATATATTAAATGAAAAAAATAACAGTATAGTGAGGTACAAATGAATTTAAGAAAGAATTTAACAACAGCATTTCTTAGTATAGCATTAGTATTCTCAGGTATTACGTCCGCAATTGCAAAAGATTACACGGATATTCCTGATGATTATTGGGCAGCAGAAGAAATTGAAGATGTTGTTACCAAAAGAATTGTCCCTGTATTTGGCGACAACACTTATCGTCCTTTAGAAAGAGTTACAAGGGTTGAATGGACAGGCATGCTACTTCGTGCTTTAGGTTTAAGCGAAGCTCCTATTACTTCTGAACCTTCATACTCAGACGTTACAATGGCTACTTTCGGGTATCCGGATATTGCAAGATCTGATCAATTCGGTTTAATTTACGGTTACACTGACGGTGAATTTAAACCTCAAAGATTCATAACAAAAGTTGAAACAGCTTCTATTATGAGCCACATTACAAAAGATACAGATGTAAACACTGATGTTTTATATCAATTTGCAGATGCAAAAGAAGTTCCAAACTGGGGTGTAATTCCATTTTCTAAAGCAATTAAATACGGTTTATATGTAAACTATCCTTTAGAAACAGAATTAAATCCTAACAGAGAATTAAACAGAGCAGAAGCTGCAGTTCTTTTAGCAAGATTAATGAAAGCTTTAGACTTAGTTCAAGATGATAAAAAAGCTCAAGTTCAAGAAACTCCGGCTGAACCGCAAGAATATGTTCTTTCTGTTGAACACTTAGACGACTACAAAATCGCAGTTGTTGACAGAGTTTCAATCACAAACTTAAGAAGAATTATCTTAGCTAAAAACGTATTCAAAGTTGCTTTTGCAGAAAAATTCAACTCTACAAAACACCAAATCGGTGATGTTATTCCGTTCTACTTCAAAAAAGACGTTGTAACAAAAGAAGGTACTTTAATTATTCCTGCAAATACAAAATTGTATGCAACAATTGAAGAATTAAGAGATACAAAATGGATTAACAAAAACGCTGAAGTTTATCTTCACTTTACAAAAATGGTATTCCCGAACGGCAATGAATATCCGTTTATCGCAAGAGTACTTAACAACAATGAAGGTGTTTTAAGCGAAAACAAATGGTTAAAACCGTTAGAATACACTGTAGCAGGGGCTACAATCGGTGGTGTTGCAGTTGGTCTTCCGATTGGTGCTTCAAACGGTCGTTCAGGCGACGGTATGGCTATCGGATTTCCGACAGGTGCAGGTGTTGGTTTATTAACAGGTTTCTTAACACCCGGTGTTAACTTCAAAGCTCACGAAGGGGAAGAAGTATTAATCGAATTAAAAGTTGATTGCAGCTTATACAACGATTATGTAACACACACAACTACTTATACAACAACTCAAACGGAAGAATAATTTCCGAATGATATAAAAACCCCCGAACTCAGTTTCGGGGTTTTTTATTGCAAAAATATTGTAAAACATCAAATTTAAAGCTATAATATATTTATGGAAAGTATAGAAGTATTATTAAAAGATTTAACTGGCAAAGACGAAGCAAAAGCAACGGAAGCAGCCCGTTATATGGTTGACAATTCCGATTTGAATTTATTCAAATTACTTGTTGAAAAGTCAGATTTTCTCTTTGATTTTGTTAAAAACAATGTTTGTAACAGAATTGATAAAGTTATAACTAAAGATAATTTTGAAAATTTAATTAAATTTTTTGAAATATATTCACCTGATTATGACGATTTATTCGCTTCTATTTTGGCAAAAAACGCAAACCAAAATTTAACGGATAAAATATTTGATATGCTTGCAAACGGCACTAATGAGCAAAAAACATATTGTGCAAAATACTTTTATTACATCCCTGATACGGTTTCAATTGAGCTGTTAAGTCGTTATGCATTTTCTGATGATGAAGCACTCGCCTATAACTCAGCAGAAGCATTGAGCCAAATGCGGGATGATATTTGTTTTGATATCGCACTAAACAATCTTAATTCAGAAGATGATTTTGAAAAGCTAAAAGCAGTAAAGTTCTTTGTTGCTTATGGAAGAAATTATCCGTTTAAAGAAATTTTTGAAGCGATAAGAAAATCTAAAATGCCTGAAAATTTGGCAGGGCAAGTTCCTTATATGGTAAGTTTGGCAGAACTAATTAATTCTAAAGAAAAAAGTTGCGGGTTATTTGTTTTTGACTGTATTTTAAATGGATTTGGAGAAATATTACCACTTTCTGAAGTTTTCCAATTTGAAATTTTTGAAATTATTGATGATTTGATAAATCAAAATAAAAATCACAATAAACACGATTCATTAATTGCGGAAATTTTATTAAAAGCATATTTGAAATTTTCTATGTTTGAAGAAAATCAAGAATATACCTTTGATGAAACAAAAGAAGTTAAACATGAAATTTCATCCGTTGCAAAATTATTAAAAGCTCAAACAAACGATTTTTGGGAATTACAAAAGCATTTTATAATTAAAGAGCTAAAAGGGTCTAAAACAGAAATTTTAGAAGCCTTGCCGTTGATTGGCGAATTTTGCATTAAAGAAGCGGTTTCTCATATAAAAGAACTTTTAAACAATGAAGATGAAGTAGTAATTTGTGAAGCATTGTCATCATTAAAACAACTTAATGAACTTGCTAAAGAAGATGTTGAATCTGTATCCGCAAAAATTCATAATCCAAATATTAAAGCAATAATTGACAACCTCTAACTAAGTTAGTGCTTTAGTGAAACCTATGTACTTTTTAAAACAAGGTTATGAAGTTATAACCGGTTTATCTGTTAAAATAGAACTCTGATTTTCAACTACCGCAACATCCAAAGTATATTGGTTTTCGTCTATATTAGTGATAGCCCACCTTAAAACATCTAAATTCAAACTCTTTAATTTGTTTTCAATATAATCGGCAGTTATATTTTCTGTTTTATCTATTTTTATTTCTTTAGTACAAATCATTATTCAACCGTAACCGATTTTGCTAA
The DNA here is from genome assembly GCA_964473445.1 of uncultured Muribaculaceae bacterium. Lineage (GTDB taxonomy): Bacteria > Cyanobacteriota > Vampirovibrionia > Gastranaerophilales > Gastranaerophilaceae > Avigastranaerophilus. The sequence goes on from CAYYPD010000037.1 coordinate 9,948, forward strand.
GTTTCTTGGTTGGTCAACATCTTTGCCGAGGAACTCTGCAATGTAATATGCCAATAGTTGCAACGGAACACAAGCTATTACGGGCGATAATATTTCACTTACTTGCGGAACTCTGATTACACAATCAAATAACTTATCCAAGTTTTCATCTTTAGAAGAAGTTAACGCAATAAGTTTAGCATTTCTTGCTTTTGCTTCTTCACTGTTTGATAAAACTTTTTCATAAGTAACTCCACCTGTCATTAATATAGATAAAACAGGCATTGTTTCATCCAACATTGCAATAGGTCCGTGTTTTAATTCTCCTGCGGGGTAGCCTGTCGCATTAATATAGCTTATTTCTTTCAACTTTAAAGCACCCTCAAAAGCTGTTGCAAGGTTTACTCCTCTTGCAATATAGATAAAGTTCTTGAAAGAAGAGAATGTTCTTGCACACTCTTGAATATTTGATGTATCAGACAAAATATCTTCTATTTTCGTCGGAAGTTGAATCATTTCATGTTTAAGATTTTTCAAATATTCTTTATCTAAAGTTCCTTTTATTTCTGCAATATGAATTGCAAGTATATAGAAAGAAACTAACTGTGCGATATATGATTTTGTTGCGGCAACACTAACTTCAATTCCTGCATTTACCGCAATTAAGCTATCTGCCAATCTTGCCATATTAGAATCAGGTCTGTTTGTAATTATTAAAACGTGAGATTTCTTTTCTTTAGCTTGTCTGACAGCAGTCATTGTATCAGCCGTTTCCCCTGATTGAGAAACACCTATTACAAGAGTTTCGGAGTCCGTTGTTGTTTTTCTGTAAATATATTCGCTTGAGGCCTCAATTTCAACAGGAATCCCTGCGAAATCTTCAATAATATATTTTGCTGCCATACCAACATGCAGAGAAGTTCCGCAAGCTATAATTTCAATTTTCTTTAAATTTTTAATTTTTTCAGGTGATAATTTTACTTCATTTAAAACAATCGGTTCATCAATATCATAAAGTTTTCCGTTTAATACGTTTCTTATAACGTCCGGTTGCTCATGAATTTCTTTTAACATAAAGTGCTTAAAGCCCATTTTGCTGAATGCCATAGGCTCCCAAGGTAAAACTTCAATTTTCTTAGTAATTTCATTACCTCCCATATCGGTAATCTTTACTTTATCTTTTGTAATGACTGCAATTTCGTCTTCATCTAAGAAGATAGTTTTCTTTGTATATTCAATAATTGCAGTTGTATCACTCGCAATAAAGTTTTCACCGTCACCTACTCCGACAATCATAGGAGCGTGTTTTCTTGCTCCGACAATTTTATCCGGAACATCTTGGTGCATAACACAAATAGCGTAAGCCCCTTGTAACTTTTTAACAGAATTTTTTACCGCCTCTTCAAGATTATTTACTTTTGAATATTCATCAGCAATTAAATGTGCCATTACTTCTGTATCTGTTTGAGAACGGAATACACAGCCTTTTTTCAGAAGTACTTCTTTTAACTCTTTGTAATTTTCAATAATACCGTTATGAACAATTACCAATTTACCGCATGTACAAGTATGAGGATGAGCATTTACAATTGACGGAGAACCGTGAGTTGCCCATCTGATATGTCCTATCCCGCTTGTTGGGTGATTAATTTCTGATTTATTAGCTTCTAATTCATTTTTAAGATTTATAAGTTTGCCTAAAGTTTTATATACTTTTATTTTACCGTCATCACAAAGTGCCATGCCTGCTGAATCATAGCCTCTATATTCAAGGTTTGTCAAACCGCTTAAAATAACGTTGACAACATCTCTATTTCCTACATAACCTACTATTCCGCACATAAAATTATCCTCTAAAATCTATAATATATTATAATACAATAGAAAATCAAAAATGATATTAAGATAATATAAAATTTTAAGAATGCCCGAATTTACTGATGTTTAGCATAAGTCTTTTAAATAATTTTCAATATCAACTCCAAGTTTTTTTATTTTGTTTATATCACATTTAGAAGGCGAAATTTTTTCATATTTATCTGTCGAAATTATTACAACATTTGTTGTGTCAATTACTCTTTCATCTATACCGAAAAATGATTTATAATATACTTTATCGGAATAATTACCTTTAAAGACGTGGTTGTATTTGAAAAAGTTTTGATATATCGGGAAAAAATTATTAAAAAATTTATTTTTTTTATTTTCAAAGTCAGCACTTGCACACATATTAGAAACAAACATTCCCGACTTCTTCAATGAATTTTTTATTGATGTAAAATAATCTTCGCTTAAAAAACGACAATCAATCCCGTCATTATTAGCCACATCTGCAACAATTAAATCATATTTTTTCTTGTTAGTGCGTAAATAAGTTATTCCGTCTTGCAAAATAAAGTTAAATTTACAGCTTCTCTCAAATCCGAAATAATTTTCTGCTATATCAACAATATTTTCTTCTAAATCAATAACATCTATGCATTTCAAATCATCAAACAGAAATTCCCAATATTTTACAATTTTTCCGGAACCTAATCCTATCAAAAGTATATTTTTAATTTTGGGGTTAATAAGAAACGGAATAAGAAAGTAATTAATATAAGGCAAATTCCCTTTGTAAAAATCAGTATTAATAAAGCCGGCTTGGTATGTATCCCCGTAGTGAAGAAATCTTCCGACTTCATTTTCAACCACTTTTATATTATGAAAATCAGAATTTATTTCAAATAAAACTCTATCATTAAACTTTTTATTGTTAATGATGTATAAAAGGTCATCTTTGGGTCTATGCAGAGCCAATTCTTCCGGAATTAATACAAAATCTTCGTTCATAGTATAATTATTACATAAAATTCATGTTGATGATAGAATTTTATTGAATTAACAATTAGTTATTGGAGGTAATATGCAAGACACAAAGGAAACAACTTCTTCCGTTGATGTTATTCGTCAAGGCAGAATACAAAAAGCCGAAACTTTAAGAGAACAAGGAATCAATCCTTATCCGTATAGATTTGAAAAAACGGCATCTGCAAAGGAATTACAAGAAAAATATAAAAATCTTGCAGACGGTGAAGAAACCTCTGACAGATACAGTGTTGCCGGCAGAGTTATGGCAATTCGTAATTCAGGCATGTTTATAGATTTAATGGATGACACAGGTAAAATCCAAATCTTTACTCATAAACAAAATATTGATGAAAATAAAATTAAGTTAATAAGATTAGTTGATATCGGCGATATCGTAGGCTTTACCGGTGATATAAGAAGAACTCCGAGAGGTGAGTTGAGCATAAAAGCTGTTGATTTTGAAATATTAACAAAATCATTAAAACCGTTACCTGAAAAATTTCACGGGTTAACAGATGTAGAAACAAAATACAGACAACGTTACATCGATTTAATTATTAACGAAGAAACTCGTGAAACATTTAGAAAAAGAAGTTTAATTATTTCGAAAATCAGAGAATTTTTGGCAGCAAGAGGATATTTGGAAGTTGATACTCCGATATTGCAAACTGTTGCATCAGGTGCAAATGCAAGACCGTTTACAACACACCATAACGCTTTAGATATGGATATGACAATGCGTATTGCATTAGAACTTTACCTAAAACGTTTAATCGTTGGCGGCGTATCCGAAAGAGTTTATGAGATTGGAAAATGTTTTAGAAATGAAGGTATTGATACTCGTCATAACCCTGAATTTACCATGATTGAGCTATATCAGGCTTATGCAGATTATAATGATATGATGAAATTAACGGAAAATATGGTTGCATTTGTAGCTCAAGAAGTTTTAGGCACAACCAAAATTAAATACGGTGAAAATGAAATTGATTTAACTCCGCCGTGGGATAGAAAAACAATGATTGGTGCAATTGAAGAATACACAAAAGCAAATTTTTCAAAATGTGCAAATCTTGAAGAAGCAGTAAAACTTGCAAATTCAATTCATGTTGATGTTGAAGAATGCGATTGCTGGGGCAAAGTAATTGATAAAGTATTTGAAGAAAAAGTTGAACCGAGTTTAATTCAACCTGTTCATATTATCGATTATCCGATAGAAATCTCTCCTTTGGCAAAAATTCACAGAAACAATCCTCGTTTAACAGAACGTTTTGAAACACGTGTGAACGGTTGGGAAATTGCAAACGCATTTTCCGAATTAACAGACCCGATAGACCAAAGACAAAGATTTGAAGCTCAAGCACTGGCAAAAGCAAACGGTGATGAAGAAGCAATGGAAATTGATGATGATTTCATTGAAGCATTAGAATATGGTATGCCACCGACAGGCGGTATGGGCATGGGTATCGACAGATTGGTAATGCTATTGACAAACTCTCAAACAATCCGTGACGTAATTGCGTTCCCGACAATGAAAAATAAATAAATAATATTGACAACAAAAACCCTATACCGTTGTATAGGGTTTTTAATTTATATTTTTTACATATTATATTAAATTTCAATAATACATGCCGCCCTGAATTTATTTCATGGTCGCAAGGGCTATATTTGTTAGACAAAGTATGTAAACATTATTTGTTAAAAAGTCGGACTTTTGTTGTTAAGGATACAAACTAAAACACAATCGAAAGCGACTGCGTTTTGATTAATAAAAAATCTATACTATTTTTTAATTTCAATTGTTATATTCTTATCGTTTTCTTCTCCGATATATCTTGAAGCATAAGGTTTTATACCTTTCATTACGGAATCAAAATATTCAAATTTGAATACGGTTTTCTTTAATTTATTATCAATAGTTATAAGTCTGAATTCTTGGCAATATGATAGCGATGGAGAAGCTACATATATTATATTATTATCTTGTGTTATTTTTGTGCCGTGGTAATGACCGGCAAATACTCCAATCGGCATTTTATACTTTTGTAAGACCGCTTTTAATGCAGTTTCATTTAATAATTTATAATCTTCCATCTGAATCGGTTCTTCAACAGGAAAATGCAAAAATATTAAAACTGTTTTCTTTTCTGATTTTGCCAATGTATCATCAAGCATTTTTAACTGTTCATCAGGAATATATCCGTTTACATTATTTTCCGTGTTTGTACCATCCAAAACAACAACTTCAAAATCTGATTTTGGACTGAAAACAAAATAAGGTTTATCAAAAGTGTGATTTTTATTGTTTTCTCTCAAGATTTTAGTGATTTCGGATTTTTCCAGAAAGCCTGAATATACAGAATCATGGTTTCCAAATGCAAAGTACCAAGGAACACTCAAATCATTTAATTTTTTAGTTGAATAATCAAAAAGTTCTGCATTCGGATAATTAATTAAATCACCTGTAATCATAACCAAATCAACATCTTTGAACTTGTTAATCTGTTTAATCGTTTCTTGTAAAATCAGCTCTGTTTCACAAGGACGATTACCATAATTACTAGGGGTTTCCATTATATGTATATCCGAAAGCTGCACAAATTTAAGAGTTTGAGCATATACTTGAGTTCCAAACAAAAATAAAAAAGCGAAACATAAAAGTAATAAATTTTTATATATTTTTTCATACTACCTCCCATTAAAATAATAATAAAAATTTTAACAAGAATGTATATTGAAGTCAAAATGAATGCTTATTGTTTTACAAAAGCAATACGTAAATTCCGCCCGTTACAAGAAGCCCGCCGAGAGCAGTTTGAAGTGTTAGTTTCTCATGGAAAAGCAACAATCCAAAAATTATGGTAAGCACAACACTTAATTTATCAATAGGAGCAACTTTTGAAAGTTCACCGACTTGAATTGCCTTAAAGTAAAATAGCCATGAAAGTCCCGTCATAACACCTGAAATAATTAAAAATGCATAATTTCTTGGTGTGATATTTTTTAATCCGCTATAACTTCCCGTAGCCCAAACAATTCCGCAAATAAGTAAAAGAATAACAATTGTCCTTATTCCTGTTGCAAGATTTGAATCAATATTTTTAACGCCCATTTTTGCAAAAACGGCAGTTAAAGATGCAAATACAGCCGATAATATTGCATATAATTTCCACATAATTAAAATTCCTCTAATATATTATAAATATAAATGTTAGTTTTTTGTTAGGCTTAAAAAACAAAAATCGGGAATGTATATTCGTGATAAAAATCACGATAGTACGTTTTAATCGTGTAAGATTGTACAAAGTCAAAATTTGGAAACACTTTGTTTGAACTTGTTGACAAGAAATTTTCATTGATATAAAATTGTAAATAAGGAAATAAATCACGATACGAAAAAGGAGTATTATTTTATGACAGCAACAAAAACAAAAGATGAAAAAAAAGTTTGCGTCGTCAATAGCATTGAAACATTAAATGACAGAATTGAACGAGCAAAGAAAGCACAAGAAATCTATGCTACTTTCACTCAAGAACAAGTAGATAAGATTTTTAAAGCAGCAGCCGCTGCAGCTGATAAAGCACGTATCCCTCTGGCTAAAATGGCAGTTGCAGATACAGGTATGGGAATCGTTGAAGATAAAATTATCAAAAATCACTTCGCTTCCGAATATATTTACAACAAACACAAAAATGCAAAAACTTGCGGAATTATCAGAGAAGATAAAACAAACGGTATTAAAATCGTTGCCGAACCTTTAGGTGTTATTGCAGGTATCATTCCTACAACAAACCCGACTTCAACAGCTATTTTTAAATCATTAATTTGTTTAAAAACAAGAAACGCAATTGTATTTTCACCCCACCCGAGAGCTAAAGCTTCAACAATCGCTGCTGCAAAATTAGTTTTAGACGCAGCTGTTAAAGCAGGTGCTCCTAAAGATATCATCGGTTGGATTGATGAACCTTCTATGGATTTATCTAACGCATTATTACACCACCCTGATATTGCTTGTATATTAGCTACAGGTGGTCCCGGAATGGTTAAAGCTGCTTATTCATCAGGAAAACCGGCTTTAGGTGTCGGTCCGGGTAACGTTCCGGCTATTATTGATGAAACAGCTGATATCCAAATGGCAGTATCATCAATTCTTCTTTCAAAAACATTCGATAACGGTATGATTTGTGCTTCTGAACAATCAGTTATTATCGTTGATGATGTTTATGAACAAGTTAAAAAAGAATTTGAATATCGTGGTGCATACATCCTTAACCAAAAAGAACAAGATAAAGTTGCAAAAATTATCTTAACGGAACAAGGAACTGTAAATCCGAAGATTGTCGGACAAAGTGCTCACAACATCGGTGAACTCGCAGGAATTAAAGTAGATAAAGATGCAAAAGTTTTAATCGGAGAAGAAAAAGAAGTAGATATTAAAAATCCGTTCTCACACGAAAAATTATCTCCGATTTTAGGTATGTACAGAGCAAAAGATTACGAAGATGCAGTTGAAAAGGCTTATCAATTAGTATTGATTGGTGGGGCAGGACACTCTGCAGCATTATATACAGATGCAAGAGTTCAAGACAGAATTGACTTTTTCGCTAAGAAAATCCCGACTTGCAGATTGTTAATCAATTCTCCGTCTTCACAAGGTGGTATCGGTGATTTATACAACTTTAAACTTGAACCGTCATTAACATTAGGTTGTGGTTCTTGGGGCGGAAATGCCGTCAGCGGAAACGTAGGTGTTGAACATTTACTTAACTACAAAACTGTTGCTGAAAGGAGAGAAAATATGTTATGGTTCAAGATTCCGCCGAAAGTTTACTTTAAAAGAGGAGCTGTTGACCTTGCACTTCGTGAACTTGAAGGCAAAAAACGTGCTTTCATTGTTACAGACAGATTTTTATTCAACTCGGGTGCAGTTGACAGCATAGTTAAAGTTCTTGACGAAGTTGGTATTGATCATCAAATCTTTTTTGATGTAAAACCTGATCCGACATTATCAACGATTAATCAAGCTATGGAAATTGTTAAACCGTATGAACCTGATATTATCATTGCATTAGGCGGCGGTTCTCCGATGGATGCGGCTAAAATTATTTGGTTAATGTATGAACAACCTGATACAGTATTTGAAGATATTTCTATGAGATTTATGGATATCAGAAAAAGAATCTGTAAGATTCCTGAACTTGGTAAAAAAGCTACAATGGTTGCTATTCCTACAACTTCAGGCACAGGTAGTGAAGTTACTCCGTTTGCAATCATTACTGATGATGAAAACCATGTAAAATACGCTATCGCTGATTACGCATTAACACCGAATATGGCAATTATCGATCCTAATTTTGTTGACGGTATGCCAAAAGGCTTAACAGCCGCTTCCGGTATTGATGCTCTTGTTCACTCAGTTGAAGCATACGTATCAGCTATGGCTACAAACTTTACTAATTCAAATGCACTTGAAGCAACTAAACTAATCTTTAAGTACTTACCACGTTCATACAACGAGGGAGCAAATGATCCTATTGCCAGAGAAAAAATTCACTATGCCGCAACTATCGCAGGTATGGCATTTGCAAATGCTTTCTTAGGATTATGCCACTCTATGGCTCATAAATTGGGAGCTATGTACAATGTTCCACACGGTGTTGCAAATGCTTTATTAATTAACCAAATTATTAAGTACAATGCAACGGATAAACCGAAAAAACAATGTATATTCCCTCAATATAAATATCCGAATGCAAAAGCAAAATACGGACAAATTGCAGACGAGTTGCACCTTGGAGGAAAAGACGACGATGAAAAAGTTCAATTGTTACTTGATGCAATTACAAAATTGAAGCAAGAACTTAAGTTACCTGCATCAATTAAAGAATTTGGTGTTGAGGAAAAGACATTTATGGCTAACTTAGACACATTAGTTGAACTTGCATTTGACGACCAATGTACGGGTGCAAATCCGGCATATCCGTTAATGGAAGAAATCAAACAAATATACATAGATGCTTACTACGGTAAAGTATAAGGTATAACTGATGAAAAAAAATCTATCCGAAAAAATAATAAAAAGGTTAACCTTATATCATTTCATTTTGGAAGATTGCGAACAATCGGGGCTTGAATATATTTCAAGCCCTCGGATTGCCGAATTGCTTAAAATTGACAATTCTCAAGTCAGAAAAGATATAAAAGCAGTCAATAATTTTGGCAAATGCAAAATAGGTTATTCTGTTAAGTCTTTAAAAAAAAGCATTGAAGATGCTTTAGGATTTGAGAAAACAAAAGAGGCTTTCATTATAGGGGCAGGAAATATAGGAACGGCATTAATTAAGTATGATGACTTAAAGAACTACGGACTTAACATTCTTGCTCTTTTTGATATTGACCCTTTAAAAGTCGGGATGACTATAAATTCAAAAGAAGTTTTTCACCTTTCAAAGCTGCCGAATTTAGTGGAAAGATTAAATATTGATATAGCAATATTAACGGTGCCGAAAGAAACAGCTCAATCCTGTGCAGATTTTCTTGTAAAATCAGGGATAAAATATATATGGAATTTCACGCCAAGAGTTTTGAAAGTTGATAAGAATGTAAGAGTTTGGAACGAAAATTTAATTGGTAATTTTCTGCAAGTAGTTGCGGAAGATGAGGTTACAGAAAATGAATGAAATAAAAATATGTATGGGTAGTGCTTGTTTTGCCCGTGGAAATGATAAATATGCCGAAATTATAGAAAAGTATATTACAGAGAACAATTTAAGCACTAAAATAGAACTGTACGGAGCGAGATGTGAAAATCGTTGCGAAAATGGTCCTAATATATATGTGAATGGGGAGTGCATCAATAACCTTGATGACGAAAAATTAAAGGAAATATTAGAAAGATTCAAGAATGAATAAG
>CAYYPD010000038.1:0-19606 GCA_964473445.1 uncultured Muribaculaceae bacterium
CCATTCCAAACGATACTCAATCGTTTTTCATGGAGTCCTTGCTACATCCCGATATGTTTATTTTGTTTTTAAATTTGGACGCAGTTTGGTAGGAAAGTCTTGTATACGGCTCGCAAAAAGCACCGCTTTCTGACTCGCCTTCCTCCATTCCAAACGATACTCAATCGTTTTTCATGGAGTCCTTGCTACATCCCGATATCTAATATTAAACTTTCAATGATTTTATTCTAGTATTAAGATAGATTTCTTTCAAGTCAATTATTTATTAAACTATGGAATATATTTCGGTGCTTCTGCTTCTGCAATTATTTTGTATATGCCCTCAACTTCTTCGCTTGTCATTCCCTCTTCACATCTGGCTGAAAAGACTCCGCTTTCAGCCGCAAAATACATTATATTTATCTTATCTCCGTTCCCTCGAATATTTATTTTAACCCCGTTTTTTAAGGTTATAATGTCGTTGTGTTCATATTGTGTGTAATCACCGCTGTTGTCAAATCCGTTTTTCTCATCCATACTTTTTCTTACTGTAACATATCTGAATTCATCCAACGGATATGTTACTTCAAACATTCCCTTCATAGCTCTTACTGTATAATTTGAAAGTGTTAGAGGAAAATTAAATCCTGCAATTTTTGATGCACAATGCATATTCATATCGCATTCTGTCCACGGATTAGGCATTCCAATAAGTTTAGAGTTTGTACATGCTGATGTTCCAAATACTAAAAACACCATAAGCATAATATATAGTAATCTTCTCATATTAACTCCTTAATAAAAGCAAAAAGAGACATAACAATGTCTCCTTCATAAATCTGGGGCGGAAGGATTCGAACCTCCGAGATGCCTGGACCAAAACCAGGTGCCTTACCACTTGGCGACGTCCCATTATCGCTGACATCTATTATATTATTAAGAGCATATTTAAAAGTCAAGCAAAATTTTAAAATTCTTGTGTACTTTTAATTATTTTTATGCCTTAATATAAAACAAATATGTAAGAAAAGTAAAGGAAATTAAATATGCAAGCAAGACGTGCTGCTCGAGAATTAGCTTTAATATTATTTTCTCAAATGGATACAATCGGCAATTTTGATAATTGCGATTATCAGGATATAGTTTTAAAATCAGTCAGAACATTAACTAATAATTCTACCGATGAATTAAAAAGTGCTACAAATTCAATTCTCAAAATGAAAGAATATATTGAAGAATATGAATCAAACCACGAAACAAATTTATCAAGACCGATAGAAGTTTCAAATGTTCCTGTTGAACTTCCTACTACAGAAGAAATGCAAGGTAAACTTGATGAACTTTTAGATATATCGGAAAAAATAATGTTAGCTATTGAAATAGCAGAAATGGCTACGTTAGAAGAAAATTCTGATGTAAAAGAATACATAAAAAAAATAACTGAAGCATTTAGGGCTAACAAAAAAGAAATTGACGAACAAATTAAAAAATATGCCATTGGCTGGGATTTTAACCGTTTGGTTACTATGGATAAAGATATTTTAAGAATAGCTATTTGTGAACTCCTGTATGTTAAGGAAGCTCCTGTTAAAGTTGTTATTGATGAAGCTATTGAGTTAGCAAAAAAATACTCTACTGATGACTCTGCCTCTTTTATTAACGGGGTTTTAGGTAAAGTTCTTATTGAAAACAACTTAAAATAGTCAGGATAATCAATGTTTAATTTCTTCAAAAAGAATGAAAACGCAGGTGAAACAAATGAGCAAAAAGAAGAAAAATCTTTTTGGCATTTTTCTTTTGATAATTTAAAGAAAACGCTTTCAAATACAACTCAAAATCTTGTTGACAGTGTTGTTTCAAATGTAGAAGAGGAAGAAGAGTTTGATGATTTCATTCTTGATGATATGGAAGATTTGCTTATAAAGGCTGATTTAGGTGTAAATCTTGCAGCTTCAATTACAGATAAATTAAGAAAACAAACAAAAGTAAAACCATCTCAAATTAAACAATTTTTAAAAGATGAGTTCGCTCAAATACTAAAAGGAGCCGGGAGCTCAGACTTAAATTTATCAGACACCGGACTAAATATATTTTTTATAACAGGTGTTAACGGAGCAGGAAAGACAACATTAATTGCAAAATTAGCATATAAGTTTCGATTAATGGGTAAAAAAGTTTTGCTTGCTGCAGGTGATACCTTTAGAGCAGCAGCAGAAGAACAACTTGATATTTGGGCACAAAGAGCAGGTGTTGATATATATAGAAAAGACGGATGTGATTCGGCTGCGGTGGTTTATGATTCCATAAAAAAAGCACAAAATGAAAATTACGATATTCTATTAATTGATACCGCAGGAAGACTACATAATAAACGCAATTTAATGGAAGAATTAAACAAGGTAAAATCAGTTATTAATAAACTTGCTCCTGATTCTTTGAAAGAAAGCATATTGGTTTTAGATGCAAATACAGGACAAAACGGATTATCTCAGGCTAAATTGTTCTCTGAAGCAGTTGATTTAACTTCTGTAGCTCTCACAAAATTAGATGGAAGTGCAAAAGGCGGAATTATTATTGCAATTGCAAAAGAATTCAATCTACCTGTTAAATTAATCGGTGTTGGGGAAAAAATTGAAGATTTAAAATTATTTAATCCCGATGATTTTTTAAATGCACTTTTCGAAAAATAATAAATTATTAGTTATTTTATATGTTATTTTGAAGGTTTAGGATATTATTTATTGTTACATTAAAAAATTTCAATTACTTTTTAATAGTTTTGTTCTTTAAAGTTAGGAAACATGTTAAGCGTGCCGTCATCTTGCCGCCAATTAAACCAACCAACTGCACTTTTATCATTAATATCGTTTACCCCGACTAACATCCAATTTCCGTGAATAACCTTTAATGATACAAATTTAGGGTAAGTAATTTGTGAAACAACTTTTGAAGATAAGTCCTCTGCGGAATGAAGTGCTTTTTCTTCCTCTGTCAAATCGTTAAACATTCTTAAACCGTATTTTTTCCCGTATTTATAAAACAAACTGCGGTATGTATAAAAATCGTTTTCGTTATCGTTGTAAACCCAACCTAAAACTCCTGTTTTTTGGCTTAAATAAACACTGTACCAGTTCCCCTCGTTTTGGCGTTCTACCGCCAAAAGTGCAATGTTTTCCGATGGAACGTAGGCAACGTAAGAAACTTTTCTCATGTCTGTTCTGTTAACTATAGAGGATTTTTTCAGTCCCTCATAGTTAACCTGTTTGATAACTTGAGAGTCAAAAGTTGGATATTGGTACACTTTGTAATCTTTGGGCATGTTTAGCACCCCGATTCCGCAGTACTGTATTGATTTTGTGCTTGACGGAACTATATCGGCAGCTAAAACAGGCATTATGTAAAATAATGTATAAATCAAAGATATTATAAATAACGTAAATTTTTTCATACAAATATTATAACAAATTTTAGAATTTTAAATTTAAAAATTTTTAAAGTATAATTTTAAAATTTTGTAATAGGCTTGACACTCAAATCCTATAACGGTGGGATATTTAACTGTTTTAATATATAATTGTAACAATTTATTAACAATTATTTAAAAAAAAGTTTGAAAATTGCTTTTTTTCTTGACGGGAATGTTTTAGCAAGTATTATTTTAGAATGGCTATGAGTGCCTTTATGTCAAATTTAATATAAATTTTATATATAGTTGTAGTACACCACATAACGAGAGGTGAATGAATGTTGAAACAAAAATATTCTGAGAGAATAACTCCGATGGGCATGCCCAAAACAAGATTGGACGATCTGCCGGATTTAATCGAAATTCAGAAAAAGTCATTTGAGTGGTTTTTAAAAGAAGGTTTGAAAGAAGAATTTCTTTCATATTCTCCTATTAAAGACTATACCGGAAGATTGGAATTACACTTCCTGCCGAACTATACTTTCGATAACCCGAAGTATTCATTAGAAGAAGCAAGAATTCATGATGCTACTTACGCTAAACAATTAAGAGTAATGGCACGTTTGGTAAACCGTGACACCGGTGAAATTAAAGAACAAGAAGTTTATATAGGTGATATACCTACAATGACAAATAAAGGTACTTTTATCGTTAATGGTGCCGAACGTGTTGTTGTATCGCAAATCGTACGTTCTCCTGGTATCTACTTCAAGAGAGAAATCTCCCCTACCGGTAAACGTTTATTCAATGCAACTTTGATTCCTAACAGAGGTGCTTGGTTAAAGATTGAAACTGATGCAAACGACATTATCTACGTAAAAATTGATAAAAATAGAAAAATTCTGGCAACTACATTGTTGAAAGCATTGGGTATTACTGTTTCTGAAATGGAAACATTGTTTACTCACTTTGAATTCTTAAAGAAAACTTTGGAAAAAGACACTGCTGAAACAACTGATGATGCTTTAATTGAAGTTTATAAAAAATTAAGACCCGGCGATCCTGCTTCTGCAGCAGGCGGACGTTCTATTATTGAAGCAAGATTCTTTGATGATAAGAAATACGATATCGGCAGAGTAGGTCGTTATAAATTAAATAAAAAGTTGAATTTAACTGTTCCTGAAACTCAAAGAACACTTACAATTCAAGATTTAGTAGCTGCTGTAGAATATTTAATTAACTTAACTTATGATGAAGGAAGTTGTGATGACATCGACCATTTAGGAAACAGAAGAATCCGTTCGGTAGGCGAATTGTTACAAAATCAATTTAGAGTGGGTCTTTCAAGAATTGAAAGAATTGTTAAAGAAAGAATGACTCTTCAAAATTCTGAAACTCTTACTCCGTTAAACTTATTAAACACAAAACCGTTAGTAGCGGCATTAAAAGAGTTCTTTGGTTCATCTCAATTATCACAGTTTATGGATCAAACAAACCCGTTGGCTGAATTAACTCACAAAAGACGTATTTCTGCATTAGGACCCGGAGGTCTTGTAAGAGAAAGAGCAGGATTTGCGGTTCGTGATATTCACCCTTCTCACTACGGTAGAATTTGTCCGGTAGAAACACCTGAAGGACCTAACGCAGGTTTGATAGGTTCATTAGCTACTCACGCAAGAGTTAATGACTACGGATTTATTGAAACACCTTACTTCGTTGTTAAAGACGGTGTTGTTACAGATGAAGTACATTATATGAGTGCTGATGAAGAAGAAAACTTCCGTGTTGCACCTTCAGACTTAACATTGAACGAAGATAGAAGCATTAAAGCTCAATATGTACCTATCCGTTACAAATCTGAATTTACAATGGGCGAATCAAAACGTGTTGACTATATGGGTGTTTCTCCTATTCAGATTATTTCTGTTGCTACATCAGTTATTCCGTTCATTGAACACGATGATGCGAACAGAGCTTTGATGGGGTCTAACATGCAACGTCAAGCCGTACCGTTATTAATTACCGATAGACCGGTTGTTGCAACAGGTCTTGAAAAGAGAGCTGCTAAAGACTCTTGTATGGTAGTTGTTTCTGATGTTGACGGAAAAATCGTTAAGGTAACGGGTGAAGAAATTTGGATTAAAGATAATTCAAACAAATTACACAAATATCAATTAATGAAATATGTAAGAAGTAACCAAGATACATGCATTAACCAAAAGCCGATTGTTAAAGAAGGCAGCAGTGTTAAAGCAGGCGATGTAATTGCCGATGGTGCTTCAACTCACTTTGGAGAACTCTCGTTAGGTAAAAACATTTTAGTTGCTTATATGCCTTGGGAAGGATATAACTTCGAAGATGCTATCTTACTTTCTGAAAGATGCGTTCACGATGATATCTTTACTTCATTACACATTGAAAAATTAGAAATAGAAGCTCGTCAAACAAAATTAGGACCTGAAGAAATCACAAGAGAAGTTCCTAACGTTTCCGAAGAATCTTTAAGACACCTTGATGAAAGAGGTATCGTAAGAATCGGTGCAAGAGTTTACGCAGACGATATTTTGGTTGGTAAGGTTACGCCGAAAGGTGAATCTGAACACCCTCCGGAAGAAAAACTTTTAAGAGCTATCTTCGCTGAAAAAGCAAGAGATGTAAAAGATAACTCATTAAGAGTTCCTCATGGAGAAGGCGGTCGTGTAGTCGATGTTAAAGTATTCGACAGAGAAAAAGGTGATGAATTATTACCGGGTGCTAATACTTTAATTAAAGTTTACATCGCTCAAAAACGTAAGGTATCAGTTGGTGATAAATTAGCAGGACGTCACGGAAACAAGGGTATTGTTTCAAGAATTCTTCCTAAAGAAGATATGCCGTTCTTACCTGACGGAACTCCTGTTGATATCGTATTGAACCCACTGGGTGTACCTTCTCGTATGAACGTTGGTCAAACATACGAATGTTTATTAGGTTTGGCTTCATACTTAACAGGTGATTATTATGAAGCTCCTCCGTTTGATGAAATGTACGGTGAAAATAAATCAGAAATTTCAACAAAATATGAATTATTAAGAGGTATAAAAGAATCAGGCTGTGATTGGGTAAGAGAAGACGGTAAAGTTATCCTTTATGACGGAAGAACCGGCGAACCGTTTGATAAACCTGTTTCAGTCGGTATTACATACTTCTTGAAATTAGTTCACTTAGTTGATGATAAGATTCACGCAAGAAGTACAGGACCTTATTCATTAGTTACACAACAACCTTTAGGAGGTAAAGCTCAATTCGGCGGACAGAGATTCGGAGAAATGGAAGTTTGGGCATTAGAGGCTTATGGTGCTGCATATACACTTCAAGAAATGTTGACAATTAAGTCAGATGATGTAAACGGACGTTCAAGAGCTTATGAAGCAATCGTTAAAGGTGATAACATTCCGAGACCGGGTATCCCCGAATCATTCAAAGTACTTGTAAGAGAATTACAAAGTATCGGTTTGGATATATCCGTTGCAAAGAAGAGCGGTGAAGAAGTTGACTTGATGACAGATACGGATGATTTAAGAAAGGCTGCTCCAAAGAGAATTCTTTCTGATTTAGATTCCGAATTGTTAAACATTAACTTTTTAGAAACACCAAGCTCATTCAAGGAATAGGTGAGGGGCTTATCCCTCCCTTGCTTGATAGAGTGAGCGACTTTGGCAAGGTATAACCAAACAAAGTTGAACAAATAAAGTAAGTTAAAGGAGATATAAAATTGTCTACAAGTATAGATTATTTTGATTATATACGAATCAGTATAGCATCACCCGAACGTGTGCTTAAATGGTCGCATGGTGAAGTAACAAAACCTGAAACAATTAACTATCGTACGTTAAAACCCGAAAGAGACGGTTTATTCTGCGAAAGAATTTTCGGTACGACAAAGGATTGGGAATGCTATTGCGGTAAGTATAAAAGAGTCAGACATAAAGGTATCGTTTGCGAAAGATGCGGTGTTGAAGTTACTGACTCAAAAGTCAGACGCCACAGAATGGGACACATTCACTTAGCAGCTCCCGTCAGTCATATTTGGTTTTTAAAGGGAATTCCGAGCTATTTGGGTTTGCTTCTTGATATGACGTTGAAAGATTTGGAAAACGTTATCTACTTCAACAACTATGTTGTATTAGACGGTGCAGATAGCGAATTCAAAAAACTTCAATTATTGACAGAAGACGAATATGAAGATTATATGCTTGAACACGAAGATTCTCAATTAAAAGTCGGAATCGGTGCTGAAGCAATAAAAGAACTTTTAGGCGAAATTTCTTTACCGAAAATGGCAGAAGAAATCAGAGGTGAATTATCAGGTTTGTCAGGTTCTGTTCAAAGAAGATCTAAATTAATTAAGAGATTAAGATTAGTTGAATCTTTAATTGAAAGCAACACTGAACCGACTTGGATGATTATGACAGAGTTACCTGTTACACCTCCTGATTTAAGACCTATGGTTCAATTAGACGGTGGCAGATTTGCAACATCAGACTTAAACGATTTATACAGACGTGTAATCAACAGAAATAATCGTTTATCAAGATTGTTGGAAATGGGTGCTCCGGAAATTATCGTTAGAAACGAAAAAAGAATGCTTCAAGAAGCTGTTGACTCATTAATAGATAACGGCAGAAGAGGCAGAACAGTGGTTGGTCCGAGCAACAGACCGTTAAAATCTTTATCTAACATTATTGAAGGTAAACAAGGTCGTTTCAGACAAAACTTGTTAGGTAAACGTGTTGACTACTCAGGTCGTTCGGTTATCGTTGTCGGTCCGAAATTAAAATTAAATCAATGCGGTTTGCCTAAAGAAATGGCAATTGAATTGTTCAAACCTTTCGTAGTTAACAAATTAATCGAAAGAGGTTTTGTACAAAATATAAAATCTGCTAAGAAGAAGATTGAAAGATCGGAAGCGGTAGTATGGGATATATTAGAAGAGGTTATTGACGGACATCCTGTTTTATTAAACCGTGCTCCTACACTTCACAGATTAGGTATTCAAGCATTTGAACCTGTATTGGTAGAAGGAAGAGCTATTCAACTTCACCCGTTGGTATGTACAGCATTCAACGCTGACTTCGACGGAGACCAGATGGCTGTCCACGTTCCTTTATCAATTGAAGCTCAAACAGAAGCAAGAATGTTAATGTTAGCTACTAACAACATTTTAGCTCCTGCTACAGGTAAACCGATTATCGCAGCTTCTCAAGATATGGTTTTAGGTATGTATTACTTAACTCTTATGGATGAAATCGGCGATGATAAACAAATCAAGTATTTCTACAGTTTTGCTGACGCTATTTCAGCTCACGAAATGGGTGTAATTAAATTACACGACAGAATCGTAGTTCGTGATGAACACGGTGAAAGACTTGAAACAACGGTCGGAAGAATTATCTTCAACGAAACAGTAAGAAATGCAATCTTTGCATCATAACTTAAGTAAAGGTGAAAATAACATGGATACAATAGTTCGTAAAAATAATAAATCATTTGATTTTATCAATGAACAAGTTAATAAAAAATCTATTAACAAATTATTAGCTCAAATATATCTTGAGTTTGGCGGTGCAAAGACAGCTAATGTTGCTGATAACCTTAAAAACTTAGGATACAGATACGCTACAAAGTCAGGTACAACGATTTCTATTGCTGACTTATCAGTTCCGCCGGATAAAAAAGAATTATTGGCAGATGCTGAAAAAGAAATCGAAAAATCAACTCACAGATACCTAAAAGGTGATATTACCGAAGTTGAAAGATATACAAAGGTTATCGATACTTGGTCTGAAACAACTTCAAAGTTAACTGAAAGAGTAGTTGAAAACTTTGATAAATTAAATCCGGTTTATGTAATGGCATTCTCCGGAGCCAGAGGTAACTTATCACAGGTATCACAGTTGGTTGGTATGAGAGGGTTGATGGCTGACGCACAAGGTCAAATCATCGACTTACCTATTAAATCAAACTTTAAAGAAGGCTTATCCGTTACCGAATATATTATTTCTTCATACGGTGCAAGAAAAGGGCTTGTAGATACTGCGTTAAAAACAGCTGACTCAGGTTACTTAACAAGACGTTTAGTTGACGTTGCTCAAGACGTTATTATTCGTGAACACGATTGCGGTACTAAACATGGTATCTTAATGACTGATATTTCAGACGGTGAAAAGATTGTTGCTCCTTTAACAGAAAGATTGTTAGGAAGAACAATTGCCGAAGATATTAAAGATAAAGACGGAAATGTTGTTATTCCTGCAAATACTATAATTGACAGAAATGACATCAGAAAAGTTAAAAAACTTGATATTCACCAAATATTAGTTCGTTCACCGTTAACGTGCGAACTTGAATATGGTATCTGCCAAAAATGTTACGGTTGGGCAATGACAACTCAAAAATTGGTTGATGTTGGTGAAGCTATCGGTATTATTGCTGCTCAATCAATCGGTGAACCCGGTACCCAGTTAACCATGAGAACATTCCACACCGGTGGTGTATTCAAAGGTGCCGGTGCAATGAAAGAAATTATTGCTGATGTTGACGGCGTTGTTGCTAATAAAATCTTTACCCGTGACCAACGTACAAGACACGGTGATAACGTGGCTATTACGCTTCAAGAATCTGATTTGGAAATTAAAGGTGCTAAATCTAAAAAATACCACATTCCGTCAGGTGCTATATTATTTGTTCACGAAGGACAAGAAATTAAAAAAGGCGACAAAATTGCTGTTTATGAACCTGCTTCAGGCGGAGACGGCAGCCGTTTAACAGAAAAAGCTACTAAAGATATTACTTCTGATTTATCAGGTGAAATCGTATTTGAAGACTTTATTGCTGATGAAAAGAAAGACAGACAAGGTAACGTTTCAAGAACTGCTAACAAAAACGGTATTGTTTGGGTTCTTGGTGGTGATGTTTACAATCTTCCGGGTGGTTCAACAATTCTTGTTGAAGACGGTAAGGCTGTTAAACAAAATGAAAAATTGGCTGAAATTCACGTTATTTCTGAACATGGCGGTGAAGTAAGACTTGGTAACAACTTAGAAGTTGAAGATGTAAAATTTGACGGAAAGAAAATCAAGAAAATTGTAAAAGGTAAAGAAATTACAATTGTTATTGCTTCAATTTCCGCAGCAAATGCTACATTTGATTACAATAAGAAAGAACAAATCTGGACAGTTGATAAGACAGGTGAAAAATATATCGTTAAAGCTCCTGTTGATACAGTAGTTGAAAGCGGTATGATTATTGCCGAATTACTTGACGAAGAATACAAGGTTCCTTCAAGCGGTGAAATCAGATACAACGGTGTTGAAGTTGATGAAAATCAAATAATCACAAAACCCGGTGAAGTTATCTTTATTCCTGATGAAATTCACCAAGTAAATAAAGATTCTGCTTTAAAAATGGTTGAATCCGGTACTTTCGTAACAGCAGGTACAGAAGTTGTTAAAGACTTATATGCTCATATCGACGGTATTGTTGAAATTAAAGAATTCAACGATATGATTCACGAAGTAGTAATCAGACCGGGAGAAATTTATAACTTGGCAGGAATTGCTGATTTAAAAGTTGATGAAGGTGAAGTTGTAAAAGCAGGAACTGAAATCGCTCCAAAAATCAAAGTAAAAGAAGATTCAATTGTTACAATTATGGATAATGAAAAAGATACTTTAGAAATTGATGATTTGGAAGAAGATTTAGGTGTTGTTGCTTTAGATGAAAAATCTATTTCAAATAAACCTATACAAGTATTGGTAAGACCTGTTCAAAGATTTAATATTGAAACAAAAGATGTTTCTATTAAATTCAATTCAACTGATGAAGCAATTTCATTAGTACCGGTTACTCAATTACAATATAAAGACGGTGCAAGAGTAAGAAACTTAGACGGTGGTGTTCTTACAAGAACAAGTTTAGTTCTTCAAATGGAAGGCTATTTAAGCCACTTGAAAGGTCAATTGGAACTTAACGCTGACAATCAATTAAAGATTGTAGTTCTTGAAACTTTAATCGTAAGAAGAGAAGTTGAAGGAGCATCTAAAACATCAGCTTCTATGCAAACTGAATTGCTGGTTAAAGACGGTGAAATAATTGAACCGAAAACTGCAGTTGCAAAAACTCAAGTTTTAGCAATCAGCGATGCAGTTGCAAGCATTAAAGATAACTGCCAAGATTCAAGAAGATTGTTATTAGTTTCTGACAGCTACGAAACAAAAATTGAATTGAAATCTAAACCGTCAGTTAAGAAAGGTGATCTTGTAAAAATGGATTCTCCGTTAACTGAAAATGGTGAACTTTCTTCAATGTCAGGTTTAGTAGTTGCAACTGATAAAAACTCTGTAACATTAAGAGTTGGCAGACCATATTTAATCAGCCCCGGAACAATTCTTCAAGTTGCAAACGGTGCATTGGTTAACCGTGGTGATATGATTGCAACCTTAGTATTTGAAAGACAAAAGACAGGTGATATCGTTCAAGGTTTACCTCGTGTTGAAGAGCTTCTTGAAGCAAGAAAACCGAAAGATTCAGCAGTAGTTGCAGAATATGCAGGTAAGGCTGAAATTGAAATTGACGATGATGTTCCTCGTTTATTCTTAAACGGTGAAGCGGGCAGACAAGAAGTTAAATACTCAATCGATTCGAACATTATTGTTGCAAACGGTCAAGATATCAAAGTCGGTCAACCGCTAACAGGAGGTCCTTTGAATCCTCACGATGTTATAAGATTAAACGGTGTTGAAGCTGCTCAACAATACTTGGTTGACGAAGTACAAAGAGTATATCGTTCACAAGGTGTTGATATTGCTGATAAACACGTTGAAGTTATCGTAAGACAAATGACTAAGAAAGTTAAAATTCTTGAATCAGGAGATACAAAACTTCTTCCGGGTGAATTCTTAGAATTCAAAGAAGTTGAAAAAGCAAATAAAGCAGTAAGAGAAGTAAACGGACAAGAAGCAACTTATGAATCAGTTCTTCTCGGTATTACAAAAGCAAGTTTGAATACTGAAAGCTTTATTTCAGCAGCTTCATTCCAAGAAACAACAAGAATCTTAACAGAAGCAGCAGTTGAAGGTAAACGTGATTTATTAAGAGGCTTGAAGGAAAACGTTATTATCGGTAGATTAATCCCTGCCGGTACAGGTTTCTATCACTTAACAAATGCTTCTGAAGAAAAAGACAGAGAAGCACAAAAGAGAGCCGCTGAAAAGAATAACGCAAGAAAACCATCAGCAATCTTGGAAGAAATCGAAGGTATGTTCGGTACGGATTTAACCGATTATACAATTGAATAAATTCATAAATGAATAAAAAATGGTAGTAATCACATTTTGATTACTACTATTTTTTTGGAGATTTTATGAATAAACTTTTATATTTTATTGCGTTTTGTTTTCTGTGTTTTTCAGGAGTTTTTGCAAAAGAAATTGAAAAAGAAGATGTGCAGAATTTTTTTAATGATTATGTTAATTCAGCTAACAATTATGATGAAAATTATTTTGATTATTATAGTAGCAATGCAAGAATAATTAGGGTAGTAGAAAAGTCTGACGGGACAGAGGAAAGTGTAAATATTCCGTTAGACAGATATAAGAGTGAGGTTAAAAAATCAAGTAAACTGGCTAAATTACGCCGATATAAAAATAAATACCTTAACGTGAAAATTTTTAAGCACGGTGATGACTATAAAGTTGTTGCTATGCGTATGCCATCAACCGGTGATTATCAATTACCGTCACATTTTATAATCGGGGACGATAACGGTCAATTGAAAATTAAAGAAGAATCAATGAATACAAGGGTTCAAAGATTTTTAAAAAAGGAAGAATAAATTATTCTTCCTTTTTGTATGTTTCCATAAATCCTGTATCAAAGTTCCCGCCGATAAACACCTCATCTTCTATCAAATCTTGGTGGAACGGAAGAGTTGTTTTTATACCGGTAATAACATATTCTTTAAGTGCACGGTACATTCTTCTTCTTGCTTGTTCCCTGTTTGGAGCCCAGCACATAAGTTTGCTTATCATTGAATCATAGTATGGCGGAATTTTGTAGCCCGAATAAACGTGTGAATCAACTCTTACACCAAAACCTCCGGGTTGAATATAGCCATTGATTTCACCTGCTGCCGGCATAAAGTTTTTGTCGGGGTCTTCTGCGTTAATTCTGCATTCGATTGCGTGTCCGTTTATTTTAACATCTTCTTGTTTATAAGACAGTTTATGCCCTGCTGCAATGTTGATTTGTTCTCTAACGATATCAATGTTTGAAATCATTTCGGAGATACCGTGTTCAACTTGAAGTCTTGTATTCATTTCCATAAAGTAAAATTTCTTGCTGCTGTCAAGAAGAAATTCGATAGTTCCTACACCCTCATAGTTAACAGCTTTAGCTGCTCTAACTGCCGCTTCACCTAATTTTTTTCTGAGCGATTTATTTACGGCAGGGGATGGTGCTTCTTCGATTAATTTTTGATGACGACGTTGAATTGAACAATCGCGTTCGCCTAAGTGAATAGCATTTCCAAATTTATCAGCTAATACTTGAACTTCAATGTGTCTTGGATTAACAAGGAATTTTTCCATATAAACATCGCTATTTGCAAAGAACTTTTCAGCTTCTTGTTTGCAAAGGTTGATATTCATTTCTAATTCAGATTCATTGTTAACAACACGCATTGCTTTTCCGCCGCCACCTGCTGTCGCTTTAATAATAACAGGGTAGCCTATTTTTTTAGCGGCTTGTTTAGCTTCTTTAATATTTTTTAAAATGTCGGTTCCCGGGATAATCGGAACATTTTTTGATGACATTGTTTTTCTTGCGTTTGATTTGTCGCCCATTGCTCTCATTGAGTCTGCAGACGGACCGATAAATTTAATGTTGTGTTTTGCACAAATTTCTGCAAATTCTGCATTTTCTGATAAGAAACCATATCCGGGGTGAATTGCATCAGCTCCGGAGATTAATGCGGCTGATAATATTGCAGGAATATTTAAGTAACTGCGAGAACTTTCGGCAGGTCCTATACAGTATGCTTCAGTTGCAAGGCTAACGTGTAATGAGTTTGCATCAGCTTCCGAATATACCGCAACTGTCGGAATTCCGATTTCTCTGCAAGCTCTGATAATTCTAACGGCGATTTCGCCTCTGTTTGCTATTAATACTTTTTTAAACATAATTAATTCTTCTCTATATACATTATAACTTGACCGTATTCAACAGGTTTGCCGTCTTCAATACAAAGCTCAACAACCTTGCCTGATACGTCCGAAGCTATTTTGTTAACTAACTTTATTGTTTCAATAATGCAAATTGTTTGTCCGACTTTTATTTCATCTCCAACTTTTACATAAGGAGCTTCATTTGGTGACGGTTTTGCAAAATAAACACCTATCATATTAGATTTAATCGGAACAACATTTTTCTTTTCTTCTACAACGTTAGTTTCGACTGTTTCTGTTTGTAAAGGTTCAACTTTCTGTAAAACTTCGACATTATCTTCTTGTTTTATAACAGGTTTATAAGTTGCACTTTTGATAACCATAGAAGTTTCACCGTCATCGACAAAAAGCTCTGTCAATTCGTTATTCTTCATTATCTCAACAACTTTTTCTATATAATCGGCTTTAATATTTTTCATCCTATCCCCTTAATTTTAGACTTGATTTATTTTATCTTGCACATAACTTTAAGTCAAGAAATTGAATTACTAATTACTTTTTTGAAATTTTGTTTTATATTTGCTGCCGGTTTGTATTATTTGTGAATGTTTGAACAAGTTTTTGACTTGTAATTCGCAATTGCTGCATCAGTACAACTGTAACCATTTTCAGTTAACAAATTTGCAATATTTTGTGCCATTTTATCTGTATCTGACTTTGTTATCACCCCGTTATCGGTTTTTTATTGTTTCAATTTTGCCTTCTCCAAAGTAGTTCTCAATATTTGCAATATTATTTTCGAAAACATTGGAAGAATCTAAGTCGGGATTATAAATTAAAGACAGATTTTCTGAATTTATTGTATATTGAGGTACACCCTTTTTAGTAATAATATTACCATTTTGTCAGTTTTAAAGATATATTTGGTTCGGTTTTAACCTCTTTTTTATTATTAATTAACATCTTCCACTTGGTAACCGTTGTATTTAAGTTCTTCATAAAACTTTTTTTGGTGATCAAAAACTATTTTTTTGCCGAACCATCCGGTATAATTAACTTTACGCATTATAATTTCTACATTATTTCCTTTTGGGACTAACCGGCAAGAAAATTGAGCCTTTGGGAATTTTTGACTGCTACCTTTAGTAATCCCGACCTCTGCCGTTAAAGTAGTAGCATTATATTCTACAACGTACTTGTGTTCTTCCGTATCAAACATAATAACTGTAATTACACCCTTATACAAATCTATAACGTCTTTTAATACAGTTTGTACTTGCTTTACATCAGCATTTTTTACAATTTTTCTTTCATAATTTTTAGCTTGTGCATTGCCTGCAAATACAAACAAACACAAAAACAAAACTGCTAACTTTTTCATTTTTCCTCCTTTGCGTTAAAATTACAAATAGTTACTGTCTGATTAGTAAATCAGACCTCGTACTACAGTTAATTATTGACAGGTACGCAACCATATATGAAATTTCATAACTTAACTTATTTAAACAGCGAGAGAAGCTCGACTGTATAAGATATAAAAATGATATTTCAAATACTTTATTGATTAACTGCAAGGTTTAATTTTTGTTGTACGGGTTCAGCTTCAAACAAATCCCCTACAGTGCAATTAATTGTTTCGCATAATCTGTCCATATTTTCATAAGACGGCTGAGTTCTTCCGCTTGCCCAAGAATAAACAGTTTGTTGAGGAAGATTTAAAACCTTGGCGAGCTTATATAAACTCCACCCTTTCTTTATTTTCACGGTTTCTTTTATCTTTATTTTCATTAGTCCTCCCATTTGTTTATTCAACAGATATATATAATATTATACATGCGTTACAAAAGTTAATATACTATTTTAGTTAAAAATCATATTTTTAAATTAGAAAATGCTTAACTTCTCATTTGAAATCATTAAATAAAATTTTGTAAGTAAGATATTCACTCTCCCTCAAATAGTGTATTTATTGCTAAAAAATTAATTACTATAGAGTAAAAGACTAGGTTTTTTGTAAAATTGGGTATATAATTTAATATAAGGTTTAGTTTGGTTATAAAAACGAAATTCGATAAGGAAATAATATGAAGAAATCATTTATATTAGCATTGACAATTACGGTTGCATTAGCTGCATTATCTATCGCAGGAGTTTATGCGGCAGGTAATTCGGCAGAAATAAGAGAAGCAATTGCAAAATATAAACAAAAAAACTATATCGGTTGTATTTCTGATATGCAGCAGTTAACGGAAAAAGATCCGTCGGTTGCTATTGCTTGGTACTATATGGGCAGTTCTTACATGAATATTGCTATGAAACCTGAAGCTCACGAAGCATTTGATAAAGTAATACAATTGAACTCTGTTCCGCAATTAACTTCTTATGCAATTCAAGCAAAAATGTGTATGGAAAATCAAAACCAATGTACTTATGAAGATTTTACATATAAGGAAATTCAACAGTTAAAGAATGACCCGGTTGGCTTTTTTGCTAACTATTTAGCTCAAAAGAATACTGTAAGTAAGAGTGAAAACGCAATCGAAATTGAGAAACTTATTGACGGGAAATATCATTATATTCACCCGAGTGCTCAACAATTTATCGAACAAGAACACATGAAAATGCAGCAATCTGAAATCAATAACAATAAAGCACAACTTCCGTCTGATGAAAAAATGGCAAGAATACTTGATATATTGCAAAACAACAATTCTCAAGTATCATCTATGGCAATGATAATGGAGAATTCAAATAATAAGCAAAATGATTTTGATTATTTAAAATACTATAAGCAAAACGGAAATAACAAAATCACACCTGAAATGCTTCAATTAATGATGATGAACAATTCAATGTCAAATTTTTAGAATGAACAAAATAAAAATAGAAAAGCTATTATATAAAGATAAAAATTACTCCAAGATAAAAGAAGTTTTAAAAGACAATTCGGACTCTTGGAGTTTTAATGTTCTCGGGGAAATTGCACTGTATGAGCATCAAATTGAACTTGCAGCCGAATACTTTAATAAACTGCAAAATTTAACTGCCGTCGGGTATTGTAGGTTTTTACAAGGTAAAACAGAAGAAGCACTTTCTATTATCGCAATAGTAAAAGGTTCTAATCCTCAAGCTGATTGGTTGTTCTCTCTGATTAATATAATTAAAAATATATATGATTTTCACCCTACTTATATGCAAATAAGGAATTTCTTTGAGCAGGATTTGGAAATGTTATTTGTTTGCAATCAAATTGATTTAATTAAAAAAATATTATCAAATTGTACTTATTTTGAAAAATACAATAAAGAAATATATAAATATTGTGCAAGAGTTTTAGTAAACAACAACTACCCTGATGAAGCAATGACATACATAAATAAAAGTCTTGACATATATTATAAAGACCCCGAAACCCACTTTATTATCGGTGAAATTTTTGAGAAAAAAAAGATGAAAAATGAGGCGAGAGATGCTTACTTAAAATCAAGTAACATAAACGGAAAATATCTTCCCGCAGAAAATAAATTAAAAGTTTTGTCAGACTGATTGTATAATTTGAATTATTGTGTAAAATAATATTATGGAGTCTTATTAGGAGAAGTAAAGCAATGTTCGAACGTTTTACGGAAAAGGCTATAAAAGTAATAATGCTTGCACAAGAAGAAGCAAGAAGACTGGGTCATAATTTTGTTGGTACAGAGCAAGTTTTACTGGGTTTAATCGGAGAAGGTACCGGTGTTGCCGCTAAAACATTAAAGGCAATGGGTGTAACTTTAAAAGATGCACGAGTAGAAGTTGAAAAAATTATCGGCAGAGGTTCCGGCTTTGTTGCAGTAGAAATTCCTTTTACGCCGAGAGCAAAAAGAGTATTAGAGTTGTCATGGGATGAAGCAAGACAATTAGGTCACAATTATATAGGAACCGAACATCTTCTTTTAGGATTGATTAGAGAAGGTGAAGGTGTTGCCGCAAGAGTTCTGGAGAACTTAGGTATTGATTTAAACAAGGTAAGAAGCAATGTTATTAAGATGTTGGGTGAAACAAAACCTGCCCAAACAACAGGAACTGCAACTGCTTCAACCGGAAAAACAAAAACTCCGAGTCTTGATGAATTCGGTACTGATTTAACACTTGCCGCACAAGAACAACGTTTGGATCCTGTAGTCGGAAGAGAAAAAGAAATTGAACGTGTAATTCAAATTCTCGCAAGAAGAACAAAAAATAATCCGGTATTATTAGGTGAACCCGGGGTTGGTAAAACCGCAGTTGTTGAAGGTCTTGCCATTAGAATCGTTAATTCGGAGGTTCCGGATATTCTTGACGGCAAAAAAGTTATTCAACTTGATATGGGTTTACTTGTTGCAGGTACTAAATACAGAGGTGAATTTGAAGAACGTTTAAAGAAAATAATGGATGAAATCCGCCAAGCAGGTAATATCATTCTTATTATTGATGAAATGCACACATTAATCGGTGCAGGTGCGGCAGAAGGGGCTATTGATGCCGCTAACATATTGAAACCGGCTCTATCAAGAGGCGAAATTCAAGTTATCGGTGCAACAACTCTTGAAGAATACAGAAAATATGTTGAAAAAGATTCTGCTTTAGAAAGAAGATTTCAACCTGTTATGATTGATGAACCTTCAATTGAAGACACAATCGAAATTCTTAAAGGTTTAAAACCTAAATATGAAGAACACCATAAATTAAGAATCTCGGATGAAGCAATTGTTGCAGCTACAGAACTTTCATCAAAATACATTACGGATAGATTCTTGCCCGATAAAGCTATTGATATTATTGATGAAGCGGCTTCAAAGTTGAGAATTCAAACAAGTGCATTGCCGCCTGAAGGTAAAGAACTTGAAAAACAATTGAAATCTATCATCAAACAAAAAGAAGAAGCCATCAGAAATCAAGAATTTGAAACAGCTTCAAATTTAAGAGATGATGAGGCGGATTTAAAAGAAAAAATTCGTGAAATGGCTCAAAAGTGGCGTGATGATAACGAAGAAAA
>CAYYPD010000039.1:0-15707 GCA_964473445.1 uncultured Muribaculaceae bacterium
CGGTTTTTATAATCCTTTCTTAAAGTTATCTGTAATCTCTCTATTATTTTTGCAATATTGTTGAAATTTCATTATCCTTTCAAATACATCATCACTTATAACATGTTCAATTTTACAAGCATTATCTTCTGCAACATCTTTGTTTAATCCCAGTGTTTCTTCAAAAAATGCAGTTAGGGTGTTGTGTTTTAAAATGACATCTTGGGCTTTCTTTAACCCCTCTGTCGTAATTGTAATCCCCTTATGGCTTTCATATACAATCAGCTTTCTTTCTGCAAGCTTCGCAAGAGCTTCTGATACAGACGCTCTTGAGATATTAAGCCTTTTTGCAACTTCAACAGCTTTTACGTTATTCCCTGTCTTTAGCAAATTACAAATAATTTCCAAATAATCTTCTAAACTTGCACTTAGTTTACTCATGACAAATGCCTTTCTTTTAAAAATTATTGTAAGGAATGCCTAACAAAATGTCAAATACAAAAAAATGTAGTATAATAAATCCGAGGGATTTTATATGTTAAAAGTAGCAATTACGGGAAATATCGCAAGCGGAAAATCACAGGTTGAAAGAATGCTTTTGACAATGGGGTTTAAAGTTGCCGATACCGATAAATTAAATCATTTTATTTTAGCTTCGGATTATTCGGCAATACAAGAGATTAAAAGTGCTTTTATCGAGGATGATATTCTTGATGAAAACGGTCATATTTCAAGAGAAAAATTGGGGAAAGTTGTTTTTTCTTCCGTTGATAAAAAGATTAAACTTGAAGAAATTTTACATAAACGAATTTTTCAAAAAGTAGAAAAATTTTTTAAAGAAAATTCAACTCGAGATATTGTTTTTGTGGCAGTTCCTTTATTATTTGAAACTAATCAACAAATAAATTTTGATAAAATTATATTTGTTTCAGCGGATAAAGATATTCGTTTAAAACGTTTAATTGAGCGTAACAACTACACAGAAAAATATGCATTAAAACGCATATCTTCGCAGGAAGATGAATTTGAAAAAATAAAAAAATCAGATTTCACTCTTTACAATAACTCTGACTTTATTTCATTACAAAAACAAGTCATAGATGTTGTTAATAAGCTAAAAAATAATTAATCTGTTATTTTTATTCTGTTTGAGGTCAATCTTAGAATTGATGATTTATAGAAGTCTGTATTAATATTTAAATACTCCCCTAAAACCAACAGTGAGAACAAGAAATCTCGAACTTCTTCAACATTATCGTTTTGCTCTAAGACTTTATCAAGTAAATTTGTAAACTTTTTATATATTTTATTGAAATACATATTTTGAGCTTCCGCTATATCAATACAGAGGTCAAGTTTATTTACGCATTCAAACATTTTTAAAATGTTATCAAGCCTGTGTATTTCAAAATTCTTCATGAAATTATAAATTGTTTTTTGTATTTGCTCTGCAAATATTTTGCAGGTTTTATCTTTGTTAATTTCAATATTAAAGGCTTTTGCTTCATTTGCTATTTCAACTGCCTTTTGAATGAGTTCATCATCTATTATGTTGCTTGAATTTTCAAACAATTCATTGAAATCGTTTGATAGAGTGTATTGAGCTGCCAATTTGTATTCCAAAGGAACTGTAATTCCTAAGCTGATTAATTGCAGAATAAAACTCTTACCCTCGTTGTAAACCTCTCTGTAAGTGTTAGAAAATTTGCCGAGTTTATCTTTAAGTGTCGATAATATAATTTTGCTTCTGTCCTCAATTAATACATCTTTTAGAGTGAAATATTCTTTGCCGAATACATTATCTAATGCTCTTATAATTTCCGTTATCGGGTAATTATTATAAATATCAATTAATTTCTTTGCAATTTCCTGTGTGTTTTCTTCTTCGTTGTAGGATTTAACCGTGCAGTGAAAATCTCCCTCGGGGAATTGAACGGCAGCATAAAGAAAATCAAATTTTTCTAATGTTATTTTAGATTCAATTTCAATTCTGCCTGCCGAAAATGCGGTTGTTCCTTTTGAAACATATTTGCTGTAGTGCTTTTTAACGTTGTAGCAATATAGAGTTGTGCAGTCATCAAAGTTTGTGTGCATTGAAGAAATTGCCCATAGTGCTACGATTTGCTTAATTGAAATGACTGCCGGTTTTATAAATTTTTCATAAACATCTTTACCTGTTCCAAATCCGTGAATATTGCTGATTGCGGTATTTAAAATTTTTAAGAATTCGCTTTCAATATCTTTTGATGAGAAAGAGCCGGCAAGTTGCATTGCACGTGCTGCATACTTCATAATTTGAGTGGTTTCAAGCCCTGATATTTCAGAGAAAAACCAACCGCAGCTTGTAAACATTAAAAGTGATTGACGCTGCATTTCCATTAATTTTAATGCTTTGATTTTATCGGCTTTTTCAAGCGGATATTTTTGATGTTTTGCTAAAAAATCGTTTATTGAATTTTTACATCTGTCCAAAATTACTGTAATATAGTCATTTCTTGCGACCCAAATATCTTTAAAATATAAAGAAGCGTTTTCTTCAAAAACTTTGGTTAATTCATCTCTGACATAGTTTAATCCGTCCCTTAAAGGTTTTCTCCACTTTTGATTCCAGCCGTAACCTCCGCCTGTTGAACAACCGCAATCTTCACACCAACGACCGACTCCATGAGAGCAACTCCATGCGGAAACTTCTTTAATATCAGCTTCATACCGAACTTCTTCTTGCGTCAGGTAGTTTGCATAATTTGTAATTTCAAATCCTTCATCTTTTGCCCTGATTTTCAGAATATATGAAAGAGCCATATCCCCGAATTTTGTGTGATGACCGTAGCTTTCGCCATCAGTTGCAATATTTATAAGCTGATTGTAATCTCTTTGATCCGAAATTCCATCTTTTAACCTTGAAATAAGTTTATTTCCGTCAGTAAGAAGCTCATCAAAAGCTACAGATTTAGAAATTGAACCGTCATAGAAGAATAAATCTATGTATTGAGTTTTGTCGGCAGCTGTGTAGTAACGATAAGCTCTGGCAGGGTCAACATTACCCCAGCTTACATCTTGCCATTTCTCCTCTCCGATTTTTCTTACCGCTTTTACCTGATGAGGTGATAATATTGTAAACTTAATGCCGCAATCAGCCAGTGCTTTTAAAGTTTCTGCATCACAAGCGGTTTCGGCAAGCCACATGCCCTCAGGTTTACGTCCGAAACGATATTGAAAATCTTTAATACCCCAAATAATTTGGGTATATTTATCTCTCTTATTAGCAAGAGGCATAATAATATGGTTATAAACCTGTGCAATTGCGTTCCCGTGACCATTATTATTAGCGGCACTTTCTATATCAGCTTTTATAATTCTTTCGTAGGTATATGGGCTGTTTAATTCAAGCCATGACAACAAAGTAGGTCCGAAATTGAAACTGATATATGAGTAGTTGTTGACAATATCAAGTATTTTATTTTCGTTCGTTACTATTTTAGATACGGAATTTGGAGTGTAGCACTCTGCAGTAACTCTGGCATTCCAATCATGATAAGGATTTGCACTGTCTTGCATTTCAATTGTTTCCAACCACGGATTTTCTCTCGGCGGTTGGTAAAAATGCCCATGTATTGTTAAATATACTTTTTTATTATCCTTCACAACTGACTCCTGATTGTAAAATATTATTATTTAGCTTCTTTTTCTTTTTTTGTAGTAATAGTTAACTCTTTAACATCAAGCCACGGATCTCCGATTGCAGTAGAAAATACGTTTCCCGAAATTACAATTTTATCGCCGGTTTCTAAATCTGCATGTTTTTCAGCTAATTCTCTATCTATAAATATTTTCATTTCTGATAACGGAATAACGTGGTCTTTTACATCATCACGTTTAATTAATATTCCGATATATTTAGTGCTTTCTCTCTTTGCAGGTTCATAATCCAGTCCTAAAGAAGAGAAAGATACAAATTCCGCATTAAAAGTTACATTTTTACGTAGATATTTTTCCGGGTTAGCTACAATACTTAACGGAGAAACCTGCATATAAGTTTTTTCCGCAACTTGTTTTTGCACTGCAGTTGTAACAGAGTTTACCACATTATAATTTGTGCTTGTAAACATTATGCCTGCAAATAAAAGCAAAAAGAATGATATTTTAAGTTTATTATTCATTATTATTCCTCTAAAATCAATGTTTTTCATAATTAATATTTTATCATATTTTGAAAAAAAAGCATTAGCCCCAAATGAATAAAATAAAATAAGAGAAAGTGAGTATAATAAAGCCTTTTTTATAAGTTATGAGAGGATTGCCAATATATTTTAGAGATGATGCAGAAACAAACGCCGTAACTGTAAAAGTAAACAGTTTAGATGAAATCCCCCCTGCTATACTGAAATTTGCAAAAGAACACGACCTGCCAATATTCTTGCAGGGAGAATAGTTCTTAATGATTTGTAGTTTTATTTAAGAATCCTTAAATTTAACACCAAATTCAACTTCTAACTTTTTTAGAATTTCAGCTTCTCTGTCTTTCATATCTCGTAAATAAATAGGAATATTTTTCTCTGCGTAAAGAGAAATAAGTTTCCTTACGTAAATAAGTTCGGCAATATAACGTTTATCCGTGTTACAGAAGTCACTTTCATCCATTTTTCTTACAAAATCATCGTATATTTTTTTTGACTTTCTGATTTCATACGGGATATAAGGTTTTTGATTAATTGTATTGCTTTTTTGATTGTTAATATTATTAATTCGATTATCCATATATTTATCCTTAGTTAATTTTTGTTACGTATAAACCGGAGAAACAACCTAAACTTTTAAGTTGGTCTAATGTTAATTCACATGATACTCTATCTGAATGCCAAGGGTTTTTTATTAAGATAACAATTTTTCCGTTTTTAATTATTGGTTGTGCTAAATATGAATGGTTCCCGACTAAATCTAAGTTGGAATACCAATATTTATCATCTCCACCACCATTTGGAGTTTTTTTCGTACTGATTGTGAAGACATAATCTTCCCAACTTGAACTGTCAGAAAGAATTTTTGCCATTTCTTTTGT
The DNA here is from genome assembly GCA_964473445.1 of uncultured Muribaculaceae bacterium. GTDB lineage: Bacteria > Cyanobacteriota > Vampirovibrionia > Gastranaerophilales > Gastranaerophilaceae > Avigastranaerophilus. Next base: position 5,039 of record CAYYPD010000039.1, read on the forward strand.
GTCAGTCACCCATTCTGATTTAAATCCAAACATTGACATTACTTCCGCAGTATTTCCTCCTTCTCTGAAAACATCAGCATTGCTCAGTTCTCTATCATATAATAATCTAGACCATACATAATTCGAAAATTCATCACTATAAGGATTAGAATTACGAGATGCCAAGTCTAATGCCTTAGCGTATCTTTCTTGTCCATATACATATTCAAGTACAGCAATTCCTAAAGAAGACCTGTTATATTGTCCGGGGTTCATATTTATTTCTTTTATGGCATTAGTAATATCTACTTGGAATTGTCCATTGGGAAGAGATACCATTATTCTTCCGTCAGGCATTTCTTGAAAACAGTTTAAAATTACATTTCTGGACTTAGGATTTTCGAATAATGCATTTAAAGTTGATAATAAATAGCAATCCCCATTTGACTGTTGTGCGGTATTTGAATGAACATATCCGTCTGCTGTTCCAAATAAGCTCTTATAAGTCTCAGGAGACATATTTTTATGAATTGTTATAGAGCCATCCCTATGTTTTAATACCAACGGACGAAATTGCAAGGTTGTTCCATTAGTTGAATTAGTATCAACTATGATATAACCATTCTCAGTTGCGGTAACTTTTAGATGAGATCTTGAAACCATAATATCTGCTATTTGGTAATCAGCCCCGTAACCGCTTCTTCCGACAGTTATTGTTTCTCCAGGTTTCAAAGACAGGTCATCCAATGATAATATTGTTTTCCCAATTTTAACTGAAGTGCCGGGTGCAACTTCATATTGTTGCCCCTTAACAAGAGAGGTTCCTCTTTTATAATATGCGAATTGTTTATCAGAAACTACCACATTAGGGTCATTTGTTTTAACATCAGAATCACTTGTTCTTTCGCTTTCTCTTCGTTTACCCGAGAAAGAAAGTTCAGCATATTCATCAATATCGGATTGGGTGTATTCTCCTGTTTCAAATTTTTGTTCTAATTCACCAATTCTTTGTTCTTGTAAATGTCTTACTTTAGCATTAGCAACACCTGTTAATATACCCATAAGAACTTGTATGGTATTACCGTTGATATTTGCATCGCCTGTAATAATAAAATCAGATAAAACAGAAAGTGTCATATCTGTTCCGCCCTCTGCCAACCAAGACAATACTGTTGCAGCTCCTTTGGATACTCCTAATGATGTCAATGATTCAAAAGCACCTGCTTGCACTGCTTCTGCAATACTGTTGAGTTTGCCGCCTAAGGCTAAATAACCGACTTCTGTTAATGTTTCTCTAATTAAAGTTTTTGCTTCATCTTTTGTTAACCCGTTAGCGGAAGATAACCCATCAACTGCCTTTAGAATATTATCTCCAAACATTCCGCCAAGTGCCATATATTTGCCGGCACCCATTATTGCAACACCTGCAGGCGGATTAATAAACGTTACAACTCCGCCTGTTGCGATTGTTACCATGCCTGCTACTTGAGTTGCACCTGCTAATTTATCAATAAAATTACTTTGGCTTTGACAATATTCATTGATTGTTTCTTCTAATTTGTCAGCTCCGCCTAATGCTTCTTTTTTAGCATTGTAGTACTCTTCTTGAAGATTTTCTATTGTATATCCAAAGCAGTCTTCTATATTACCGATTACTTGATTTACAAATTTATTGTTATCAAATGTCCTTGGCAAAGTTCTTATCATATTTGTTGTTTCGGCTAAATCATAAGATAGAGTTTCAATTTCATCATCTTCGCCATTTCTTTTATAGTTATAATTATTTATTCTGGTAATAACTAATTGTCCGTTATCATCAAAGCTGATATCAGTAACATATCCGCCAAACGCAACTGTTTTTTGATTTGTATCGTCAAAATCATCTTGAGCTGGAATCATCCCATCTTGAAGATAAGCTAAAAATTCTTCTTTTCCTCTTGTTTCATCGCCAAAATGAGTGATAAATAAATTCAATACATCTTGCAAGTTGTCTGCATTTGAAACAGACTCTTGAAATATTTGTGCACTCTGAATTGAACTATATGCAATTGAGTATTGATTTGAAAGTTCTTGGTATTTGATTATTTTTTCTTCGTCATAATCAACACCTGTTAACTTTTTAAAAGTTTCTTCAAAAGATAATTCACTTTCACCATTTAGTGCCTTAGTCAATTCATTAATAAGCTCTTCCTGTTCTTTAAATGCAGATACTAAATCTTGACTGGAAAGGCCAAGCCCTGTTAACGCTTTTATTAAATTATAGTTATCAGTAATACTGCCGTCTTCATCATTTTGGTTTTGAAAATCGACAAGAGAACTATTTAACCCTTGAATTAATAAATTTATTGTCCAAGCCTTATTTTTGGCTGAATCCGGATAATTATCCAAACTCAATTCTTCAAATGCTGATTGATTATTACCAAATTCTGATAAGATGTATGTGTTTGCAACATCCAATCTGTACTGAATCAAATCTTTATTGGACTTTGATATACTATCATTCTTTTGAATATCTTCTATTAAGTTAGAGCCGGTAATTTGACTATATTTGCTTAAAATCATGGCATTGGTTTTGTCATTTCCGCTTAAAAGATTTATTGCAAATTCATCCGCTTTATTACTATCAAGAACTTCTCTACCACCTATATTTGTTGTTTGTTTAAGGGAAGCGTATAATTCACTGCAAGCAATCTCTAATGCAAAATCACTTCCTGATTCAATTGATTCCAGTAACTTAGAGGTGATTTTTTTCATGATTTCATTACGGACATTACTCTCGGTAATTTCGCTGAAATCTGCATCAACATCATCAATTAAATTTCTGTCGTATATATTTTCATAAGTTTGAATTATATTAGCCCAATCATCGCCGGTTAGACTTTCATTATTCAAAATTTCTTGAACTTTTTTTTCATTAGTTCCCCACCTGTTTGCTGTTGCATTATATAATTGACTTGAAATTTCATCGTATTTTTCTTGAATTTCGAAATCTTCAAGTGAAAGGTAACCATCCCCGTCATCATGATTATCTGCAATTGTATTTAAAATTTTTGTCAACTTGTCATTATCTTTAATGTCATATCTCTCTTTTAATTTATTTACAAAAAATGATGTTGAAATTTTATCTTTATTATTTTCTTCTAAAATTTCTTTAAATACGGATGATAATTCGTCATTAGATTCATTAGATTTGCTCTCGTTTCCGGTTCTATTTGAGTTATTCGTACTACCGGCATTATTTGTTCTATTGTTTCCAAACTTTCCTTTTCTTAAATTGTAGTCAAATAGCATTCATACAACTCCTAATGATTTATTTTAACTTATCGGTATTTATTAAGAGTATCTTTAACTATTTATGAGTTTTTTGTATAAATATTAACATTTTGTTATAAATTTAGTAAATTATACCTATCAGCAAGGCTGTAAAAAATTTTTTATAAACATTACCCACTGTCATACAAACAATCTAAATATTTCAAGTAAAAAATCGCACAATACAATAAAAAAGAACCCTTAGCGGTTCTTTTTTAATTTTTGGGCCCGGTAGGATTCGAACCTACGACCAAGGGATTATGAGTCCCCTGCGCTACCGCTGCGCCACAAGCCCGTTTAGTCAGTTGATATTAAAATATCATCAAAAGATGGCATAGTCAAGATATTTTTATAAATAATATCTGTTAACAGACTAAAATCGGATTTGAAAGCATACAAACTTTCCCTTTATTTCTTATTTCAATACGGTATTTGCCTGATTGAATAATTTTGTATTGAATATAATCTGAAAAAGTTTTTTCAATTGTTTCACCGTTCCTCAAAACTTTTATATCTGCTTTAAACGGCAAACTTAAATATAGATGAGTATTTTCTTGCAATTTAATTTCTTCTCCGCAAAATGCAACTCCGTTATTATTTTTTATATAAAAATCAAAATCATGCCTGTCAAAGCGTTGCCTGTTAATCATATAATTTTTGCCATTACGCAATGCAGATAGAATTTGTGATTTTGCGACCGCAAAGTCAGATGAAAGTTCATCATCAAGAAGCACAATATTGGCAAGTGTTTTAAACATAAAAGTATAAGGAAAAACCGACACGGGCAATATGTACTTTTTATATCTTAATGCGTGAGCATCTGTTCCAAATATACCGTTAATAATTTTTTGTTCTTGATTATTAACTTTATCCCACCAGTCAATTGTTTCAGCTTTTGGCTCTTGAAGAATTTTATTTTTTAAAATGTAACCATACAATTGAGTGAAGAAATTTTTATCATTAAATCCGTCTGCCCATGATGAAAACCAATTCCATATTTCAATTCCCGAATAATATATTGATTTATCAGTCCAAACCAGTTCTTTGTATTTATTTTTTCTTTTTGATGATTCATCAGGATGAGCAGAATATCCAAACCCGCCTTGATTTATAACTTGTTTTATATTATCAGCAGAATTTTCGGATGGAGTTATTGTTGTTTTTATATCGAGTGCTAAGTAGTGGTTTGCATTTTTAGGGGTAATTTCTTCTCCTTTTATAACGCACACTCCGTTATAATAACCCTCTTCAATTTCCATTGAGTTATGATCCGTAATAATAATCCATTTTAAACCTGCTTTTTTTGCAGCTTTGGAAATTATTTCAATCCCCCCCGTTCCGTCGGAGAACTTTGTATGTATATGTATAACACCTAAATATTTATATTTTTTGTTTTTCATAACTTTTCCGTTTTATTATTCTGCCGAGATTATCAGCTCTCTCTTCCACTCTTTTAAAAAATAAAAAGCAAGAACAAGGTATATAAGCCACATAAATACAAGCACAAGAGAGTTTGAACCGTTGATATAAGCGTTAAACCACATGACAAGAGTAAGAGCATTTACAATTATCCAAATATACCACTGCTCAATACATCTTTTCACGGTTAATAACATCCCCGTAATTGATAAGACTGTTACAAATGAATCAATATAAGGATTTTTATCATTCAATACTGCAAGTATTACAGAAAAAGCCATTGTCGCAATTACGGTAATTACAGAATAAATAACTCTTTCAGTATTGTTTAATCTTGTTTTTACAACATCCGCCGAATTTTTCTTTAAATGCTTTTTCCATTTAAAAATACCTATTATTTCCATTGGAAGATAGTAGAAGAAATATAGCATAAAATTTCCGTAAAAAGAATTTGTGAAAGCAAGGTATGAATAACAAAACGTTCCAATCATTCCTATAATGTAGCAATAAATCTTACCTTTTCCGGCCAAGAGAGTATAACTTATTCCGCAAATAGAAGATATTAAAGCAATTTTGTTATCTTTTGTCATAACAGAAACCGCTATGATAATAAGTAAAACAAGAGGGAAAAATATTCGTTCATACTTTCCCAAACTAAAATATTCTTTTTTGATTTTTTCAATTATACTCATAGTTTTAATTATAAAATGATAAATTTTTAAAGAACAGTAACAAAATATTTTAATTTCGTTTTTTTTATTATTCCATATAGATATGAGAGTAAATAAATACGATAACAGCTTGAATTTTAAAGGAATAATGAATAACAAGTTCTTATTAAAAGGACTTGAAAGTGTTGCAAACCACCCTGCAACATTTGTTTCAGCAACTTCTTTAGCAATGGCGTTAGCGGTTCGCCCGATTGCAATAGCGGTTACTCCTAATGTAAAGAAAGAAAACAAGCAATATGCTGCTGCAAACTCAATTGCATCAGGGTTAATAAAATTCGGGATTGTAGAAGCAGTTGCTCTTCCTATTGAAAAGGCAATAAATAATATAGATAAAAATCCTGATAAATTTTTAAAGAAAGAAACAATTGATGTTTTAAAAGAAAAAGGTAAAACGCTTGCCGACTCTAATAACTATGGAGTATTAACTCAGCTTATAAAATTATCTTCAAATCTGCTTATGTCAATACCCAAATCGCTTTTAACAGTAGCTCTTATACCTGTTATTACAGATGTGCTTTTTTCAAAAAAGAAAGATAAAACAAAAATAGAAGATAATCGATTTTCACAATTACATACAAAATCGGGTAGTAATATTTTTTCAAACATGAATCCATCCTTTAAGGGTGTTAATTCTAATACAACAAAATTAGTTTCAAAGATTATAGATAATAAAAATATTCAAAATTTTGTGATAAAACACAACTTTAACCCCGGAAACGTTGCAAGAAATATGTCTGTTCTTACAGATGTTGTGCTTACTACTTCTTCTACCATACGAACAATGAAAAGCAATAAAATAAAAGAGGAGAGAAAGCGTCCCCTTATATATAACAACATTATATCTACGGGTTTAACGGTATTAGGAGGATGTTATCTCGATAAACTTGCACAAAAAGGAAGTAAAAACTTTATTGCTAAATTTACGGAGGCAAATAAAAATGACCCTAAACTGGCAAAATACATACAAGGACTAAATGTTGTCAGACCGACTCTGATTTTCGCAATTGTTTACTACGGTATATTACCGATGTTTTCTTCCTTCTTTGCAGAAAAGCTGGATAATATTCAACAAAAACATTGTAATAAAATCAAACCTCAATAATAATTATTTATCCGAAAATTTTTCGTTATCGTCTTTTAGTTCTCTGACAATAAGTGATTTTAAAATTCTTGCACCTATATATAAACCTGTACCAACAGCAATAACCGCTCCCGCACTGCTTAAAGAAGCTAATCCTATAGCAGCTGCCAAAGATGCTGCTATTACGCCAAGCTGAAATGCAGTTGCCTGTCTGTTCATCAATTTCGCTTCTTGTCTTGCTATTTCGGTAGAATCAGGTTTTGTTTCCTTTACCAAAATATCTTGAGTTGTTTGATTCATTGATGAAAAACTCGGAGCTTGTTTTACAACATTATTTTCAAATAACTTTGGGGAAAGAGATTCTAATTGAGCCACTTTACTCTTCACTTCAAAAATATCTTGAGTTAATTTGCTGTCTAAAACAACTCTGTCAGAGCTTCTTCTGTCAACTCCGCTTCTTCTGTCAACCGCGACAGGAATATTTTGCTTTCTTCTGTCTTGAGTTCTTTGATATTGCGGATATAGTCTTGTTATATCATACATAATAATTTTTCACTTCCAAGTATTATAATGCCAAACATTATATTTTTTGCCAACTTGTTCATATTTTGTAAAAATATATAAATCTTACTTTATCTTTTATGGCAATAAAATATTAGTATATGTTTTTACACATATAAAAGTATAATATTTTTATGAAAATTACAAGTAATAACATACATTTAAACAATATAAAAAATATTGAAATTTCAAAAAAAGATGTTCCAACATTTAATGCTGCACAAAAAACATCGCTTTTGCCAAATGTTTATACAAACGGGGTTTCTCAAGTTAATGCAAGTACGCCTGTTTCTTATACAAAAATAGGTGAAATTCCAATTCCGGGGCTTGATAAAAATGCAAGTATGTTTAAGCTCTCAAACGGTCAACGTGTGATTATTTTACCCAAGAAAGGTCCAACCTTCATAAGAACTTCTTTTAATGTCGGATCTATGAATGAACCTGATGAATTAAGAGGAATAAGTCATTTTATAGAACATTCTTTATTTAACGGGAGCAAAGACCTGGTCCCTGGGGAATATGATAAACGTTTAACAGAAATGGGGGGATATACAAATGCTTTCACAGGTTTTTCCGAAACCCAATACTATTTAAATTTACAGTTATTAGACGATAAATCTCTGGAAGAAGCAATAAGATTAAATGCTCTGCAAACACAGTTCCCGACATTTCCCGAATACCAAATCGAAAGGGAAAAAGAACCTGTAAAATCCGAAATCGATATGTGTTCGGATAATTATGCCGGCTTTTCTAATTCAAAAATTATAAAAAATTTATTCGGGATAGAATCAACTTCTTCAGACTTAGTCATTGGAACTAAAGATAATATAAATTCTCTGACAAGAGAAAAAGTTTTAGATTATTATAATACTTGGTACACTCCTGATAATGCCGTGACTGTTATAACAGGAGATGTTGATGTTGATAAAACAATGCAACTTGTTTCTAAATATTATAATAAAAGACCTGACACATCTAATATTCACAAAAGACAATATGCACAACCGATCCCTACAAATAAACCCTCAAGGGTTGATTATAAACAAAAGAAAGACCCGGGAGCATTTATTAACATAGGTTTTCCGATTGAAGCAGGAACTTCAAACAGAGATATTAATCGACTTGGAATTTTATTATCTTATTTAGCTTCAAAAAATTCAAATGTATCAAAAGTGTTAGATAAATATTCCCTTAATTTAGATTTTGGAATAGAAAGAATATCTTCAGACAGGAATTCTCCAAGAGTTTTGTCTGTGGGGTTATACCTACCGGAAGAACAAGTCGAAGAGGTTTTAAAAGTAATTTATGAAGGAATTACGGATTTAATAAATAATCCTCCGTCTGATGAAGATATTCAAGACATAATAAATGAAAAGAAAAACGCTGCAAAGAATGAATCAGAATATGCAGAGGCAATTAGTGATCGTCTTATTATAATAGATAGAAATAATGACTATAACTATTACAATAACTATCCGAATGATATCTCTTCAGTCACACCTCAAGATATATCTGAAATGGCAAAAAAATATTTAGACTTAAATAAAGCTGCAATATGTGTTATGCATCCTGATGCTACACCGGAAGCTCAAATAATTGATAATTATGAAACGGCTAAATCAAAACAAATATCTTTTGGAAAGTCCGAAAAAATAAAAGAACTAAATATCGAACCTAAAACAGTTTCATTTGGAAAAAGTATTTCTGTTATAGACTCGGTTGCAGAAGAAATCCCTCAAATAAAAAGTTATAAATTACAAAATAATATGCAAGTGCTTATGTGTCCGGCTAATAATGCTGCAGACGCTACATTTGCACTCAATCTGACAAATATTCAACCAAACAAAGAAAATTACAGATCTGAACTTAATGTATTAGAAATACTTTTAAACAGGGGAAGTTCATTTAAAGATTCAGCTGCTTTTTCAAAAATAAAAACAAAGCTGAACTGTAACTTCGGCTTTTCAGTTTCAGATAAAGGAATAATTATTTCGGCTACCTTCCCGTCAGAAAAAACAAATGAAGTTTTACCGTTAATGAAAGAAGCATTGTTAAGTCCGAATTTCACACAGGCAGAATTTGACAGAGCTAAAAAAGTTGTAAGAGATAGTCTTGAAAATGAAAGCAAATCAGCAGATGATAAACTTATAAAACATTTAATGCCTGATTCAAATTATAATGCAGAATTAAAAGAACAGTTGACAGCTCTTGACAGGATGACTTTAGCAGATTGCATAAATTTATACTATAAAAATATGTATAATTCACAGGCTTCAGCTGCATTTACAGGGGCAATTGATTCTCAACCTTATTTGCAAGACAACATTCTAAACAATTTATCACAAAATTTTCCAATGTTTACCCCGTATCAAGTTGGATTAGAGTATAAAAATCCCGGCTATAAACAAAATACACAAGAAGTTTTGTTAACAAATACAGAGGAAAAAGCTCAAGCATCAATAATCCAAGCATATACATATAAATTAACGGGAAATATAGAAGACAAAGCCAAAATAGATTTATTGGATACCATTTTAGGCTCAGGAGGTATGTCTTCCAGACTATTTAAAGATTTAAGAATTGACAGTAACTTGGCTTATAGAGTAAGGTCATCTAATTCTCAAATTAGAGATATGGGAATAATGAACTTAAGCATAACAACTTCAACTGATACATCTTTAACAAATGAAGCTGACCCTCAAAATATAAATAAATCTCTTGCCGGATTCAAACGAAATGTCGAAAGATTAAAAAATGAATATGTATCTTCTGATGAATTGGAAAGTGCAAAAAAAATCATTAAAACAACTGTACTGAATTCACAAGAAGGGAATATGGATAGAACATCTGCAATGATTGCAAATGCAGATTCGTACTATGGGCAAAATTCTGATGTTGAATACATAAAAGCAATTGATAAAATTACAGTTGAAGACATAATGGCAACTGCAAATTACGTATTTAAGGATGCTCCCATTACATCAATTTTAGCAAGCGAAAAAACGTTTAAGGATTTAGGAATAAATACATAAGCTATATTTTGTTTATTAAAATATCGTTTCGGTATTATCACCCATTAAACATTCTTCAACCTGTGCTAAATTAAGAGTTTTTTCAATTACAGGCAAATTATAGCAACCATATATGGAATTGAAATTAGTACGCAGTTTTGATTTTAACTCAACAAATACAATTTTGCAGTTTGGAGCAGGCAATTTTTGACCACACTTTATTAATAATTTAATTATTTTTATGTCCTCCGGACAGGGAAACTTTTTAATAAGTTTCACAAAACCTGAGCCGAAGCTTCACTCACTAATAAATTGTAATGCAATACCAAAATTCGCATAAGAAGATGCTCACTTGCTATTGCATTGCATAACATTTATTGTTCATTTCGCTATGGTTGCAAAACTAATATTTATAAATTCTTTTCAGAAGGTATTTATGGTAAAATAGCATGGGTAACAAAGGAGATAGTATGAAAACCGCAAACCAAAACATTAAGCCGATAACAACAAAAGTTAATGACAACGGAAATATAGAAATCGGCGGTTGTGATTTAGTTGAACTTGCAAATCAATAT
>CAYYPD010000039.1:15717-18892 GCA_964473445.1 uncultured Muribaculaceae bacterium
CGTTATACATTTATGACGAAGAAACAATTCGTTCCATTGCAAAAAGTTACAAAGATGCATTCAAAGATTATCCGAAAATGAAAATGATGTTTGCTTCAAAAGCTTTTATGACAAAAGCAATGTGCAGAATAATGCAGCAAGAAAATTTTGGTTTGGATTTATGCTCAGGCGGCGAAATATTTACCGCAAAATCAGCAAATTTTAATATGGAAAATACACTTTTTAACGGGAACAATAAAACTTATGATGAAATTGTTTTAGCGTTAAAAAGCGGTGTAAAAACAATTTCTGTTGATAATTTCTTTGAGCTTGCTCTGTTAAACAATGTCGCTCTAGCAGAAAATATTGTTGTAAATATTTTATTGAGAATTACCCCGGGGATTGAATGCCATACACACGAATATATTCAAACAGGACAAACCGACTCAAAATTTGGGTTTGACTTAACACAAATCGATGAAGCAATTGACCTTATAAAAGAAGAATATAAAAATCTTAATTTAATAGGCTTACACGCACATATCGGTTCTCAAATTTTTGAAAAACAAGTTTATTATGATGAAATAGATGTTTTATTTAAGGAAATAAAGAGAATAAAAGATAAACACTCAATTATTTTGACTACGCTGAATTTAGGGGGCGGACTCGGCATTAAATATACAGAGGATGATACTCCGATTTCTGTTTATGAAATTGCAGAAACTATAATTGAGTCAATTAAAACTAATTCTAAAAAATATGAAATTGAAGAACCTGTTATCTATATAGAACCCGGAAGAAGTATAGCCGGCACTGCAGGGGTAACCATCTACACGGCAGGCAGCTCAAAACAAGTTCCAAACGGAAGACGTTATCAAGCAGTAGATGGCGGAATGGCAGATAATATCAGACCAAGTCTTTATCAAGCCGCATACACTGTTGAAGTGGTAAATAAACCGAATGAAACAGAAAAAGAAAAAGTTACTATAGCAGGAAAATTCTGTGAATCAGGCGATATTTTGGCACAGGATATAGAATTACCGGTCATAGAAGAGGGTGACGTAATCTGTTTCTATGACACAGGGGCTTACGGTTTTTCAATGGCAAGCAATTATAACAGAGTATTAAGACCGGCTGTTGTACTTGTAAATAATGGAAAATCTGATATTATAGTAGATAGGCAGACTTACGAACAATTATGCGAGTCTGATGTAATTCCGGCGAGGTTGAATCAGGGTTTGAATGCTTGATAATATTTTAAACATATACAACGACATAATGATTAACTTTGGATTGGCGAATTTTTCGGCTAATTTTACGTTGAAAGATATTATCCAAATCCTTATTATTGTTGTTATTCTGACATATTTATATTTCAAGTTTATTAAAAATTCTCAAGCTGAAAAACTTGTAAGAGGAATTCTTGTATTCATTATTGCAGCATGGATTTTTTCTGCTGTGTTAATCGCATTGGAATTCCAAATTTTAGGTCAAATTGCGCAATATGTGTTATCAGGAATCTTACTTTCTTTAGTTATTGTATTCCAGCCTGAATTAAGAAAATTGCTTGTTCACTTAGGGCAAACAAATTTTGTCGGGAAGAACTTTTTCACATTCAAAAATAATCATCAGGAAAAGGAAACAAGTGTAATAAAAGAAATAACGGAAGCTGTTAAATACTGCAGCAGAGTAAAAAGAGGAGCTTTAATCGTTATGCAAAAGACCGACGATAAATCTTTTTACAATGAAGTAGGTACAATAATTAACGCTGATATATCCGCAGAGCTTATTTTAACAATATTTTTCCCAAATACTCCGTTACATGACGGGGCAATGGTAATACATGATGATAAAATTTTAGCTGCAGGGGTTTTGTTACCTTTAACGGAAGACCCAAAATTAAGTTGGAGATACGGAACAAGACACAGAGCAGCAATCGGAGCAAGTGAAATCAGTGATGCAGCTTGTATTATAGTATCGGAAGAAACAGGCGATATTTCAATTGCCATTGACGGTATTTTAAGAAAGTATGAAGATATAGCCACATTTAAAGATGATTTAGAAAAATTATTATCGGCAGATAAAGAAAAGAATATTGAAAATGCATTTATTGCAAATTTATTGAAGTTAAGAAAGAAAAAATAATGAACCCTATTGAAAAAATTGAAAAAGAGAAAGTATTTGCGGTATTAAGAAATCAAAATACGGAAGAAACAGAAAACATAATAAAAGCAATTTCAGATGGCGGAATAAACATAATTGAAGTGGTTATTGAAAAACCTGAAATAGTCGGAGTTATTGAAAAAATTACTCACCAAGACTCAAGACCTCTCATTATGGCAGGCGGAATTATTACGCAACGTCAAGCTCAAATTGCAATTGATGCAGGAGCAGATGTTATTGTATCACCTGTTTTTCAAATGAATTTGGTAAGATTATGCAAGAGCCAAAGAATACCGTTAATTATGACTGCAACAACTCCAAACGAGGCTTATTCGGCTTGGAAAGCAAGAACTCAATTGATAAAAATCTCACCGGCTAACCCGATGGGCGGAGCAGAATATATTGAAGATATTTTACGTCCGATGAAATTCATAAATATAATTGCGGCAGGAAGTATAAAAATAGAAGATATTCAAGCATACTTAAAAGCAGGTGCAAAAGCTGTCGGATTAGGAAGAGCTCTATACAAAAATGCATCTTATGAGGAAATTACGAAAAGAGCAAATGAAGCCTGCAAAATGATTCAAGAATACAAATAGAGGATATGATGACAAAATTAATATTCGAAAAATCCGTACCTCAAACGGAAGGTACATTTTTAACAGATGAAAAACCCGATTTTTGTTTTATTGATTCAAAATACTTATCAAATGTAACGGAATCTATTCTTCCCGAAATCTCTGAACTTGAAGTTATGAGGCATTTTAAAGAATTGTCTGATAACAATTTCTGTATTGAAAAAGGTTTTTATCCTCTCGGTTCTTGTACAATGAAATATAACCCCAAAGTTAATGAAGCATTAGCAATGCTGGATGGATTTACTCAATTACATCCGCTTCAAGATGACGAAGATTCGCAAGGTGCTTTAAAATTAATGTACAATCTGACTCAATCATTAAAAACAGTTACAGGCATGGATGCAATGACCTTACAACCTGCAGCCGGGGCACACGGTGAACTCTGCGGGATGATG
>CAYYPD010000040.1:0-18280 GCA_964473445.1 uncultured Muribaculaceae bacterium
CTCGGAGGTTCGAATCCTTCCGTCCCAGCCAATTAACTCACCGAAAGGGGAGTTTTTTGTTGTATGAATAGAAATAAACTGCGTATCAAATGCAGGAAATATTAGATAAAATTGACGAATGTTCTTTAAGTTGGCTTCAGGAAAACCTATCCCGAAAGTATCTGTCAAGTATTTTGATAATTTTTCAATGAGTTTTGTTTCAATTCTGCACGAGATTTTCCGGCTTGTTCTTCTTCAACAATACGTTGACCGATTTTCCAATAATAATTGAATTAACAACGTGATAAGTTTTTGCTCTTGTAATATTAAGTAATTCAGCTATATCATTAACTATATTGGTAAAATAAAATTATATTTATTTTTATTATTACAATCTTATAATTCTTCTCTAATTTGAGTACTTATACTTTTGCCGGCTTGCTTTTCAAATGTAACCATTTTGAACAAACATTTACCGTTACTTTTTTCTGCCCATAATTGACCAATATTGTCTTTTTCTTTTGAATCATCATTTGAAATTCTATCTGCACCTTTATATTCAATAGCATATAATCTACCGTCATTTAATAGTGAAACAAAATCCGGATAGAATTTATCAGTAGATGTTGGTAAATTAAATGCCATTGGATGATGTTCAATATTTCTAACCCAATACTTAACCTCCGGCATTATATCAATTTCAACTGCACAATCAGCTTCTTCTCCGTTCATATCTGCAATAATAGGATAAAAATGTTTATTAAAAGATTTTCGCCCTGTATATTTCTCTCTTGCAGGGTAATATTGACCGAATTTAAAAGAAAAATCAAAACTTGTTTCAACCGGCACTAAATTATCAAATAATGTTTGTTGATAACCTTTAGCGAAAGCTGTTTTTCGATAATCATTAATCTTATTATCTATTGCTTTTGCCAGCAAAAATTTTCTCATAATTAGTGTTGAAAGAGAAATTCCTTTTTGTAAATTTAAGTATTCCACAATTCTTCTTATAAATTCTAATTTAACCGGCATAGTTATATCAGGTTGAACAATTTTTCTGTCTAGCCATCTTGATAAATCAGAATTACTCCAATTAGTTTCTATATGTTCTAAGTCCAAACTTAATGTATTTTGATAATAAGTTTCTGTTATTGTCTTTCCGTTAATGTCGATTTCAACTGTTTTGCCATCATCTCTTATATCAAATTCACCATTCTCAAAAATAGCGGGGTAATCTAATAAATTCCACCCACTAGGTAAAAACATATCTTTTTCTGCAAGTTCCCATTCGCCGTCAATAAATAACTTTAATTGAGGAACTTCAATGGTTTCTCCTTTTTCTGATGGTGTCAAATTTATTGTTTTATTTTTAAGAACAGCAACTGTTTTTTTAAAAGCTACAACATCTTTTTCGTCAATTACTTTTTCAACTTGTTCAATAATTTCTTGTGGAGTAGAAAAATCAAGTTTTATAGTTGATGTACCATCTTCTTTTGTTTCAATTTCTAATACCTGTTTTACTTCTTCTGTTAATTTTGTAGTGTCAATTTTTGTTGTAAAGGTTTGTTTTACAGGTTTTATTTCTCCTAATTCTAACTTTTCTTGAATAGGTTCAATAGAAGTTTCTGCTTCTGTTTCATCAAAGCCCATATTTGTTAAATTATCGCATAATTTTGCAACGGCATTAGGCCAACTTGTAGTTGAAACGAATGCGTATGCTTTATTTAAATCAGATTTTTCTCTCAATTTTGCGTAAGGCATTCTTAATACCCTGCCTAATAATTGTTCAACAGCAGTTTTTGAATTTACTGTTGCAACAGAACAAAAAATATAAGCAAAAGGACAATCCCAACCTTCTTTCAATGCTTGCATTGTTATAACAAACTCAATAGGACAATTTGGATCTAAAATATTTATTCCGTCAAGTTCTCTTTGCTCTCCTGTTGCTATTGCAATTTTTTCAGGTTCAACTTTACCATTTTCAATTAAATAATTTTTTATAACTTCTACAGTTACTTCTTTATCTTTATTTTCTGCTTGGATTAGAACTATTGGTCTAATATAGTCTTTATCTGATTTAGCAACATCTTCAAGACCTTTTCTTTTAATTATTGCTGCTTCAATCGACTCTTGCCAACTTGGATATTCAGTTAAGACAATTGGCAATTTTATCATTTCTTCTGCTTTTAATTCCATAGCTGAAACTCTGTGTAAAACATTAGATTCTTTAGATGGGGTTGCTGTAAATTCTATAATACAAGATGGGTTTACTCTATCCATTACTTCATAACTTAAATTTGTAGTATTATTGTGTGCTTCATCAACAATAACTAAAGGAGTATGGATATTTAATAAATTAGCAAAAGAAAATTTAATTTTTCCTTTATCAGTACCTTCTTCTATCCTATCTAAATTAAAAGTTGTATTATTTGTTATGCCTGCAAAATGAGTTTCCAGATTTTCGTTGTGTGCATATAGTTTTCTACCTTCTTTATTTTCAACTCTAAAAGATTGAATTGTAGAAACAAAAATACAAGCCTTACTTTTTAAATCATGAGGTCTAACATTTACAAAGTCTGCAATATCAAAAATAGCAACATTTCCGCCAAAAGCAGACTCTAAAACTTTTCTGTTAGGGTGATTAGGATTTTTCAATGTTTCAACAGTTTGTTCTTTAATAACTGTTGATGGAGTTAACCATAAAACGACAGGAAAATCTTGCTCTAAATAATTTTTAGAGGCAATACTAATACTATGAGCTGATAAAAATGTTTTACCGCCACCTGTTGGAAGTCTTAGGCAAATATATGGAACATTCTCTAGATTTTTTATTGTTTTATATTCTGCTTTAGATTCAGAAATTCCATTAAAAGAACTTTTTGCACCAAATAATCTTGCTTGTTTTAAATATTCTTCTAATTTATCCAAAGTTTTTTGTTGATATTCTTTTAATTGAAACATTATAATATTACCTTGCCTTTACATCATACGGTGTTTGCTTAAATACAATATTGTTTGCTTTCAATTTTTCAGTATTCATCCTTGTTGCTTCACCATATATTACTTTTGTGCCTTTAAATTTAGGTAATAAATCTAATACTTTTTGAGTTAAAACATTACCCCTGTCAGGCTTTTTATCTCCTAAAATTCCATTAAACAAAAGGTAATATGCTATACCATTGTGTATTCCAAGTAATGGTGATTTTTCATAATTAGTAAATGGAGTCTTTGTTTCGGTAAACCATATATGACTTGCTAAAGTCTTGAAATCAATTTGTTTGTTAATATTACCATTTTCATCAAATACGGGTTCCCCTAAATCGTAAAAAGTGTAACCACCTCCGCCATTCCAATTAACAGCTTTAGATATTCCACCTTGTTCTCCATCAATAACTGCTTTCATTCTTGGTACACAATGAGTAATTGCATGTTCTCCCATTTCTATACCAATGTATCTTCTACCCATTTTCTGAGCAACAGCACAAGTAGTACCAGAGCCTAAGAAAGAATCAAGAACTAAATCACCTTCATTTGAACCCAATGTTAAAACTCTTTCGATAAGTCTTTCTGGTTTTGGAGTATCAAAAACATCATTTGAATTAAAAACTTTAACTTCTTTTTTTGCATCCTGATTATGCCCAACTTCTTGATGAGTCCATATTGTCAGAGCGGTAGCACCGTCTTTTACATCAGAGAGAAATCTTTTTAGTCTTGGCATATTATTTCCATTTTCGCCAAACCAAACTCTATTATCTTTAATAAGTTCTTGAAAATTTTCTTTTGAGGCTCCCCAACTTCTGCCTTGAGTTGGAAAATATTTTGCACCACTAGGTGTAGTTATTTCATAAATATCTTTTTCTGTAATTCTACGAACTGACAAATCGCTTGATGTCCAAGGACCACGAGGGTCATTGTCAGGATTTTTATATCTTGCATTCATTTCTTTAGAACGTGGCAATAAATTAGGTTTCCATACGCTTTTATTTTTTGCATAATATAGTATATGGTCGTGATTATCACTCAACCACTTAGCATCATTTTGAGGAGAAAACTTTTTCTGCCATATAACATTGTTAATGAAATTCTTTCTACCAAGCACTTCATCACATATAACTTTAAGGTAATGACATTCATCATCATCAATAGAAATCCATATTGAACCATCTTCTCTAAGCAATTCTCTTAATAATTCTAACCTTGGATACATCATTGATAACCAAGTTGAATGTTCTAAGTTATCATCGTAATATTCAAAAGCATTTCCTGTATTATAAGGATGGTCTATGTAGATACACTTAACTTGTCCTTTGTAGTATGGTAACAATGTTTTAAAGCCTCAAGATTATCCCCTTTAATTATCATATTTTCTGATTGTTCACCATAAGATAATTCTTTGTTTGCTTTTAGTACTCTATAAGGAACTTTATCTGCAGTTTTAACTGCTTCTTCTTTATTCAACCATTCTAATATTGGCACTTATTGTATCTCCATTTTGTACCAACGAAGACACTCAATTCCTATTGTGTTTCGTTATTCAAAATTTATCACAAAAACAATGTATTTAAAAGAGAATATTCCATTAAGTGCCAAAATATCAGAAACTTTTAAACTACTATTAATTCCAAGATTTAATAACAACAAATTACATTTGTTAGTTGATAAAATATTTTTCATTTGTGCAATTTTTTCTTTGTTTTTAATCGGATAAACTATATTCACGAAAACCTCCTTTGTAATACCAATAACGACATTACAACGAAAACACAAAAACATCAGAAATAAACAACATTCACAACACAAAAGATATAAATATTTTTAAATTTTCAATTTGGGTTCAAGCAAGTTTTTTTAATTTAATTTTGAACATAAATGCTTAAAGTTTTACAATAATGCTAAAATGTCTAAAATTTTATTATTGTGGTTAATCTCATCAATACATTAATCTTATTTTAATAGATACATCACATTTATTATATCTTGTTTTCTGTGTTAAATTACAAGTATTATTTGGGGGAGTTTGCAAGTCCCGTATTATACATTTGGTAAATTTGTTTTTCCATTAAGAATACATTCTACGATATATTTTTTTGTCTTTTTGGTAATAGCCTTATTAAGTTAATATTCAAAATATTCTTTATCCCAATCAAGATTTTTGTTCTCTTTAAAAAAAGCTTCAATAGTATTTAGTTGCTCCTCTGTGCATTTACTTTCATCACCGATATTTGCCCATTCAAAACATAAAATAGGTACCCCTTTGAGAACTAAAGTTTTAGGCATGCCCGCATTCCCGTATCGTTCATCTGTCAGAGTCATTCCGTTCTCATCGTATTGAACGTCAGGCTCTCCTGATGTTGCCTTATCTTTCTTGTATTGCATAACTGCGTTTTTAATTATCTTGTCTTCATTCATTGTTGAAATAGTCATTATATTATTTTCTAAAGTCAATATATACATGAATGCAATTGCAAGTATTATAATAAATAATACCCCTGTTAATCCCGATATAATCAGTAGTTTATGTTTTTTTGACAATTTAGACATAATAAAAACTCCATCGCTTGTGCTAATTCCAATACATATAAGAAGATTAAGTATATTTTCCTATTAATTTATAGCAACATTCGGTCAGTGTCAAATAAATAATTAAGGCTTTGGTACAATCTTTCACAATTGTATTTATGCTTATACTCTTGAGTATTTTAAATATGCCCGCCCGACAAAATATCAGTTATAGTTTTATTCGGAAGGACTTTATTGTATTATATCAGTGTATTCTTGCAGAGTACTATAATTGAAAAATTAAAGAGTAAAAATGCAAAGCAAAATGAACAATCTGCTTCAAAGAATATTTTCCGTTAAAAATGAACAACAATATGGAAACATTATACAAAAAGTTGTTACAATTTTCGGTATTAAATTAAAATTTAAAGTAAAAAATAAGGCTTAAAGAGGAGTGGTAGTAAGTAGGGGTGTAATATCTTCATCAAATTGTACAATACATTGAGAATTAAAGACCTCATATTTATTAATCTTTAGGTCAATAAAATTTAATCCATAGACTATACAACCTTTTCTTTAAATTTCATAAAATATTAAAGATAAAAGGGGATATAGGTTTGGGTAGCAACTTAAATACATCCGAAAAATCAAATAAAAATATTATGGCGGTTGCACAAGAATATCTTATGCAAGCGGAAAAGTTACGCAAAAAAAATAAATACAAAGAATCTGTTGAAAATTACCTGCATTCAATTATGATTAACAGATCTAACCCCGATTCATATCTTGGTCTTGCTATTTCATATAAAAATTTGGAATTATATGAAAAAGCTATCAGTGCATTAAAAAAGGCAGAGGAATATCTTCCCGAAAGTACAGCAATAAAGCGGGAATTGGCAATTTGCAATATTTTAAACGGAAATGAAAGTGAAGGTATGCCATACCTAATGAAAGCAATAAAAGCCGAACCAAACAATCTTGATATACAAATGCAGCTTGCACTTGTTCATGAAATGATTTATGAAGATGAAATGGCTTTAATGATATATCAAAAAATAATAGAAACTAATCCTGAATACATTAGGGCATATATCCAAAAAGCAACTTTATATATGCATTTAGAGGATTATCTAAACAGTGCAAAAGTATTTGCAAAAATCATAAAGTTAGCACCTGATTACTATAGAGCATACTTAGCGTTAGGTATTTGCTATGAAAAATTAAACAATTTAAAAGGAGCAAGAAGATATTATAAAAAATATTTATCTTTTGATAAGGCGGAAAAAAATTACAAAAAAGTAGCGAAAAGGATAAATAATCTTACAACCGGTCAAAATAGAAATGTGGAATTAAGAATAGTATAATTTATTGATTATTTTAAATCTTTTTGCTAAAGTACAGTTGAGAATTGCGGATATGAGTGAAAAAACAGATATAATAGCAATCGGAGAAAGTCTTATTGAACTTTCTACAAAAGAAAATCTTACTACGGCTTCTTATTTAGATAAATACTATGGCGGAGATACATTAACCACCGCTATTACTGCATTAAGGCTGGGTTCCAAAGTCGGATTTATTGCAAGAGTCGGAATGGACTGCTTTAAAAATTATTTACTTGAAAGTTGGCAGGATGAGGGGCTTGATATATCCCAAGTAAAACCGGTCCAAGGGTTTAACGGGCTTTATATTGTATCTCAAAGCGGAGAATCAAGCGAAAAAGAAATTTCACTATACAGAAGAAAAACGGCCGCAACAAAGCTATCAGCTGACGATATTTCGGCTGAATATATTCAAAATTCATCTTTGGTTTATTCTACAGGGATTACTCAATCGCTTTCTATTTCGGCAAGAGAAGCCGTAAAGAAAGCATTTACAATCGCTAAAGAAAATAATGTGTTAACAGCTTATGATCCTAATTTTAATTCTCTGATTTGGTCTGATGAGGAAGCAAAAGAAGCGTTCGAAGAAATTCAAGATAATATTGATATCTTATTTTTAAATGTTAAATATGATTCAAAAGTAGTAATTGATTCAAACTCTGTTGATAATACAATGAAATATCTTTGGGATAAAGGTATTTCGACAATAATTGTTAAATCGTCAATTGAAAAAGGTTATTTTGTAGGTTATCAAGGTAAAATAGATTTCGTTAAGTTCATAAATGAAGATGTTGTCAATGATACAGGTGCGGGTGATGCCTTTAACGGCGGGGTATTACACGGTATTGTTTCAGGCATGTCCCCATTTAAAGCTGCAAATTTAGGCTCTGTTGTTGCAGGATTACAAATAAAAAATGTAGGTGCCATTAAGTCTATACCGACAAAAGAAGAAGTTTACAAAATTTTTAAAGGACAAAATGACTAATAAAATTTGCATATCAGGATATTACGGGTTTGACAATTTTGGGGATGAAACCATTTTAAAAATTTTGGTTGAAAACATAAAAAAAATGAAAAACATTGATGAAATAACGGTTTTCTCTTCCAATCCCAATAAAACTTCAAAGAATTTAGGGGTAAACAGTGTTAGAACTTTTTGTCCCAAAGATGTTATTACTTCACTTTTTAAGTCAACCTGCCTTATCTCGGGAGGCGGAAGTCTTCTTCAGGATGTAACCGGCAAAAAGAGTATTATATATTACCTTATGGTGCTTGCAATCGCTCAAATTTTCCACAAAAAAACCATTATTTTTGCACAGGGAATAGGTCCTATAAATAATAAATTTCTTGCAAAAAT
This sequence comes from uncultured Muribaculaceae bacterium, assembly GCA_964473445.1. Taxonomy (GTDB): domain Bacteria; phylum Cyanobacteriota; class Vampirovibrionia; order Gastranaerophilales; family Gastranaerophilaceae; genus Avigastranaerophilus. Next base: position 8,215 of record CAYYPD010000040.1, read on the forward strand.
AACGGAGTTTATTTTAAAAAAAGCGACTTACATTACGGTTCGAGATGGGAACAGTTATAACCTTTTAAATAAATGGGGAATAAAATCAAGTTTATGTTCTGACCCTGTTTGGAATTTAGAAGTTAATGATATAAAAAAATCAGATAAAATCGGAATTCAATTAAGAAGTTTTTCTTACTTAACTGATGAAAAACTTTCTGATTTAGCATTTTGTATAAATAAATATTACCAAAATAAAGAAATATTACTTATCTCCCTTCAAAACTCGCTTGATATGGGGGTCTGCAAGAAGTTAAAAGAAAAACTAACAAATTTAAACAGTAATTTGAAAATTGAGATAATCGAAAATAGTTCAAATGATAAAATAATCGAAATTATTTCTTCTCTTGAGGAACTTATTGCAATGCGTTACCACGCTTGTTTAGTAGCAATAAAATGCGGAGTAAAATTGTTGCCGATTAGCTATGATATAAAAGTTAAAACAATCGCAAAAGAGTTTAATCTGCCTTATATTGATTTAGAAAATCCTCAAGACAATATTTCAAATGATTTTGAAGATTTTATCAAAAATAAAACCTCATATAATATAGAAAAAATAGAAAATTTGAAGTTCAATTTTAATGAACTTGAAAAACATTTATGATGTAATTTTTGCAGCTTTATTGTCTTTTAAAATGTTTCTCAGTTTCATAATTGCTTGTGCGTGGATTTGACACACTCTTGATTCTGAAACTTCTATACTTTCACCGATTTCTTTTAACGTCATATTTTCGTGGTAGTAAAGAACCATTACCATACGTTCACGTTCGGGAAGTTTTTTTAGAGCGGCTTGCAATTCATTCTTAACATCTTTTTCTGCAAGTTTCTCTAACGGGCTAACAGAGTTTGTATCTTCAATAGTGTCAATTAATTCAACTCCGTCATCCCCTGAATATTTTTTATCATACAAAGAACCGACAGAAGTATCTTCTGCAAGTATTGCAGTCATTTTTTCTTTTTCAATGCCTAAATAGTCTGCAACTTCTTGCTCGGTCGGCATTCTTCTCAATTCCTGTTTTAATGTTTCCGTAGCATTTTTAATATCTTTAATTTTTTTCCTTACACTTCTCGGCAACCAATCTTGAGAACGAATTTTATCAATGATTGTGCCTCTTATTCTCATAATTGCATAAGTTTCAAAATGAGCACCTTTATCAGGTGAAAATTTTTCTATCGCATCAATCAACCCCTCAACCCCAAAACTTGTAATATCCTCAATCGCAATGTTTGGCGGTAAGTTTAATTTAATTCTGCCGATAACATACTTTGTTAAATAAATATATTGAACGATTAACTCATCTCTCAATTTTTTATTTGATTTATCTGAGAGATAACTCAGCCATAAACTTTCCAGCTCGCTGTCTGAAAGTCTTTTTATATTATTATATGAACTGTATTCTGTATTTTCACTCATAACTTTTCTGATAATATCGCTATTATCAATTGTATAGACTTAACAGAATAATCAAATCATATATATATATGAAGTTTTAAAAATTATTTGTTGATTAGAAAAGATTTTTGTTTAATTCTTCTTCTCCACATATCGGATTTTTCTACTGAAATAGAAAAAGTTTCGCCAAACATTTCTTTTTCATAATTGGTTTGATTTGCTTCCGAAACAAAACCTGAATTAATTAAAATCTTCTTCATTCTGTTATTTTTAATTAACGGTAAAGAAAGATTTATTTTAACTTCTTTATCTGTTGTGTTGTATAATGCTTTTTCAATTGCTATTTGTAATAAATCACAAACAGATTCATTATAAAAGCTAAAAGAATCCGAATCTAAATTAATAATATAAACACAATCCTTATAGACTTTTAAATCCATAAATGCGATTACTTGAGAATCATTAATTCTTAAAGAATATTTTTCCAACATATTTTTAGAAGAAAAATTACGGAATAATCCTGCATTAATAGCAGTTCTTCTGAAAAATCCTTTTTTATTTAAAGCAACATCAGCAATTTTTTCCCATTGGGGAACAAAACACATTTTATTGAAAAGAGATTCTAATTCCTGTTTTTTTGCTTTATCTGATTTTATAAGAGTATTTATCATATATTATAATATTTTTGTCCTAAATTATTTTTGTTAAGGCTTTTTGTTTTTTACATTTTATATTCTAACTCAAAACTTGTCAATCGGAGCTAATACATTTACATGAATTTACAATTGCCTTATCGGGTATAGTTTATGTTTTTTTCTTTTTGAATGAATTTTTTTATTCTGAAATTAAATAATATATCATTATTCAAATATTTAGCTTTTTCTATTGTACGATTGTTTAATACGTAAGATAAGAAACTGTACTTTAATAACTGCATGTTGTATTTTTTTGCTAAATTTTCAAAATAATCAACTAAGAAGTATATATGAGGAGATACATCTTTGTTGTTGTATTTCATTGCATATTTAACTTCAATATCCAGGGCGACTGTTGAAATTCCTAATTTATTTAACAATTTAAAGAAATTTTTTATTTCTTTTATATTGTCATTATACCCCGGAACAAGAATATACTTAATGATAATATCCGAAGTATTTCCGTTTGCGGCGTGTGAATATTTTTTTATATTTTCGCAGACTTTTTCAAAAGCATCAACTTGTTTTATTTTTTTGAACGTTTCAGAGCATGATGAATCCGGTGAAATTACAATTTTTCCTTGCCTGTTAGTTAAGGCTTCCGCTACCGTCGGACTGAATTTTATTCCGCTTGTGTGAACTCTTATATTTGTTCCGTTAGATGTTAATAAATGAACAAGTTCATCAAAGGACTGCATTAATGTCGGCTCGCCGCCTTCCATTGTAGCCTCGCCACCGCCTTTATGATACCCTTTTTCAATTAAATCTTTAATTACAGGGTATGTGTCATAATTTAAAAAGCCACCGCTATACTCTTCCGAACAATAAATACATTTTGCATTACAAGCTCTGCAATGAGAAAAGTGTAATTCCGAAATTTTTTCTTCACCTGTAAAATTATAGTCAGCTAAACGATAACAACCCTCACAATCATAAATTGTTGCTTGTTTTTGAGCTTCAATCCTTTTTGCTTTTATTTTAAAAAGATTTTCCCAGTCTATAAGCTCTCCATGGTAATTTTCCAGTAAAACCGGTAATCCTCGACCGTCATTGTGCATAATACAACAATCACAAACCGTATCCAAGTCAAAATTGATACCATCTTCAAGAAAACTGCAGCCTTTAGGGTTCATTAGTTCACCTTTCTTCCAAAATAAAAAGAACAACCGTGAAGTTGTTCCTTTTATTATATCATAATTTAACTATTCAGCGTAAACACTAACTTGTTTTCTGTCTCGTCTGTGCGGTTCAAATTTAACAACACCGTCAATCAAAGCAAACAATGTGTTATCTTTACCCATACCTACGTTGTTTCCGGGGTGAACTTTTGTACCTTTTTGACGAACAATGATATTACCTACAGTAACAGATTCGCCACCGAATTTTTTTACGCCTAATCGCTTACTTTCACTGTCACGACCGTTTTTACTCGATCCGACACCTTTCTTATGTGCCATGGTTATATTCTCCTTAAATTAATTTCTTATTCTTCTGTTGTAGTTTCTGCAGCTTCAGCTTTTTTTGCAGTTGTTCTGATTTTGTTAATCATAACTCTTGTAAAGCCTTGTCTGTGACCTTGTTTTCTTCTGTAGCCTTTTTTAGCTCTTTGTTTGTAAACAATAACTTTTTTTGCTCTGTCATGTTTTACAACAGTACCTTCAACACTTGCATTTTTAACGTAAGGTTGACCTACTTTTGATTTTTTACCGTTAACGAGCATTATAATGTTTTCAAAAACTACTTTTGAATCTGCTTCATTTTCTAATAATTCAATATCAACATAACGCCCTTCAGTAACTTGATATTGTTTTCCGCCTGTTTCAATAATTGCGAACATGTTAAATTCCTTTCGTTTGAGGAGTCGTAGCTTACGCATTTATTAACGACTTACCTATCTAATACACCTGTACAGAATTGTACATTATGTTTAAAGTTTACATTGCACATACACCTTTGTCAACTTGAAATCGGCAACAATACTTAACTTATCGCAATATTATATAAATAAAGATTTTACAAGACCTTTGAAAAAATTAAAATCCAAAGAAAAGATAATTCTTTTATAAACCATTAATAAATTGGCTTTATTTATAATTGATACAAAATATTCTTTGTTTGAAGAAATAAACTTAAACATTTGGCTTCTTATTTTTTTATTATTTCTGAAATAATTATTTTGAGTTCTTTCTTTTAAATATTTTTTATTGCCCATTACAGGATTAGCGAGAGAATAATTGGAAGTGTGCCTTCTGTATGCAAATAAAACCTTTTTTATTACTGCACTTGAACCTATTAAATGGCAAAAAGAGAACATAAATTTGTCTGCCGTAATTTTCAGACTTCTTGTTTTTTCTATTTGAAGAAGCATATCACATACTGATTTTCTCATCATGCCCGATGATGTCGGTCCCCAATGCCAAGTAGCAAAACTGTATTTGTTATTATCCAAAACTTTTACGTCAGCACCCTCTGCATTTATTCCTTGAGCATTTCGATAAGCTAAAAAATCTTCAAAGGATTTATTGTCAATTTTAAATTTTGTTATTTTTTCCCCGGGGCTATCTATTGAATTTAAAGTATGAATGACATTGTTTTCATCAATTTCCGCTTGCAGGCATGTTGTCATTGCAACAGGGGTTCGCATGTGGGTTTCAATGTGCATTGCACAATATTCGGGAAATAGAATATCATCTCCGTCTATAGAACAAACAAACTGACCTTGTGCAACTCTTAATCCGTTTAAAAAAGATGCTAATTGTCCGACATTACTTTCATTTTGAATCAACTTTATATCGAGTGCCTGATTTTCGTTTATGAAATTTTTAATTTTATCAGCAGTATCATCTTTTGATACATCATCAACGACTATAATTTCAAAGTTTTTATAAGTCTGATTTTTAATGCTTGTTAAACAATCACACACAAAGTCAGAGAAATTGTGTGTGATTACTATAAATGATACTTTTGGTAAATTTAAAAAGCTTTCCATTATTTTACAATTGCTTTATCTATACGATATTTTACTTTATCATTGCCTAAAACTTCAAGAATTACACCCATGTCCGCACCATGTGTTCTTCCCGTTAAAGCTGCTCTTACTGTCCACATAGTTTCTTTTGGTTTGATACCGTATTTTTCTTTGAAATATATTCTAAAATCAGCTAACTGCTCGTGCAATTTTTCTTCGTTGTCAAAATCATATCCATCAAGTTGAGATGCAAAATATTTTAAAATGTTTTGAGCTTGTTCTGTATCAACATTCTTTTCTTTTACACCTTCTTCGTATGTAATATCTTTACCGAAGAAGTAAGCTACATCATTTGTTAAATCAGAAAGTACCGTAATAGGTTCTCTTGTAGCAGCAATAACTTTTTCAAGTTGTTCTTCTGTCAATTCTGATAAATCATATTTTGTTAAGAATTTCTTTGCTTTTTGAGTTAATTCTTTAATATCCATTTTTTTGATATATTGACCGTTCATCCAGTTTAATTTGTCATATTCAAAGATTGAATTTGAAGAAGAAACTTCATGAATTCTAAAATCTTGAGCGATTTCATCTAAAGTTTTAATTTCAACTCCGTCAGACGGTGACCAACCTAATAAAGCTACAAAGTTTAACAGAGCTTCGGTTAAGTATCCTTTTTCAACGAATTCGGAAACCGCAGTAGCACCATGACGTTTTGAAAGTTTGCTTCTGTCCGGAGCTAAAATCATACCTAAGTGACCAAATTTAGGAACTGTAGCACCTAATGCTTCATATATCAAAATTTGCTTAAATGTATTTGAAATGTGGTCTTCCCCTCTGATAATATGTGAAATTTTCATCAACATATCATCAATAACAACCGCAAAGTTGTATGTAGGTGAACCGTTTGACTTCATGATAACAAAATCACCGATTAGACTTGCATCTTGATGTAAATTTCCTTTAACAAGGTCTTCAAAGCGGATAATCGGAGTATCGTGAAAAGCCTTTAATGCTTTTGAAATTGAGAAACGAACAGCAGGTTTTCTACCTTCTGCTCTTAATTTTGCTTTTTGTTCTTCTGTTAAGTTTTCACATTTTTTAGAATAAACATAAGCCTGTTTATTTTTAGTAGCTTCTTCTTTTTCTGCTTCTAATTCTTCCGGTGTGCAGAAACATTCATAAGCAAAACCTTTATCCAATAATTCTTGAACATATTTAGGATAGATATCAAATCTTTCAGATTGAGTATAAGGACCATAGGCACCGCCTACATCAGGACCTTCATCCCAATTTAAGCCTAATGCTTTTAAACTGTCAAAAATATTATCAATATATGCTTGGCTTGTACGTTCCGCATCAGTATCTTCAATTCTTAAAACATATTTACCGTTATTTTTCTTTGCAAACAAATAGTTAAACAATGCTGTTCTTGCCGTACCAATGTGCAAATTACCGCTTGGTGACGGTGCAATTCTGACTCTGATTTCGTCCATTTTACTCTCCAATAATAATTTTTTCTCGTATACTTTTATTTTATAACAAACATATAAATAAGTATAAATAATCCTAAGTTAAGAAAATTATATTTATTATAAAAAGGGGTTACAATCAGAAGAAAAAAGTTATATAATACAAATACTAAAATTAAAAATCTTGGAAAAAAGAAGTGGGAATATTTTCGAGCTTAAAAGATATACTCGGGCAGATAAATAAAATTGACGGGTCTATAAATATTAAAGGTAAAGACTTTGCGGATGTTTACGCAAAAAATATTGCCCTTGAAGAAGAAATTAAAGCAAGAACAAAAGAACTTGAGCAAGCTAATCAAACTCTTTTTACTCTTAATACAGTCTGGGATATGATGAATTCTTCTCAACCCCTGTCAAGTTTGCTTGATAAGATTGTAACCGTTTTACACGAAGATATGAATTATACTTCTGCCTCTGTTTTCAAACTGGAAAAAGATAATAACGACGAGCAATATTTGGTTTTTAAAGCACTTTCCGATGGAAAAAATATCGGGAAGATTTTTACGTTGATGAATAAATCTATGGAAACATACCATATTCCGTATTTGCAAAATTCAATTATTGCAAAATCCATTAATGAAAGAAAACTATATTCAACACCTGATATAATCGGGATGGCAAGAATGTGCTTTCCAAACGTATCTGATGAACAATTAAAAGAAATTCTTCAAATTTCGAAATCTAAAATATGCACCGTAGTTCCTTTACACGGGGAAAAGGAGAATTTCGGATGCCTTATTGTAGCCTCAGACAGAGATAGCGTAACAGATACCGAAAACAACTTTTTAACCTTATATGCAGGTCAAATCGGCTTAGCAATCACAGTTTCAGGCTTGTTTGAAGAAGTTAAAAAGCAAGCAGTTACCGATTCGTTAACAGGTTTATATAACCGCAGATATTTTGAGCATAATATTGTGAAAGAAGCTGAACGTGCTCTCCGACTAAAACAACCTTTTTCTGTTATTTCAATGGATTTGGATTATTTAAAAAGAATCAATGATACATACGGACATCAGTTCGGAGATTTAGCCATAAAGACAATTGCAAATGTATTAAAGAAAGAAGCTCGTTCTATTGATATTCCTGCAAGAATAGGCGGAGAAGAATTTAACCTGCTGCTCCCCGGAGTTGACTCAAAAGGTGCAATGATAGCAGCCGAAAGAATAAGAAAATCAATTGAAAGCCAAGTTCTTGATACTATCGTCGGCATTACGGCAAGCGTTGGTGTCGCTACATTTTTAGAGCACTCTGACCGCATAGACGAACTTATTGAACTTGCAGACCAAGCAATGTATAAGGCAAAATTAAACGGAAGAAACCAAGTTCAACTTGCACAAAATGATAACGAAGCAGATTGGCAAAAAATTGCCGTTGATACATTTATTGATATTCTGTCTAAAAAACGTATCCCTATTGGTGATGATACTTCTCAAATGCTTTATCGGAAATTGCAAAAACTTCAAGAAAGTGATAAAGGGTCAAAAGATACTCTGTTCTCTATCGTTGACACAATTTCTCAAACATATAATTCCATGTATAAAACAGGAACTACAAAATCAAAACAAATTTTAGCAGTGTTGTTGGCAAAAAAATTAGAACTGCCTAAAAAAGAAATAGACAAATTAAAACTTGCAATATTATTATATGACATTGGAAATATAATGATACCCGAGAAAATTTTTAATAAGAAAACTCCACTAACAGAAGAAGAAAAAAATATTATAAAGCAACATCCCATAATAGCTGCCCGTGATATTTTGAAGCCCATTTCAAATATTCAAGACGTTATTCCGATTATAGAAAATCACCACGAAAATTGGGACGGACACGGTTATCCCGAAAACAAATCAGGTGTTGAAATTCCTATTTCCTCTCAAATAGTTTTGCTTGTTGATTCATTCTATGCAATGTTGCAAGACAGACCCTACAGACACGCTTACAGCCTTGATGAAATTATTAAGATTATTGAAAGCGAAGCAGGTCAACGCTGGAACAAAAAGCTGGTTGAAGATTTTATTTATGTGGTAAAACATGAGCAGTTTCAATAATTTAGAAGATATTATTACTTTTTTATACAGGCATGTTAAAACTCATAAAAATCAGAGTTTAATAAAAGATACGAGTCTGATTAAGAATATAAAATATGATGCTTATATAGACAGTTCGATTTCTGCACCGTTATCCTTTACTGTATTTGAATTGTCGGATAAAGGTGAACTCATTATTGATAACCCTGCTCGCCTTGTTGAAAGCGAAGCAGCTTTCTTTTTATTTGTTAATCCGAAATGCGGGTGGATTTTTGCAATTGAAAACACTCTTGAAAATCAGAAAAATTTAATAAGACAAGAAAAAATCCAAAATTATAAAATCAAAATATTGGAATAAACTAATCTTCAATTGTAAAGACTTCTTGCCCTGATTCTTCTTTCATTGCCGTTTCTAACAGAATGTAAGTCATATAAGCACCCAGTGCAACAGCTTTCGGGTCTAAATCAGTATTTTGAGCAGCTTCAATAATTGCAGAATTGATTTCAGGATTTTCATCTTTTATATAATGAATCATCTTTTTTCTCCAAGCGTGTACATCTTGGAATATTTCTGCAAAACATAATGATGATTGTTCTTGTGTAATTATAGGAAGCATTTTTGTCCTTACTTTATTTACAGTTCAAATTATAAATAAATATATAAAATATTTCATCATATAACAAGAGTATAAGTTATTTAATTATAAACTCTTCCATTTTGTTTGTAACAGCTGAATTGTAATATGAATTTGCTTTGCAGAAAGGTAATACGGGCAGCTCTAAAACTTTTTCGAACTTTTTGCAGGTCGGATTAATTTGTGATTTTGAAATTTGATCAACTTTGGTTGCCACTACAAAACACGGTAAGTTATTATATCTTATCCATTCTGCCATTTGCAAATCATTTTGCTGAATATCATGCCTTGAATCTATAAGTTGAATAAGGCAAACAATCGCATCACGTTTCAACAAATATTGTTCTAAACTTTTTTGCCATTGATTTTGAGTTTTCCCTGAAACTTTTGCATATCCGTACCCCGGTAAATCCGCAAAAACAAATAAGTCATTAATGTTGAATAAATTTATTAACTTAGTTTTTCCGGGAGTATTACTTGTTTTTGCCAAACCTTTTATGCCGACAATAGAGTTGATAAACGACGATTTACCTACATTTGAGCGACCTATTAAGGCAAATTCAGGCAGAGATAATTCGGGACATTCTTTCAATGTCGGAGCACTGGTTATGAATTTTGCTTTTGTAATTTTCATCTTTTTTTCTTTTCTTTTGAATTACACCCGAAAGTAACTTATATACTTTCTCGTTATTATAAACAGTAAGTTGAATATTATCATCTAATTTAATATCTATAGGTACATTTTGGGCAAAAATGTTTGTTTCAACATGCATAATCTTA
>CAYYPD010000040.1:18290-18550 GCA_964473445.1 uncultured Muribaculaceae bacterium
TTTCGTTTGTGGATTATGCTCATCGGTGCCGATAAAAATATTTCGAATGTTTTTAGAATATCCATTCTTTTATGATAACAAAATAAAACATGTTTTTGTATAAATATTAAATTTAATTAATGCTGTTTAGGCAAATATGCTTGAGGATAAGAATATTTTTGTGTAAATCCCGCACTTTCATACATTGTTACGGAGGATTTATTATCCATATCACAACTTGCATTTATTTCTTTCAAACTCCAGCCTTGAGAAATAGCTAC
>CAYYPD010000041.1:0-18314 GCA_964473445.1 uncultured Muribaculaceae bacterium
AACTTGAAACATATCTGGATAAGGCAAGTTTAGTAAATTTGACACCTGTTTATATTATCCACGGGCATGGAACAGGTGCGTTAAAACAAGTTATCAGAGATTATTTAATGCATTCGCCTTATGTTGCAAAATTTCGTGCAGGAGAAAACACTGAAGGCGGCGACGGCGTCAGCGTTGTCGATATAAATTAATAGGGTGGAATAATTTTTAACATAACAAGTGAGCCACGATATAATACAATAAACAAAAATACATTAATTTTCTTTAAAAAATTGATTGTTTATTTCTGCATATAATATAATGTTATTATGGAGGAAGAATTTTTGCCGGAACATAATTACCGCTGCTCAAATAATGTTGATATGTACACTGCAATGTACGAGCAATACTATTTTAAAAATACACAAACAGTAAAAGTTAAGCCAATCAAGAAAAAAAAGAAGAAAAATAACGGATTGGTTGTTTTAAAGAAATTGATTGTTTGTATTGCTGTATGCTGCGGTTTGCTTTTTATGCTTACTTATTCATTTAAGAGTTATGTTGCAGACATATTTCCTCAAAAAAAGGTTAGTAATCCTTTAAAAGTTGATTACCGGAAAATGTTGTTCCCTACACACGGCTACTTATATAAAGATTTATTCCTTGGTGAATATGTTATTAAAGATACGGAATATAAGGATGTTATAATGCCGGATATAGCAGAGGGATTTGAAAATACGGCATTAAAGAACAGATTACTTACTTTAGCACAAAATTTCCCTAGAATAAAACCCTCAATTTATGTTTGGGAATACGGTACAAAATCTTATGTTAATATCGGGGCAGATGAGATATATCCTGCTGCAAGTATTATTAAAGTACCTGTATTAATTCAAATGTTTAGAGAAATTGAAAACGGAAAGTTCTCTCTTGATGATACAATGGTATTAGATGATTACTATAGAGCGTCAGGCTCCGGTAAACTTCAATATTCACAAGGCGGAATAGCACATTCTATGGACTACCTTGCAAGAATAATGATAGAAAATTCTGATAACTCATCGACCAATATGATTATGGCAAAAATGGGTGGTATGCCGGAAGTTAACAGGGCTATTCACCATTGGGGACTAAAAAGCACAAGAATAAACAATTGGCTTCCTGATTTGGACGGAACAAATGTTACGACTGCAAGAGAAATGGCAAAAATGTTTTATAACATGGATTCAACAACAATGTTGTCAAACGAATCAAAAAGCCATATTGCGGATTACCTTTCTCATGTTAAAAACAACCGATTATTACAAGCGGGGATTCCGTCAAATGCAATTCTTTTACATAAAACTGGAGATATTGGTTTTATGCTTGGTGATGCAGGTATTGTTAAGACTTCAAACGGGAAAAAATATATTGTTGTTATTTTGGCAAAAAGACCATACAACAATTTTCAAGGCAAAGAGTTTATTGTAGAAGCTTCTAAAATAATTTATAATAATATTACATATAGATAAGTATTTAAAATATACTTAATTGATTTTGTCAAATTCTGAGCCGGTCCTAGAACCTTCAGCAATCTTATCAAAGTAAACTTGATAATCGGCTTGAGATACTTTTTCGATTTAAATATAGAAAATAATATTACCGGTATATCTTTTAAAATACCTTTCCAAAATATTCACAGTTATTATAATGAATTGGAGTTAAAATTGTCAAAAAATCGTTAAGCAAGGTCTGATTTACTAATCTGACAGTAACTGTATGAGATTCCGGACAGATTGAAAAACTACGCTAACGCACGTTTTACATGTCTATAGGGAGTCTATCATTTTTCAATAATAACATGTCGCCAAGAACTTGTTTCAGGGACACAAGGTCTTTATTTGTTAGACAAGGTATGCTCAATCGACATTTTTTAATTTAGTAATTGTATGAATATACCTTTAATCTAAATTTGTATCATTTTTGTAACTTGGAATATTTTTTCTGACAAAAAAATTGTATTTCATATTTTTTTAGTATAATTGTAGCAGGTACAATTATAGATGAAAACGTCAAAACTTACATTATACATATTTTTAGGCTTATTAGCCGGAGTAGTTGTCGGTTGGAAATTCCCTCAAGCAGGTGTTAAAATGCAGCCACTTGCTACTATTTTCCTGAATATGATAAAAATGATAATTGCACCTTTACTTTTCTCTGTTGTTGTTACGGGGATAGCTTCCCACGGTAACATCAGATCTTTAGGCAAGTTGGGAGCTAAAACTTTTGTTTATTTTGCAACTGCAACATCTTTTGCATTGGTTATCGGGCTGGGTATCGGTTTGATTTCAAAACCCGGTGCAGGATTTGCAATTGAAAATGTATCCCAAAAGATGATGGATAATGTTGCCGTTATGGCGTCAACCGGAACTCACGCTTCTACCGTTGATATGTTTGTTAATATTGTACCTGCAAGCATTATTAAAGCAATGGCTAACGGTGATTTACTTCAAATCGTTGTCTTTTCAATATTTTTTGCTCTTGCAATTTGTGCGGCAGGAGAAAAGGCAAAACCGGTTTTAAACTGCGTTTCTTCTCTATCGGAAGTTATGTTTAAGTTTACTCATTTTGTTATGAATTTTGCTCCGATAGGGGTATTTGGAGCTATTTCATATACAATTGCCGAAAGCGGAATGGGGATTATGGTCAATTATGCTAAAATTATAGGCTCCCTATATTTAGCACTTTTCTTGTTCCTTTTTGTAATATTAAATATTGCTTGCAGAATAGTCGGGATATCAGTATTCTCGGTATTAAGAGCAATTAAAGACCCTGCATTGCTTGCTTTTACAACTTCAACATCAGAAGCGGCACTCCCTCAAGCTATGAAAATTATGGAAAACTTCGGTGTTCCTAAAAATATTGTAGGGTTTGTAATGCCTACAGGTTATACGTTTAACCTTGACGGTTCAACGCTTTATCTTGCATTAGCAATGTTATTTTCACTTCAAATAGTCGGAATTAATTTAGAACCTTTGCAGCTTGTCTTTATAATGGCGACTTTAATGCTTACGAGTAAAGGTATTGCAGGTGTTCCGAGAGTGGCTCTCGTTGTATTGGCAGGCACTTTATCAGGGTTTGGGTATCCTTTAATCGGAGTTGCAATCCTTTTAGGTATTGATCAAATTTTGGATATGGGAAGAACTACAGTCAATCTAATCGGGAATTGTATAGCTACAATTGTAATTGCTAAGTGGGAAAATGAATTTAACTATCGTAAAATGGAAGAGTTTAACAAGCAATTTATAAAAGACACTGATATAAACAAATATTCAATTATAAATTCCGGAATTGATCCGCAAATAAAAATTGAAGATCACTCTGAAGTCGGAATTTCATCTGAAGAAAACTAATTAATTTATATCTCAGAAATATCAGAAAAATCCGGCAGCTTTTCTTCTTTTATTGTTAAGTTTTGGCTTGGAACAACCCAGCAGAAAGAATTTATAGAGTTGATGGCGTCTAGTTTGCCGAATATATTAACTTTAAACGTCTTTGTATTAACGTTTGTTTGAGTCAGGAGCGGTATTTCATTAATCAATTCTAAAGGTAATGTTTCCACATTTTTAGGTCTTTTCTCTGATGAATTATCTATAAAGTCAGAAATCGAAAATTCACCGAAAGAGCCGAGTTTTGAAGAAATTTCATCGGATATACGTCCGTAAATGTTTATGTTTGCCTGATTTGTAATCAAATTATGTTGTCCGTTCAAGAATAAACTCATATCTCTACCTTGAGTTTTAATATTATCAAAAGAAGCATAACCGTTTTCAAAATGAACGGTTCCGCTTGAATATTTATATTGAGAAGTATTATCTTTTGTAATTGCGTCAGCAATTCTGTTTAATGTGGTTTTAAAAAATCCGTGATATAAAATATTTTGAGCATATAAGTAATACTCAAATTTACCTAAAGTTCCCAGCCTGCCGTTATATGCTTTATAATCAATATATCCGTTTAAAGACTTAACAGTACTTTTATAATCGCCTGATTTTAAAGTTAAAATTGAAACAAAATTTATATTCCCTGCAATATTATCATCAAGTTTACATAAATCATACAAGGATTCTCTCAATCTTACATTTTGTCCGTTAAGTTTAAGTTCAAAAATATGAGGTAAAATATCAATATTAATACTTCCTGTTACTTTTCCGCCGTATGCACTTGAATTAATGTTTGAGATATTCAAAATATTATTACTCAAAGAAAAATCAGAGCTTATATCTTTTGCTTTGATATTAAGAGCTTTGAAATTATTTATTGTTGCAGTTCCGTTTTTAATTGTAATAAAGTTGCCGCTGAATGGTGTTATTTCTTTCTCTAACATTGGAAATAGTGTATTCAAATCTAAATTTAGGGAGTTAAAATGAACATTCTCTACATTTATTTTTTTATTTCTATCGAGCATAGCTTCCGCCGAGATGTTAATTTTGGAATCATTAACCTGAATATCGGGTGCATTTATTTTAATTCGGTCATTATTAAATTTAATATCCGCATTTTTTATGGCAGTAAGATATTTTTTTATGTTATAGGTGTATAGTTGGGCATTCCCCTTTATTTTCGGGTTATCAACAGAACCGTTCAATAATAAATCGGCTTTAAGTGAGATATCTTCTCCCCCGAAGAAATCAGATGAAGCACTTAGTCTTTGAGGAATAACAATATTAAAATCTTTTAGTGAGTTCATTTTGGTATTAACCAGCCCTGACGAATAAAATATTTTGCTGTATTTATCCGTAGCAGCTTTTTGGTTTACCTTTTCGTATAAAGATATATCCTTTATCTTTAATTCATCACCATTTTGAACTAAATCAACATTCAAAACGGAAGGCTTATTCAATAATTCTTTAATAACAGCATAAGAAACGTAGTTATTTTCGTTGGCTTCCAGTTTTAAATTAAGTATGTTTTCATTGCTTACTGTTGTAACTTTGCCGTGTGTTTTTAATTTCCCTGTGGCTTTATACGGCTGATTAATATAACGGTTTAATATATTTCCTAAGTCGGCAGATTTTATTTCCCCGTTGAAATTAATATCAACAACAGGGCTTTTTGTGTAATCTTTAACGTTTCCTTGTATTTTAAGTTCTGAATTTAGAATTTTTATAATATTTTCTTTAATCGTAATAATTTTATCATCAAACGCAAAGTCAAAATTTTCACAGCTAATCTTATTTTTTTCAACTTGTGATTTTAAGCCTTGCAAGATTACTTCGCCTTTATATTTATCATTCAAAGCATTTAGTGAAATATTTACAAAATTAGCTTGAACGGGTATTTTATATTTTTTATCCGTTAAAGCAAGTTGAGATATTGAAACTTTTGTATCAGAAATAATCTTATTATTTAGACTTCCCTTTATTTCTGAATTAAAACTCATTGCACCTTTTTGAATATCAACAGGTAATTGATTTTCAAGTTTAAAAAGGCTTAAAAAGTTTTTTAAATCAAGATTTGTGGAAGAGGCATTTAAGTTTAAAGATACATCTTGATTGATTACTCCTGTAAGGATTATTGGAGTTGAGTTTATTTTTAATTGAGCATTTTTAATATTTATCGAGTTATTTGACATATCTATATCAGAATTTATTCCTGATATTTTGTATGGTAATTTCGGGTGAGTGAGTTCGGCATTAATAAGTTTTGCACTTCCCGATGATTTTAGTGTCTTGAAATCAGAGTTTATGCTGAAATTTGCATTAACTAAACCTTTAACTTTCAAATCCTTGTATTCGTTTTGAATGTTTAAGGATTTTGTTATTGCGGAGATAATATTAAAAAGGTTTGTTAAATTAATATTTTCTGCATTTGCGGTTAAATTTACGGCTTTATTCTTACCATACTTGAATTTTCCGCTTACTTGAGCTTTATCATTTTTTGAGGGGTGCAAAATAGCATTTATTTCGGCTTCTTGTCCTTTAAAGGTCATATCAACATTGTTGTTTTTAAGAATATTTCCGTTTACCGATAGTGCTAAATTATCTATTTTTAATTGACCGTTAATATTTTTATTCTTGTCAATATTAAGTTTTCCTTTGATATCTCCTTTTATGTCCGTTTCAGCAATTGTCTTAAAGGGAGAAAAAGAGAAAGAGCTTTCTTTTTTAAAAAATGCGGAAGTTATATCCATATCATAATTAAGATATTGTTTCTTGTTTTCATATAATGCACCTTTTAGTATAAATCTTATTTTTTCATTGATTTTGATGTCTTTTATAATAAGGTCATCACCCTCCAGGTAAAAGGTTTTGTTTATTGTTTCATCTTTTATTTTGAGTTTGTAATTCCGGCAGTATGTATCAGAAATTATACTGTTAATGAAATATTCGTTTTGACTTAATTTTTCATTTTTCTTTAAATATCGTTCTAAGGAAGTTGAATAGTCTTTATACAAAGTTATATTTATAATCGGTCTTGTTAATTTTGCATTTTTAATTTCGAGTTTTCTAAACAATAAAGGGAGTAATCTTACACTGAGTTCACTGTCTTTTATCTTTATAAATTCTTTGTTGTCAGGATATAAAACAAGCGTGTGAAACAAGTGTATTTTTAAATCAGGAGAAAAGCTTTTTGCAAAAGAAATATCTTCGCATGAAATCTTAAATCCGGTTTCCTTTTCTATTTGAGAGGTAACAATATTTTTATATTTATTCAAATCGATAATATTAGGAGCAACAAAAACCGCACCATAATATAATGCCGCCAGAGAAACCGCACTTATAGAAATGCCGAGAATTATCTTTTTAAATTTTGCCATTTTCCTATTTATTGATTGTTAAACTTCCGCCGACAATTTCCGTTAATTCTTGTGTAATCATTGCCTGACGTACTTTGTTGTACTCAATTGTCAGTTTGCTAATCATTTCATCGGCATTGTTGCATGCCGCAGACATTGCCGTAATTCTTGATGCTAACTCACTGGCTATTGATTCTAACATTGCTTGGAAAATAATGCTTGATATAAATAGAGGAACTATTTCAGATAAAATTGAAGAAATGTTCGGTTCTATTTCCATATTTGAAAAATCTTCTTTTGTATAATCAAAATTTATTTCGTCTAACGGTAAAATATCCCATTTTTCAACAGAATACGACATCATATTTCTGAAACGAGTCGTTATAATCTCCATTGAATCTATATCCCCGTTAACAAAAGATTTTGCCATATTTGAAGCAATTAAACGAGCTTGTGATGATGTAGGGTTTTCTGCAAAATTCAAATAAGTTTCGGTTATTTTAAAACCTATTTCTTCCGCACTTCTTTTTAATACGTTATAACCTTTTTGCCCCACAATAAACAATTCGCATTCAATACCTTTGTCTTTATAGTCTTTAATCGTTTGGATTGTATATCTTACGATATTGGCATTAAATGCACCTGCTAACCCTTTGTTTGAGGACATAATCAATAATCCTACACGTTTGATAGGGCGTTCTTGCAACAAAACAGGGTAATTATTTAACGGCTCCTTAAAATTGGTTTCTTTTGTTTCTATATCTGAAATAGAGTGAAGAAGCCTGTAAAATACTTTTTCAAGTTCATAAGTAAAAGGTCTTGACGCTTTTACTTTGTTCTCAAATTTTTTCACCTTTGCAGAAGCAACCATTTTCATTGCTTTTGTGATTTTTTGAGTACTTTTTATTGATTGTATTCTTGTTTTTATTTTTTTTAAATTAGCCATTTTTACCTTAGTTACTTAAAGAAATTCAATTTATATTTGTTGATTGCATTTGTTAGGGCAACTTTATCATCATCTGAAAGTTTATCACCGTTGTCTAATTTTTCCGATAATTCTCTCATATTAGCGTCAAAATAGTTAAACCAACCGTCTTTGAAATCTTTTATTCTGTTGTTTTCAATATCATCTAACAGACCTTCATTTGCAGCAAACAATATACTTACTTGTTCTGCAACGCTTAAAGGTGAATATTGAGGCTGTTTCAAGATTTCTGTTAATTTTTGTCCTCTTGTTAACTGTTCTTTTGTTGCCTTATCCAAATCGCTTGCGAATTGAGCAAACGCTTCAAGTTCTCTAAACTGTGCTAAATCAAGTCTTAATTTACCTGCAACTTGTTTAATACCTTTTGTTTGAGCAGCACCACCTACACGAGATACCGAAATACCTGCATTGATTGCCGGTCTGATACCTGAGTTAAATAAGTTTGATTCTAAGAAAATTTGTCCGTCTGTAATTGAAATAACGTTTGTCGGGATGTAAGCTGATACATCGCCTGCTTGTGTTTCAATAATTGGTAATGCAGTTATGCTTCCGCCACCGAGTTCATCATTTAATTTGCAAGCTCTTTCAAGTAATCTTGAATGTAAATAGAAAACGTCCCCCGGGTATGCTTCACGTCCTGACGGTCTTTTTAACAATAAGCTCATTGCTCTGTATGCTTGAGCGTGCTTTGATAAATCGTCGTAAACTATTAAACAAGATTTTCCTTGTTCCATATATTCTTCTGCAATAGCACAACCTGCGAACGGTGCAATATATTGCATTGGAGCCGATTCATTAGCAGGAGCGGAGATGATAATTGTGTATTCCATAGCTCCGAAGTTTTCAAGATTTTTTGCTAATTGTGCTACGGTTGATGTCTTTTGCCCTATTGCAACGTAAATACAAATAACATCCTTGCCTTTTTGGTTGATAATTGTATCAATAGCAATAGCGGTTTTACCTGTTTGTCTGTCACCGATAATTAATTCTCTTTGACCTCTTCCGATAGGAGTTAATGCGTCAATAGCGGTTAACCCTGTTTGTAGAGGTTCGCATACTGATTTTCTTGTAACAATCCCGGGGGCAACTCTTTCAATCGGTCTTGTTTTTTCAAAATTGATGTCGCCTCTACCATCTATCGGAACACCTGTCGGGTCGATTATTCTGCCTAACAAGCCGTCACCTACAGGCACAGAAGCAATTCTTCCCGTGGTTTTTACTGTCATACCCTCTTTAATATGAGTATAATCACCTAAAATAACAACACCCACATTGTCTTCTTCCAAGTTTAAAACAATTCCGAGTGTACCTTTCCCGTCCTCAAATTCAACAAGCTCTGACGACATTGCATTGCTAAGCCCATATACTCTTGAGATACCGTCTGCAACTTCAAGAACTGTTCCTATATTTTTTACTTCAAGTTTTGTTTCGTAATTTTGAAGTTTTTCTTTTATGATTGATGTTATTTCTTCAGGATTAATTGTTGCCATATCTGTTCCCTTTTGTTAATGTTTTTTTCATATTATCAAATTTCGACTTTAAGCTGAAATCTATTGTTTTATCTTCTATATCGATTATCAAACCTCCGATTATATCGGGATTTACGACATATTCAGGTCTTATTGTTTTTGAAAGTTTAGATGAAAGTTTACCTAAGATTGTTTCTTTTTGGTTATCATCAAGTTCAACAGCTGATGTGATTATCGGTTTTGCAATGTTATTTTTCTTGTCAAATATTATAACAAATTGATTTAATATTTCATTTATTATGTTCATTCTTCCGCAATCAACAAGCATTTTAATAAAATCAACAGATGTAATTTCACAGTGCGGGGAAAACAACTTCCCTAAAACATCTTGTTTATCCGATTTATTAATTATAGGGCTTATTGAAAACTCTTTTAATTCGGAATTTGAATTAAATGTTTCGACAATGAAAATTAAGTCGTTATAAACCTTTTCGACAATATGTTGCTCCTCTGCTTCTTCATAAAGGGCAGTTGCATATTTTTTTGCTATTAAACCGTTTTTAACATCAGTAATTTTCATAAGTTTATTTTGTCTATTCCTTCTAATGCTTCATTTATGTATTTATTATGAAGTTCTCTGTTGTTTTTTAATTGTTCTATTGCATTTTTTCTGGCCAAATTAATTGAGGCTTCTGACAGTACGCTTGAAAGTTTATCTTTAAAATTTTTGGTTTCAAGGTTTAAAATTCTTTCGGCATTTTTATCTATATCTTTTTTCTTTTCATAGATTTCTTCTTGAATTTTGTTCTCAAACCCTTTTATATTATTTTGAGCAGTAGCTTCAATGTCTTTGATATCATCTTGTAAATGCTCTATTTTTGCTTGTATTTGTGATAACTCTTTCTCTGCAGCTTCTTTCTCGTTAGAAGATTCATCAACATAAGACTTTATGGTTTTGCGAACATTTTCAATTTTATCGCCGACATTTATTTTTTTGATAATAAATGCCATTATGACGAAAACTACTATAAAGTTTATTAAATTTGATTCAAGAATTAAGTGCCACATAAATTTATTCTTCTATTTGTGATTTATTAATATTTTCTTTATTTATTGATTCACCTAAAAGAATTTGCGAGATATCTTTTGCAATATCAACAACATTATCTTTTAAAACATCTTTTGCTTCGATTGCAGAATTTTTTAACCCGTCTTTTTGTCTTACGATATCGAAATTAATATTTTCTTTGTATTCTGCCAATTCTTTATTTCTCTCATTTTTAAGGTTTTGAGAATGTTGAGCTATCATTTCTCTTGAACTTTTTCTTGATTTTTCAAGTTCATTTTCTCTGTATTGAGTGCGTTCTTCCGTTTGTTTTTTTGTTTCAGCGGCACAAGAGTAATTTTTCTCAACAAAAGATTGTCTTGCTTGCATAATCTTTAAAACAGGTGCATAAAATATCTTGTTCATAAGAAGTACAAACACGATAAAACTTATAACAGCTATTAAAAAGGTTGCATCAAATTCCATTTAGAACCTCGATTTAGAACATACCTAATAATTTGAAAGATACAACTAAAGCATATAAAGCACATGCTTCTGCCAATGCTGCACCAACCAAGAAATAAGTAAATGCTTTTCCTGCAACTTCAGGTTGTCTTGAAATAGCTTCTAACAAACCTTTTAAACCTACACCGATACCAAGACCTACACCTAACGCAGCAAGCCCGATACCTAAACCTGCACCGAGTTGTGCTAAATCAGAAATCATTTTTACTTCTTCCATTTATATATCTCCTTTTTTAATGTTCTTCCGATACAGATGTTGAAATATATGCTATTGATAACATCATAAATACAAACGCCTGTATAAATGCTACAAATAACTCAAAAAACATTGCCGGCAGAGGTAAGCCTATTGCAAAAATGCCAAGCAATGCCGAAACTAAAATTTCGCCTGCAAAAATATTGGCAAAAAGTCTTAAAGATAAACTTAACGGTCTTGTTATCATTTCAAGTACATCAACAAACATTGTTATTATGCCTGCCAATGAAAAACCGTGCCAAATTGCGTGAATACCTTTTGTTTTAAACCCTTGGAACAAATAATAAATAAGAACGATAACCGCCATAGCAGCTGTCATATTAATATCATTTGTAGGCGAAGCAAGTTCACCTTGTTTTAAATGAATTAATCTTAAAGGCAATTGTCCCATTAAGTTAGCAAAAAGTATAAATAAGAATAACGAACCGACAAGCGGAATATGTTTTTCTCCGTTCTTTATTTCGGAAACATTACCGATAAAGAACTTAATAACAGATTCAGCAACTGTTTGCAGTTTATTCGGAATAATTTCCAATTTTCGGGTTAAAAGAAAAGCAACAATAAGAACTACCGCCATTGCAAACCACATTGTAACTAATGTATCAAGGTGAACGTGTAAATTTCCTATATATCCTACCCAGTGTTCGTTGCTCATTATTTATATCCTATTTACCCTATTTTATATTAGCACAAATTTATTTACAATAAAAATTTTTAGCTTATTTCATCATATTATACAAGTTAATCAACCGGCTAGATTTTTATTGTTTATGCCTTTTAATTTTGATATAATCGGATAAAGATAAAGGGGAAAAATGGCACAAGTAATATCAGGTTTTGCAGGTTGCGGAAAAACTTATGAATTAATAAAGAGAATTAATTCGGCGATTGAAAATGAAAATTGTTCGCCTTATGAAATTTTGGTTTTGACAACGACACAGGATAAAGATGTTTATTTGCAAACACATAAAGGTATTACGGTTTGGTTTTTTGATGAACTGAACAAATTTATATTGAAGAAAAATCCCTCTTTTTTTGAAAAAATTTTTATTCCCGATTACATTGCATTAACTATAATCGGAGATATTTGTAAAGACTTGTTTAAAGGGGATAGGGCATTAAATTCTCTTACAAAATCAGAAACATTTTTTCGTGAATTGTATAATTTATTTTGCATATTTAAAACAAATAAAATTTCTCCTGATGTATTTAAAAAGACAGTAGGTGAAACAGAAATATTCGAAACAGATAAGGAAAGATTGAATATTGTAGCGAAGGTTTATAAAAAGTATGTTGAATTACTTGGTGTTAACTCTTTTCTTGACTTCCGTGATATGGAAATATGTGCTTTAAATACTCTGAAAGAGAATGAACTGGCAGTAAATATTTTAAAATCACGCTTTAAACATGTTTTTATAGACGGATTTGAAAATATATCGGAATTACAACTTGAAATCGTTAATTTATTTACGACCGGAGAAAAGTTATGCGTAACATTTGATGAAAATTCTCAAATTCAAGAGTTTAGAGGGGCTCTTGATATTCCGACTTTAAAAGAAAAGGTAGAAAACTTTGAAAAAACGGAGCTCCTAACTTCAAAGAGAAATAATGAAATTTTGCAAAGAGCTTTATTTTTAGTAAAAAAATATAATAATAGTGAATTTGAAGCGGATTTTCAAAAAACAGAAAAGTTAAATTATAAACTGTTTAATGATGTTCAAAATGAAATAAATTTTATTGCCGATGATATTGAACAAAAAATTAAAGAAGAAGGTGCTAATTATTCAGATTTTGCAATTTTGATAAGAGATTACAATTTAAGACAAAAATTTGCCGATTTCTTGTTATCTGTAAATATTCCTGTTCAAAATGCGACAGAAGATAATGTTTTTAAAAATTTTATGCTTCAATTTTCAAGATATATTGATATTTTTTCTATCTTTGAAAAATTTAATATGAAAGATTTCTCTCTTGAAAACTTAAAGAAAGTAAGTTTGCCCTCAAAATCCGATATTGAAAATCTTTTTAACAAATTAAATTTGTATTTTGAAAATATTTTGTCGGAAGTATTGGAAAATATATACATAAAAGACAGATATGTAAGAATTTCGGACTCTCAAAACAGATTGTCGTTAATGAATGTTGTCGGGGAAAATCTGAAAATACTTACGGAAAGTGATAAAAACAAGGTTGAAAGTGAATTTTATTTTATAAGAAATGCTTATAATTTGTATAAAAATCAAGACTTTACCGAGCTTGCAATTTTGCTTGCAAAGAAAAATCCTCAAAATTTTACGGACAATTTTTTTGTTGAATTACTTGGTGAATTTACTTCAAAAATCAGTGCAACTTGTGATTTATACAAAAATATCTTAAATAAATCGATTAATCCTGATTTGTTGAAAAATATAACATCTCAAATTCGGTCAAGACAGGAAAAAACAGCAAATACGGTAAATTTACTGACATTTTTTAAAACGGGCGGGAATGAGTATAAGTATGTTTATATACCTTGCTTGACAGAAACTGACTTTCCAAAGAAAAATAAGTCAACTTATTTTATTTCTTT
The DNA here is from genome assembly GCA_964473445.1 of uncultured Muribaculaceae bacterium. GTDB lineage: Bacteria > Cyanobacteriota > Vampirovibrionia > Gastranaerophilales > Gastranaerophilaceae > Avigastranaerophilus. The sequence goes on from CAYYPD010000041.1 coordinate 13,607, forward strand.
TGATACCAATAAAAAGTTGTCAGAGACTATAAGAAAATCGGTACCTCGATTTTCTTATGTAATAGAAGATGATACGGACGGAATAAAAGAAGAAGCAAGACTTTTCTATATCGGATTAACAAGGGCAACGGAAGAGCTTTTTATCTCAACCCACCTTTATCAAGATAAAAAACAAATTCCAATTTCAGTATTTTTACAAGCATTACTTGATAAAGAAAATATAGAAATTAGAGATATAAAAGAGAAAAAGAAAGAAGTTGAAAAAATCGAACTCAATTTTGATGATTTTTCTGTTGAAACGGATAAACCTACCATTTTAAAAGACGATGAAGAAATAAAATTAAGCCCTTCTTCTATCGGTAATTATCAGAGTTGTCCGCAAAAGTTTTATTTTGCAAATTTGCTGAATTTAAAAACCTCGGGAACATTTGCCGCAAATTACGGAACTATTGTTCATGCGGTTTTTGAAATTTTTAATAAAACAGGTTTAAATGATTACACAAAAGAAAATATTTTAAATCTTGCGGATATTTTGTTTAATTCTAAAGTTGACCCAAATAAGGCGATAGATTGCGGTTTTGAGCAATTAACCATTGATTTAATCAACGCTACTGATGATTTAAGTCTTGAAGAAATGAAAGAACAATTTGAAGAGGCCGTAAATTGTATTGAAAAAAACGGATTTTTCTTAGAAGTTCCTGACGAGGTTGAAACAGAAAAAGTTTTCAATTTTAAGTCAGAAGAAATTCCAAACGTAACATTTACGGGAAGAATTGACGCTATATGCAGAAAAGGTGATTTGTATCAAATTTACGATTATAAAACAGGTGCAGATAAGAAATTTCCGTTAAATTATTATGCAAGCGAAAACGGTGTAAATTTTCTGTCAAAAACAGGAAAAGAGCCGAAAGATAAAGAAGAATATATAAACGGTTATGAATACCAAATTCCTGTCTATTACTTTGCCGGTCAGAAAGCAAGTCAACTTGAAGAGCTTAAAGATAAGGTTGAGAGCCTTGCTTTAAGGTATGTTCGCCCGAAAAATAAATACGGAGGCTCAAAGGATGATAAAATTCAGGCTATATTTATAGAGCAATTCAAAGATAAAATTATTAAAAATTTAAAAGAAACAATTGTTGATAAAATCAGGGAAACAACCGAATTTAAACCGAAAAAATCTTATCTTTGTGATAACTGCGAATTTGGTTTTGTATGCGGTAAGGAAGAAGATAATGACTGATATTGATGTACAAGATTTCATAAAAAAAATTACAGACGGGTTAAACGATGAACAAACTCAAGCGGTAAAAGCTCCGATAAATTCTTGTACAAAAATTGTGGCAGGTGCAGGAACAGGTAAAACAAAAATTATTTCAAAGCGTTTTGTAAAACTTGTCTATGACTTGCAGCAGGAGAATGTTTCAAAACCTGCAGAGAGAATGCTTGTTATTACATTTACCGATAAAGCCGCTACGGAAATGAAAGAGCGTATTTATAAAGAACTGAAAGATAACGGTTATGATTATACAGGACAAGAGCTTTCAATATCAACATTCCACGGATTTTGCAATAAGATTTTGAAAAAACATTCTATTGAAGCAGGTTTATCACCCTCTTTTTCACTTCTTGAGGAGAGTGAACTAAAAGAAATATTTGATAATATTATACAAAAAATAAGGTATGGAGAAGCCTCGACTATTGAAACTCTGCCCGGAATTACTAAAAAATTAGGGATAGAAGCGGATATTCTTGAGGTTGAAAGTATAAAAAAACTCTCAAAAATTGACTCCATTGATTCAATTTTAGACTCGATTTATCAAATTATAAAGAAAATAAAAGCATACGGGCTTTCTCCTCGAGAATTTTTGCAAAAAACAGTAATTTCAACAACAAATTATTCAAGATGTATAGAAAATATCCCGTTCGGCTTTGATTCAAAAGAGGCTTATACGGCAGAATGGGAAAATCATTTAAGTGAATATAAAGAAGATACATTTGTTCTTGATGTAAAAGATTTTGATAAAATATGCGAAGCAAAAATTATATTAGACAGGCATGGGAAAAGAAAAGCAAGTGAATATACCGTCACAGATGATTTTCCTGATATTATTAAACCTGTTACGGAGCTGGAAATTCATGCAACAAAGATTATTGCCGTAATTTATGAACTTTATCAGCAAAAATTACTAGAGATCGATTCTTGCGATTTTGATGATTTGATAAATAAGACCATTCAAATTTTCAAGCATAATGAACTTTTGAGAACATATTATAAACAATTGTATAAACATATTATTATAGATGAATTTCAGGATACAAACGGTTCTCAACTTGAGTTGATAAAACTTTTGTTGTCGGAGAAAGACTCAAATATAACATTCGTAGGCGACAGAAAACAGTCAATTTACGGATTTAGGTTTGCTCAAACCGAAAATCTTGAGGTTTTGCACAAATTTGTTGAAGATAAATTCAGAACAAAATATGATCCGATACAACTTAAATATAATTATCGTTCAACACCTCAAGTTTTGGATGCGGTAAATTTTGTAACAACAGAACAATTGAACCTGGAAGAAAGATTAGAGGCAAATCCGAATGTAAAATTTGAAACTATCCCTGAATTTGTAAAATATACTCCGAGTGCAACAGATGAAACAGCAGAAAATTTAAGGGTTTTGAGTTCTAAATATATAGCAAGCGAAATATTGAAGCTGAAAAAACAAGATAGTGAATTAAAATATTCTGATTTTGCAATTTTGGTGAAATCACACAGTGCCGCTGAAATTGTTGATAAAGAACTCTCAAAATATAATATTCCTTGTACCAAAAAGGTTAATACAGGATTTTTTGATACTCCCGTTATTCAAAATGTAATTGCATTTTTGAGGTTTGCGGTGAATTTTCGTGATGAAATTGCACTATATAAAATTTTAAATATTCAATTGTCAGAAGAGCAAATTTACCGTTTAAAAGTATGTGTGGATGAGAAACTAAGAAAAACTCTTCCTTTTGATGACCTAGTCAACATGAATTTTTCTGATAAGTTACTTTATCTTAGAGAAAAGAATATTATCTCCGATTTGGAAGTTAACAAAGACGTAAAAGACTATGCCCAAAAGATTTTTGATACATTAGCATTTGTTTGGCAAAATAAAAATAACTTCTCGCTTATTCAATTATTTTATAGATTAATAACGGAAATAAAACCGTATAAAGCAAGCGGAACAGCTGAATATGAGGCGGAATTAAACCTGCGAATTTTTGAGAAAGTTATTATTGATTTTTCGGAAAGTAAAAATTATGTAAGTGTAAAAATGTTCTTGGAACAAATTGAAAAATATAAGAATGACAGAAATTTTGAACTGCCTGAAATTGTAACAGGGCAAGACGCTGTTCAAATTCTTACAGTGCATGCAAGTAAGGGGCTGGAATTCTCTTATACTTTTGTTTGCGTAACTGCTCCCACCGGAAACAGTGATAATTCGGCATTTTATCTTGATTTGCAATACGGAAATAAAAAGGGTTTTGGGTTGATAGCAAAAAGTTATGCGGCTAAAACTTCTCCAAAAGCATTGGTATATGATAGAATTTGGCTTGACCCGAGGCAAAAAGCTGAAGATTTAAGACTATTTTATGTTGCAGTAACCAGAGCAAAAAAATATTTGAACATATTAAAATTTTCAACAAAAAATATTGATTACGTTGATAATTTAAGAGAAGATTTAATCTCGGAAGCTGTCAATTTTAATGAAATAGAGGTTGAGAAACAAAAGCCTGCATTTATAGAATTGGCTGATAATTTGAGAGTTGAAACAAACCCTCTTAGAGTTGAGCAAGCCGAACAAACTGAATATTGGTTGAGTTTTAGTAAACTGAACACTTTTAATCGTTGCCATAACTTGTATTTATATAAATATAAGTTTAGATTTCCCGAAAATACAACCGTCAAGAATACATCTCTTGTTGGAAGTATTATACATAATTATATATATGCCGGTTTTATTAATAAAAAATCTTTGAATGAACATCAGCGAATGGAATTGATAAATGATGTTCAAGTTTCTGAAGATGACAAAGTTAAAATAAATAATTTGTACGAAACTTATTTGAGTTCTGATTATACACCTGAAAAGCTGGCGGATAAAACTTTATTCTTTGAAAAAGCCTTTGATTTTATAAGCGAAATAAACGGTAAAACAATCAAATTTAGTGGGGATATTGATTTACTTATAAAAAATCAGGATGATTCATATACGGTTATTGATTTTAAAACAAACAAAGATATTGAAAGCAGTTTACCTGATTATTATAAACAATTATACATCTATAAAACCGCATTGAGTGCCGAGAAAATCAATGTTAAAGAGGCAAGACTCGTTAATATATGTGAAGACAGTATAAAAGAATATCCGTTAAATCTGCAAGATGAAAGCGAAATATCGGTTTTAATTCAAAAAGAAACGGAAGATATAATTTCATGTAATACACTTGAGCCTGTTCAACAGTCTTTTCGTTGTAAAACTTGCGGTTATAAATATTTGTGTGATTGATAGGCTACCACGGATAATCTTTTGAAATTTGCCAACCGTCCTTCATAATAAGTGCAGCACACAACCCTCCGTTTTTATCTCGTCTGCAACCATACTCTTCACCGGTATTAATTATTGCATCTCTTGACCAATTCCCGCCATAGGGGATAAACTTACCT
>CAYYPD010000042.1:0-17239 GCA_964473445.1 uncultured Muribaculaceae bacterium
ATCGCCCTCAATAGAAGTTGTTCCGTTTATAACTTGTGAAACCATGAGGTTTACAGTTTGGGTTTCTTCAATTTTCTTTACTTCATTAGTAAAAATTTTATCTTTGTTCTGTTCTTTCCTTATTGTTTCTTCAATATGACCTTGAAACGGGGTATCAGCATACGCCAACAAAGAGGTGTTTGACCAAAAGAAACCTGTTATTAATAAAATTGTTAAAAACTTTTTTTTCATAATTCCTACCGATAAACATTTTACTACATGAGTTAATTATTGTACATTCATTGAAGTAAAATTATAATTAATATACAATAAAGCAAAAACGGAGAAGTTATGTCAAAGATTGAAGAATTGGCAAAAATAAAAGAAGAATGCCTAAACTGTTATAAATGTGAATTGGGAAAAACCAGAAAAAATATTGTATTTTCGGACGGAAGTGAAAATGCAAAAATTGTCCTTATAGGCGAAGCTCCCGGGGCGGATGAAGATGCTACGGGTACGCCTTTTGTCGGCAGAGCAGGTAAATTTTTGACAAAACTTATGGAAGAATGCGGATTTGACAGAAATAAAGATTTTTATATCTGTAACACAATCAAATGCAGACCTCCGGAGAACAGAGTTCCTACTGATGAAGAAAAGGCTCAATGCGAAAAATATTTACTGGAGCAAATAAAAATAATAAACCCGAAAGTAATCGTTCTTTGCGGTGCAACCAGTGCAAAATCGTTCTTGGGTAAGAAAATTAAAATTTCACAAATTCGAGGTCAATGGTTTAAAATTTTTGACGGAATTGATGCAACTGTAATTCTTCACCCATCTTTTCTTCTAAGAAAACATTCAGAAGAAGAGGGTTCTCCAAGATGGTTAACGAAAGAAGATTTGAAAAAAATTAAAGAATTTATTTCGTAAGCTGATTTTACTTCTTTATAATTGAAATTTTCTTGTCAACTTAAACATTTGTAATATTTTATTTTTTGAAAAGAGTTGATATATAAGCATTTTCGGCAGTATCAAATCTTTAAACAAAAATTAATATGCTAAACTGTGCCGTTATAGCTTATATTTGCTAAAATAGAAATTATTAAAGTTGGAAAATAGAGAGTGTAAGATGTCGACTGATAAAAATTACGAAGAAATTCTTGATGAAATTAGTGAAAAAATTAACAATATAGATTCAATAAAAGAAATTGATTTATTAAATATTAAAGGTTCGTTAGAGTCCATAGAAAATTTAATTACGGATTCTGAAACAAAATCTAATTTTGATGCAATAAAAACGAAATTAGATTCAATTGCAATGCAGGTTGATAATTGTAATGAAGCATTGTTAAAAGATTTATACAGCGACATAAACCAACTTAAAGAAACCTCAACAAACGTAAGCCAACATCTGGAAAATCTTCAAAATTTACAAAATCTTTCTCTTACAAGTGCTCAATTTGAAGAATACCAAAAACAACAACTTGATTTAGCTCTTAAAACCAATGAAAATATTTTTAATCAATTAAGCATTATCAAAGAAAACTCCGCAAATGACGGAAATGCTGAAAACATAAAGAATTTAAACACTCAATTGACGAATTTACACAATGTTCTTATTGAATATGTTGAACAGCTCGCTGCAAAAATTGATTCAACTCCGAATATAGAACAAATCGGCTCTGTTGTTTCCGACTTAAACAGTGTTCAACAAAAGAACATTAAACAAACTAAAGTTATGATAAAAGAACTTCAAGACAAGTTTGTTAATTTCCAATCTGACTTTAAATATAAAGAAATAGAAAATCAACTCTCTAAAATCAGTGAAATTTATGACAGCTTAAATATGATTATTGTTTGGACGGAAAAAGTCGGTTTAATCAATAAATCAATTGAAAATGTTTATGCAAGATTAGGTCAAAGTATAGATTTTGATGATGTATCGGAAAAAGTTGATATTATCTATGAAAATATAGGTTCACTTAACAATTGGACTCAAAAAATAGACAGTATTGATTCTGCAATGACCAATACTCAATCTAAATTGTCATCTTTAGGTACATACTTAGATGAAACAAAAAATATCAGCACTGCTATTTCTAACATAAAAAACAGGCTTGATTCAACTTTAACCGAAGATATTGACTTAGAAGATATCTCAAATAAAATGGATATCGTTTACGAAAATCTGACTGCTATCAATGAATGGGCAAGTAAAATTGACAATGTAAACGATAAAGTTGAAACCGTTTCAGAAAAAATTAGCAATATTGATGATGAAATGATAGCCTCTAAGGTTGACATCATCTATGAAAACATCGGACTTTTAAATGAATGGGTAAACAAAATAGATGACCTTTCACAGAAAAGCGAAGAACTTGATAATAAGTTTACTCAAACAAATGACAACTTTAATGTAAAAATCGATGAAATTACTCAAACACTTGCAAATGCAAGCAAAATTATTGAAGATGTTCCGAATATCAAAGATAAATTAGAAGATTTATCAGGTGAATTAAACATCATTACACACTCAACAAAAGATGATACGGAATCTTACATTTATACCTTGCTTGATATTGAATCTGATTTCTTAAAGTTACACAAGTTTTTAGATGATAAAACCCAAGTAACAACAAATGATATTAACTCTTTAAAAGAAAAATTTGCCGAAATTACTGATGATATTTCAAGTATAAGCATAAGAACAAACAAATTGATTTTGTCGGCAGATGATGCAAACAAAGAATTTAAAAGCTACTTGGATACATTTAAAAATACCATTCAAGAGCTTGATTCTCAAAGACAACAATATAATCCCGAATTAAGACTTACAATATTAGATGAAAAGATGAACAGAGTTCTATCACTAATGCAAGCCAATTTGGAAACTGCTCAAAGTTTAAGAAATGCTTTTGTATTTTTAGCTGAATGGGTTGATTCTACGGGAAATATGCTCAACAACATGAGCAATAACATAAATACTCTGGCTGCCAACTCTGAAAAAGAAGAAGTCCCGAGTGAAATAACTTCAAAACTTGAGGCTATTGAAAATACTGTTACTGATATAAAGAATGAAGAAGTTTCAGAACTCAAGAGCCTTGTGACAGGTGTTATGGTTCAATTAAATACATCTTTAACTCCTGATATTGATTCTATAAACGAAAGAATCGACAAAGTTGAAGAAGAAAATCAAGGTAAATTTACAGAACTTGAAACAATGATGAAAGAAAAAATCAATCAACAATCAAAACAAATTTTATCATTGGAACAAAAAATTACAGACATGAGTTCTAAATTTGACAAGTTAATTGATATTATGTCAGAGGACAATCATAATTACGAAATAAAAGATATTTTGAACTATATAGCTACTCAAACCGCAGCTGCAAATGAAACGCTTAATGCTCAAAAGAATTCTAATGAAGTAATTAATGAAGTAGCTGAAAAACTTTCAAGTTTTGATACTAACATAAATAAAATAGTTTCTTATATTGAAGAAGAGTAAATATGAACTATTTTGAAAGAGCGAGAAAATTCAGAGCAAAAAAAAGATTAGGACAAAATTTCCTGATTGATGAGAATTGTATTGAAACTATTCTTGATGTTTCAGATATTACACCTGATGATATTGTATTAGAGATAGGTTCAGGTTTAGGTTTTGTAACCGAACAACTTGTTAATTTGGCAAAAAAGGTATTTGCCATTGAACTTGATGAGGATATGGTTACGGAATTAGAAAAGATAAATGCCGATAATCTTGAAATTATTCATCAAGATATACTGAAAACAGACTTATCTCAATTTGGCAACAATATAAAAGTGGTAGCCAATATCCCGTATTACATAACATCTCCTATTTTGGCACATCTGCTGGGAGAAGTTAATGATTTGGACAACAAAAACAGAAACAGTATTTCTCAAGTTGTTTTAATGGTTCAATATGAGGTTGCAAAAAGACTTACCGCTAACGAAAAATCTCCGTCAAAAGAATTTGGTCTTTTATCAATTTTAGCTCAATTTTGGGCAGATGTTGAATTTGTTCAAAAAGTGGAAGCTCGCTCATTTTTTCCTGCTCCGAAAGTGGATTCCGCTATCGTTAAATTAAATGTGAGAAAAACTCCTTTGTTACAACTTGAAAACTATGATTTCTTTAAAAAGGTGGTAAAAGGTTGTTTTGCAACAAGACGTAAAAATATAAAGAATTCACTTGTAAATGTCGGCTTTTCAAAAAATGCAGTAGAAAAAACATTAGAAGAGCTTGAATTTTCAGAAAATTTACGAGGAGAAATCCTTTCAATTGAGCAAATGGGTAAATTGAGCGAGGCACTTAAAAAGAATTTATGAAAACTCTAAAAGTTAAAACTCCCGCTAAAATTAACCTTACACTTGAAGTTTTGAATAAGCGTGAAGACGGATTTCATAATATTCAATCAATTATGCAGACCGTAAATCTGTATGATTTTCTTACGTTTAATGTGAGTCAATCAAATAAAACAGAAATAAATTTAAGCGGAAATTCAAATGAAATTCCTTATGATGAGCATAATTTAATTTATAAATGTGCAAAATTATTTTTAGATACAGCAAAAATTGAAAATGTAAGAATTGATATCCATATAGAAAAACATATTCCCGTATCGGCTGGGTTGGCAGGCGGAAGTACAAACGGGGCAGGTACATTTTTTGCTTTGAATAAAATATTTGATAATCCGCTAAGTGATAAAGAAATTGAAAATCTTTGTGCAAAAATGGGGTCAGACTTAAATTTTTGCTTAACCGGCAGTTGCATGCTTTGTACCTCCCGTGGAGAAATTACTGAAAGATTACCGTTTTATGAACTGGATGTATCGTTAGTAAAACCCAAAAAACTTGGTATTAGTGCAAAAGAGGCTTATACAAAATTTTCCTTGTTAACGGATAAATCAAATCCAAACAATACTAAAAAATTAAAAGAGTTATTACTTCTAAACAAGTTTGATAAAGGTTTAATTTATAACAGCTTTGAGAAAGCACTGTTTCCCGATTATGAACAATTGCGATACATAAAGAATAATGTAAAAGACAGCCTTATGTCAGGAAGCGGTTCAACATTTTTTGTATTGAAAGATAAATTAAATGCTGATTTTAATCCTAATGATTATGATATTTTTGAGGGATTAAAAACAATTCAAACGGGAGTAGAGATAGTGCAGGATGACATAATTATTACGGAAAAAACTAACCCGAATACAGTTAATATCGACATTTCAAGCTCTTTTGAAATAGCCGAAATGATAAATAATGAAGATTTAAAGGTAGCTCAGAAAATCAGAGAAAATCTGAATTCAATAGCAAAAGCAATTGACGTTATAAGTGAAAGTTTCTTAAACAACGGACGATTATTTTATTTTGGAGCCGGTACAAGCGGACGACTCGGTGTATTAGATGCTTCAGAGTGTCCTCCGACATTTAACTCAAATTCTGAAATGGTTCAAGGAATTATAGCAGGCGGCGACAAAGCATTAAGATTTGCAATTGAAGGGGCGGAAGATAATGCAGAACTTGCCAAAGAAGATTTTGACAAGCTGAACATAAATTCTAATGATACCGTTGTTACAATATCGGCAAGCGGAAATGCAGCTTATGTAATAGAAATTTTAAAACTTGCAAAAGCTAAAAATTGCAAAACAATTTCGCTAACTTGTAACCCGCAAGCAAAAATGAGCAATTTTGCAGATATCATAATTTGTATAGAAACAGGTCCCGAAGCCGTAACAGGTTCAACCAGAATGAAAGCAGGTACCGCGCAGAAAATGGTTCTGAATATGCTTACAACAGGAGCAATGGTAAAAATCGGCAAAACATACAAAAATCTGATGATAGATGTTAAACCTACAAATATCAAATTAAAAGATAGAGCGGCAAGAATTGTTTCACAGATAGCAGAAATTGAAAAAAATGAAGCAAAAAATATACTCGAAAGTAACGGATATAAGGTAAAAGAAGCTATCCTTCAAATAAAATACAATTTGCCTTTTAAAGAAGCTGAAAGAATTTTAACCGAGAACAACGGCATAATAAGAAGAGTATTTGAAAAATTAAAATAAACCTTTTATAAAACCTTAATAAAAAAGACACTCCGATTAAGGAATGTCTTTCTATAGGAAAGAAAACACTTATTATAGAAAAGGAAAAGGAAAACTAGCTGAGATTTTGGATTTTATCGCTCATACCTTCCATCTCGTCTTTTAACATCTTTTTAACTACGTCATTTTGAGCATCTAACATTTTGCAAACTGTTTCAATGTTCTTTACTTTGTTTTCCAAAATAACGTCCGCATTATTTAAGATACTGCTTGTAACTTTTTGGTAAGCTGCAAGCGGAGCACTTGAACAACCTTGAAGTAAGTTACCGATTAAGGTTGTACCTACACCAAATGAACCCAAGTAAGGAGATACAGCTTGTAAGATACCGCCAAACCCTGAAACAACACCGGCAGCAGGTAACAAGAAACTGTCACCAAACCCGAAGCCTGATGCCAAACCTGCAGTATAACCTAAAGCATTAGCCGCAGTTGAACCTGCAATCTCGGAAACAGAAGTAAGAGCAGATGCACCACCTGTCATATATCCGTCATTTGAAGCACCAAAACCTTGAACGATAGAACTGGCACCACCTGTAAAACCTGAATATTGAGATAATGAGCCGATACCAAAAGCAGAATTTAAACCACTTGTCATATTAGAAGGGGTCCAATATGAAGTACCCGGAATGTTGATTGCTGTTCCGCCACCCATTGTTGACATAAAGCTACTCGGTGCTATCATACTTGCAAGTTTCCACAAAAAGCTGCCTGCAGTACCAAAACCTGCACCATCAGAAGCAGAACCGCTTACAGTGATATCTCTTAATAAGTCATAAGTTTCAAACAACATTGCTTTTGCGTCACCGCTTAAACTGCCATATTTGTTTGATATAACTAAATTACTGTCATTTTTGTAACTCATCTCTTACGTTCCTTCGTGTTTACCTGTGTTTACTAACCCGTTTGAATTTATTTTTATGAGAATGTATTAAATACACTTTCAATGTTTTCTTTTAATACATTTTTAACTGCTTCAAGTTCTGTTTGGAGAGCTTGTTGCTCTGTATCAATTTGGTTTAATCTCAATTCAAGAACCTTATCTTCTTCTTGTAATGATTCTGTTCTTGCATTTAATTGTGCAACCATTTTGTTATATTCATCTTTTTGCATTGTGTAATCTTTTAATGCTTGGTTATAACCTTCATCATCATGAACTCTTGTTGTATCAACATTTACAGAACCTGATGTTGCTTCAGGAATAGAAATTGAAGAAATTCTTCCTGTTTTTGAGTTAAATGTAATATTTGCATTATTAAAGACTTGTTCTTCCGTTACAGAGCTTCCGCCGCTTGTATAAGAATATAAATCTTGTCCTTCCGTATAACTTGCAATCAAACTTGCAGGAATGTAACTTGTTGTGTTATTTGAAGTATATGAATAGAAAGTTTCAATTTCACTTACCGGAGTAACACCTGATGTAGAATTGATTAATCTTACCAAGTTTGCGTTCGGAGTGCTTCCGCTATCAGGATCATCATCAGGCAATTTAGTTAATTCAACTTTTGTTGATTCATCATTACCTTGCATTAAATACATTTTGCCATCCGCATCAGTTGTAATTTTCCAGCCTCTGCTTGCTGATAATGCTGTTTGTAATGCTACTTCCTTATTGTAAGTACGTTCGGTTGTAACATTATAAGTACCGTCAGCATTTTGAGTATAACTTTTAATTACATAATCACCGTTATAACCTTTCGTCGGATCAGAAATTGAGAAAGAATAATTTGTTTCATAAAATTCTGTTGTATCCGGTGCAATCGGTACATCCAATGCTAATAATTTGTTATATAATGCATTAACTTCTTCGGCCAAAGCTGTACGTTGTTGGTTTACTTGTTGACCTTCATATTCCATGTTGGATTTTCTTGCCGTTATACCTAGAAATCTTGCCTGTGAAGCTGCTAAGCCCATTTTTTTTCTCCATTGTTAATTGTTTTTACATACAATTTATCGACCGCATTGCATAAATACTTTAACTTTATTTATGGATTGTAAAGAAAACTTAACATTTGTTAAATGAAATTCTATACTTTACCTTAATTTCTATTTAATGATGTTTTGTAAAAAGGCAAGATTTTAGAAAATTAATTAAAACCAAACAATATACTTGTGATAAACGGAAAAATCTAATTTTTCAAGTTCTTTTTCAGTAAAAGTATATCCTGTTTTTTGTTCGGTGAAATTTATCAACTTGTTTTCACATTGAGCAAAATTATCGGAATGGTTGCATATATATTCGTTTTTATAATCACTGATATCGGAATTTCTATCATATAAATTTTTGAAGTAGTATATTCCCATCTCGTTAATATCACCGTTTTTATAATCATAATAATAAATTTTGTTTTTTATTCCATAATCAATGAATAATCTTTCTAAAATATAAAATCTCTTTAAAAGCATTCGTTTTCCATATTTGTCAGCCAGAATTAAACCCTTATAATAATCTTTGGTTAACTTAACTGATGGAATAAACAAAACAAGGAAAACAATTAAAGAAATTATAAATTTATTGTAAATATTCTTTTGAGCAGATACCAGATAACCTAAAATTGAAAATATTAAATTCAATAAGACTATTTTCGTTATAAAAATAATACCGGGATGCTCAAACATATAAGTTACATTCTGATAATTTTCATATCCAAGTATAAATGAAAGTAATGTTATAAAAAGAGAAAGTAATATTGAAATTAAAAATAGTGATAATTTCTTTTTTTGAATGCTCTTTGGTGAAAATAACAATAAAAAACACAGTGAAATTAATGTCCCGGTTAGTAACATATTTTTCATGACATATATACTAAACATATGTGCAAAGCAATTCGGTAACATGTTTATTATTTGAGTGACTGAATAATGGCAATCTTTTGTTGATACCCATATATTCAAAGCAGGATTTAATAAACTTTGGAGAAGTATAATAACTCCGATAATATATAATAGCCAATATTTTTTATGATTAATTCGTTTATTAATAAATACTATATGTAAAATATATAAAATAAACGCACCGGAACATAACATTAGTTTAAATATTTCATTGCTGACAGAAACACAAATAAACAAAACGGTTAATAAACATATTTTTTTCTTTGAGATTTTCTCCCCTGTAACATATAGGTACTCAATTTGGCTAAATAAAGCGTATGCGAATGAAGGAATAAGAATATAAGCATATCCCCAACAATCATCACAAGTAGCGAAAAACAAATTCTCAAATAAAATGCAAGTAACTATTGGGAAAATAATTAGTAAGAATATATTTAAAAAATTTTTGTTTTGAAAATATTTAACAAAATTTTCTTTTATTACGTATAGTTGTAGTAAAAAACAAAGTACTAAAATGTGGTAATTATAATTTAATATATAATTCATCGGATGTGTGTGTAAAAGTTCCGGAATAAAGCGGTTAGTTAAAGTAAGAAAAAAAGATGAAATACAATAAGGATGAACGTTTGAAAAAAATAAGAAAAACGGATTATCTGCTGTAATCCAAGGAAATTCACTTTCGAAAGGTTCAAATAAGCTTTCATGAATTGGTGGAGATGCCACAAATAGAGGGATTAGAAAATAATATATTAAAGAAATTATAAAAATAGAACAAAAAATATTTAATGTATTAACACATAAATTTCTCTTTTTTTGTAATTTATCCATTCTGTACTCCTTTTAGCAGCCCAAAGACAATCCTGCACATATATTAACAGATTGCCCCGTAATTGTTTTGGCGTTATCGGAAATTAAAAACTCACACGTTGCAGCTATTTCGTTAGGGCTTACAAATCGGCGTTGCGGTATTGTTTCAATAATTTCTTCTTTTGAAAAATCTGATTCCAAATTCTCATTATTTATAAGTTCGGTATCAACCCATCCCGGGTTAATTATATTTACAGTAATATCATCTTGAGCAACTTCCAATGCAAGTGCTTTTGTAAAACCTATTAATGACGCTTTAGTTAATGAATATATGCTTGCATTTGCCTCTCCCATTACTCCTGAAATTGAACCTATATTTATAATTCTTCCCCATTTTTTCTCTTTCATATATGGAAGAACAGCTTTTGAGAGAATAACAGGTGCTACGGTATTAAGCATAATTGATTTTTCAATTTCGCCATTATTCATTTTCTCAAGCGGAGAATAGAAATATACCCCTGCATCATTAATTAATACATCAAAATTTACGCCTAAAGTATTTATTAATTTTTCAGCAGAATTTTTCTCATATAAATCAACCGCACAAAATCCCGAAAAATCATTTTCAATACATAATTTTTCTAATTTTTCACTATAACGCCCTGTTATATACACGTTATTATCTTTGCATAAATACTTTGCAACAGCTAAACCTATTCCTTGGGAAGAACCTGTAATAAGTATATTTTTCTTTTCCATAAATTATTCCTAAAATAAATTATTCGTGATCAACATTGGTAATAAAGCTCATCAGCGACATAATGAAAGAATTTATTAATTCTTCTTTCTCTTTATCATCAAGGGTTTTAATAAATTCTATACAAGTATGAAGATTATAATTCTCATCATACCAGCGATTGTAACATGGCGGAGGGTTATCTGCCAATCGTTGTATAACAGAATCAAATTCATTATGATATTTTTTCATTATAATTTGGAGAAAATCTTGTGCGATTACCTCAATATGCTCTTCATCAACTGTTTCCAGTAAAAGTATAAGCGATTTTAAATCCGGATATTTGTCATACCAACGATTATACATATTTCCCCTTAACCTGCAGGCCAGCTGAATTTTCTTCCTGCCATAACATGAACATGTATATGAAATACTGTTTGACCTGCGTCAGCTCCGGTATTAACAACCGTTCTATATTCTTTTATCCCTAATTTCTTAGTTATTTCAGGTATGGCAGAAAAAATATCCGCAAATGCTTCTCTTGAATCGATTTCACTTAAAGAAGCATAGTGAGTTTTCGGTATTACCAAAAAGTGAACAGGTGCTTGCGGATTTAAGTCATTAAATGCTACAACCTTATCATCTTCATAAATTAAATCCGTATTTATTTCTTTATTTGCAATTTTGCAAAAAATACAATCGTTACTCATATCAAACCTCATTAAAATATATACTTCTATAATATAACATTTTACTATATTCTACAAATCGGTAACAAAAACATAAAAAAAGGTTAATAGTTTCAGTTCAACTAAATTAACCCCTTTTTGTTATTATTTTATTAACTATGCAAACTTTGTCATATCTGCGAATATTTTTGAATTATTCTTTGTTAACAAATTCATTGTTGTTAAGTTATTAGTATTGTTATTATTGTTGTTTGCACTGTTTAATGCTTGTTCTTCCTTAATACGTTTTTTAGTTGCTCTTTCATTTATCCAAGGAAGCATAAATCCTAAAAATACAGGAACAAGTATTAATACAGAGAATGCTGTAAATCTTGCATTTAAAGTTTTAGCTTTTGTAACCCACGGGTTATTTTTATCCTTAAACAAGTCAACTAATTTTTTAACAGGTTCAGAGTCTTTTGCATTTGTTAATGCTTCTGTAATAGTTTTATTATCGGCATTTGCGATATTAACACCTTCCCCTAATACTTGTTGAACGAGTGATTTAGATTCATCAGTTAAGCTAAATACTTTTGATAAGTTACCTTTTTGTCCGTTGATGAAATTACAGAAACCTGTTATTCCGTCTTTATAATTATCTATTCCGCTATATTTTGAAACTATTTGAGGTGTAGTCAAAGTATTTACGCCCTTGATAGGTCTGATATAGTCAAATACTTTTTTGAAAAAAGGTTGAGAATCAAAGTTTGCAGGTTTATTTGCTAATACCATACCGGAACTTTTTTCACTAGCTTTTGAAAAACCTTTTCTTAAAGCTTTTTCACCGAAGCACATAGTAGCACAAGTTGTAACATCACGTCTTAGAATTTCTTCTCTGTCATATTTATCTTTTGCTTGTTTTGTTCTCGGTAAAAGAATTCCAAACCCCATAATTGATAACAATAACGGAAATGAAACATTTATGCCTTCAAATTCCATACCTTTTGCAAATTTGCCGATAAAACCCGAGCTTGTCAATTTGTTTGCAGCTTTTTCAACTACCGTTGCAGCAGAACCAAATGACGGATTAGCTTTATCTTTTTTATCGGTTTTTTGAGTTGTTTGTGCATTTAAAGATTTATCATTTAATGTTTCATCTTTCATTAAACCTGCAAGACCTGCATTTTCCTTACCTTCCGCTTTATTATATAATTTAGGAATTATTTTAAGGAAAGCTAATATTGCACTAATCATTGCAACATTCATTCCAAATCTTATAACAGTCTTTTTATTTACGAGATTTTTTATTGTTGAAGCAATTTTGCTTCCGTCTTGATTTTTAACTTTTTCAACAACATCACTTGCATAAGCGGTCATATTTGAAACAGTATCTTTAATTGGCATTGTAGAATTTTTTACTGTTGCTGTGGTAAAATCCGTGTTTACGGTATCGCTTGCATATTTTTTTGCAATATCCACAAATTCATCGGATAAACTGTTTAAAGTTTCTTTTCTTGCAACTTTATCCGTAGCTGTTGTAAATAATCTTTTAGCGAAATCACTTGCTTTTTGAATGGTAGAAGATGAAGCCGTTTCTTCATGCTTTGCATTTTTTAAAATTTCAGTGAAAGCACTTTGGTAAAATTCTTGTTGATTAATTGCTTTACCTGCAGCATTCAATGGAGAAGCAGCGTGGACTTCACCAAATGCTTTTATTTGTTCCATTGGAACTCCGACTGTTTTTCCAAGGGTTTTACCGCCGGCACCAAGCATTATTCCCGGGATTATAAACATGCTCGGACCTGTTAAAAATTCTCTTACCATCTCTTTAGCGGCAAAACTAAAATTCTTTTTGCCGTCATTTTCTTTAGAGTTTCTCATCAAACCCATAATAGGTCTTGGCAAATTTGTACCCAGCATATCTTGAAGAGTAAATGATACAACAAGACCGCCGTTCTCAATTAAATCAGCAGTTCCAAGAGCCACTTTATCAAGTGCTCCATTAAAATTCTGTTGTTTGTTTTGATTGTCAGTTAATGCTTTTTGTTTTTTGTGATTGTTCCGAACAAATGTGTTCACTCTGCTTACTTGCATAAATTTCCTTAAATATATACTTTCCGATATTCTCCCAGTGCATAAAAGTTTCGAAATAATAAATTTGCTAGTGTTTGGTATTTTTTATTAATAAAATTTACAAAACTTTAATAAGTGTACTTTGGATACTTATTCTGTATAAAACACCCATGGATTTTTGTCAAGAGTGTTAATTTTACTTAATATATATCTGTTTGATTGGACTTTATTTATAAAGAAAATAATAATGTTGGTGATGTCTCTTTTACTGATTTTTCTTCCTTATTGTAATAAGGAAGTTTTTTTATTCTTATATGTTAATATTGTATAAGTTAAAAACAATTCAAATGGGGAAAATAGCAATGAAAATCGCATTTATAAGACCAAGCATGTTTGCAATGGCAACAAAAGATGTTATGTACCCGCTTGTATTTGCAATCGCAAAGGCAATGACACCAAGCGATGTTGAAATTTTATTTTATGATGAACGAGTTGAAAAACTGCCCGATGATATTGAGTCTGATTATATAGTCATGACAGTTGATACATTTACTATT
Source organism: uncultured Muribaculaceae bacterium (assembly GCA_964473445.1). Lineage (GTDB taxonomy): Bacteria > Cyanobacteriota > Vampirovibrionia > Gastranaerophilales > Gastranaerophilaceae > Avigastranaerophilus. The sequence goes on from CAYYPD010000042.1 coordinate 13,778, forward strand.
AAAAGGGCATATCAACTGGCGGACAGTTATCGTAAGCAAGACAAAAAAGTTATTATGGGGGGTTTTCACCCGAGTGCATGCCCGGATGAAGCTCTTTGTCATGCAGATTCTGTTATGATTGGGGAGATTGAAAGCACATGGAATAACTTAATTGAGGATATTAGGAATAATAAATTACAAAAATGCTATGAATCTGATTTTTTAGTCGATTTATCAACAATAAAATATGATTACAGTGCTTTTGACAAAGAAAAATACAATAAAATAGGACTGATACAATTTTCAAGAGGATGTAAATTTGCCTGTGAATTTTGCTCTGTTCATGCCTTTTTCAAAAACTCAATAAGAACAAAATCTATAGATGTTGTTTTAAATGAAATCAAACAGCTAAAAGAAAAGTTTATATTTTTTATTGACGACAATTTGTTCTCAAATGAAGAAGAAGCTGAAAAACTATTCAAAGCAATGATACCATTAAAGAAAAAGTGGTTTTGTCAAATAAGTTTAGATGTGGCAAAGAATAAAGAATTACTTAAATTAATGAGGAGAAGCGGTTGTTCTATTGCTTTAATCGGGTTTGAATCATTAAATATTGATAACTTAAAACAAATGGGAAAAGGTGCAAATATAAAGTATAACAACTATAAAGAGATGATAAAAAATCTTAACGAAGCCGGTATTATGATATATGGAACATTTGTGATAGGTTATGACAGTGATACAAAAGAAACCGCAGAAAAGTTAGCAGACTTTGCAATAGAAAACAAATTTGCCGCTGCAAATTTTAACCCGTTAATGCCTATGCCTGCTACAAAACTATATGACAGGTTAAAAAATGGAAACCGGCTTCTTTGTGAAAATTGGTGGATTGATGAAAATTATCATTATGGAGACGGTCTTTTTAAACCTCAAAATATGACAAGCAAAGAACTTACGGAAAGCTGTAAAAACGCTCGCTTTAAGTTTAACAGTAATTTTAATATTTTAAAAAGATTTCTTAATTTTAAATCCAATTTAAAAGGATTTACTAACCCATTCCTATTTATATATATGAATATTGTCTGTAAAATTGAAGTCAAACGGAAACAAGGTAAAAAACTGGGGAGAAACTAATTAATACAGATAGAATAAGTTACTGATTTTCAACCTTGAAAACTATGATATAATCAAAGACATGAATAACTTATTTAAAAATTCTTATAAGATATTAAAAAACAACTTAATATTTATGCAACCGTTGTTGTTGTATATTTTATTGTGCCAATATGCTACTAACTTTCTGGTTATAAGTAAACCAATGCAAACACAAAAAGTAATGATTTTAGTTTCACTGTTTTTGCTAACTGTTGCATTTTATGCAGGGTGGTTATATATAAATAAACTTGCAGTTGTAACGTATAACTCGAATGATTTGATTGAGACAATAAATAAAAAATCAATTGAAAATTTAAAAGGTTTTGCAACAGGTGTAGGTAAATATTTTTTAAAGTTTTTAGGCGGTTTTATTTCAGTATTGGCTTTAACATTCGGAAGTTTTTACGGAACTGCCAAGTTGTGCATAACAACATTTGGAACACCGAACTATTTTATTGAGTGGGTTAAAACGATAAGTACTGCAAATCCGAATAATATAACGTACGAATACATAGTGAAAACAGCAAATGCAATACCGGTTGAAGAAAGTTATATAGTTATGGCATGGGTAAGTGCATTTTTCTTATTATTTGTTGTTCTTTATTTAATCCAAAATATTTATTTTTCAAGTTTAGTTTTCGAAAAATCAAATTTCTTAATTTGCATATTTAAAACAATAAAATTTTTCTTTAAAAATATAATCGGAAATATTGTAATTGCAATATTTGTCTTATCAATATTCTTTTTGTTTAATATATTTTCAGTTCTTGTGGCAATGAACTCCATATTATTTATAATATTGTTTTTAGTTTTTCTATACTTTATAAATTACAATGCAATTATCATGCTAAAATACTATTATGACAAAACCAAAACTGATAGCAATAGCAGGACCGAGTGCATCGGGGAAAACAGCTCTCTCCGTTAATTTAGCACAAGAGCTTAACGGAGAAATTATATCTGTTGATTCAAGACAAATATATAAAGGTCTTGATATCGGAAGTGCAAAACCACCAATGGAAGAGCGAAAAGGCATTCCTCATCACTTGATTGATATAATAGATGTTACTGAAAACTTTACGGCTGCAGACTTCTGTGACAGAGCAAAAGAAGCGATAAATGATATCATAGCAAGAGGGAAACAACCGATTTTAGCAGGCGGAACAGGTTTATATTACAGAATTTTATTGCAAGATTTTGATTTACCAAGAGTCGCTCCAAATGAAGAATTAAGGGCAGAATTAGATAAAAAATCCTCCGAAGAACTGCATAATATGCTAAAAGAAGCTGACTTTGAGCTGGCTCAAAAAATTCATTTTAACAACAAAGTAAAAATAATCAGAGCTTTAGAGGTATGTAAAACATTAGGAATACCTATGAGCCAAGCACAAAAGAAAAAAGAAGCAGAATATAAAACACTATGGATAGGTCTAAATTCAGATAACCGAGAATTTTTATACGATAGAATTAATAAACGTGTTGACATAATGTTTGAACAAGGCTTGCTTCATGAAGCCGAACAATTATTCCAAAAATACGGCGAAAATAATATTCTGATGAACACAATCGGATATCAGGAATTATACCCGTTATTAAAGGGTGAAACTGATTTTGAAAGTGCAAGTAACCTTTTAAAGCAGAATACAAGAAGATATGCAAAACGTCAAATAAGCTGGTTTAAAGCAAATAAAGACATTAATTGGTTTGATATAGAACACCAAAATCCGCAAGAAATTTTATCAATTTGCATTGAAAAATATAACGAATTGTAAAGAAAACAATTTTTCATGACAAATATTTTTTTTATCTCCTTTATGTGTAATATAGAAAAGGAATAAAAAATGAATATTAAACCGGTAAGCAATGCTAATCCTAAAAGAAGCATGTACTTAAACTCTGCAAAAAGAGGAGCAATTATGTCAGCAGGCGTTTTTGCAATATCTAATACTGCAACTAACTTTTTAAGCCCTCAAAATGCTAAAAAGGCAATTGAAAAAGCAGGCGGAATGGGGAAATATTTTAAAAACTTTGCTATATATCTTGGTTTAAGTGCAATGTGCGGTGCTTTATTTAACGCAGGCATAACAGCATTAAGTATAAATGCACAAAAGAGAAACTCACAAAAATAATCTAATTCTTCTTTTTATATAATATAAGACGAAAGTCCTCGCAATTGCGAGGACTTTCAGTTATTTAAAAAATTTTACAGAATATTATTCTTGTCATCAAGTTGAACAATAGTAGGCTTATAAGTTTTGGCTTCTTCAGGTGTCATTTGAGCGTAAGAACAAATAATTATTTTATCTCCTACTTGTGCTTTTCTTGCAG
>CAYYPD010000043.1:0-16921 GCA_964473445.1 uncultured Muribaculaceae bacterium
TATGCTATAACCCTCTTCTGAGTATTCATTCAATACATTTTCAGGCTTTTCGCTAACTATAAACGCTTGCGAAGTAATGAATATATTGCAAAGTTCCTTTTCATACTTCTTCAATAAGTCAGCTTTATCTGAAACAATATAAACGGCTGTTTCTAAAGAACTGCCGATTTTCTTTTCAGCTCTTAACGGTTCAATTGCTTTTGTAACAATTTCACGAGCTTTTAGAATTTGAGTGAACTCTTCTTCTAATTCGGTATTGTTCCATGCAGAATGAACAGTCGGCCACTCTGATAACAAAATACTCTCTAAGCCGTTTCTTTGATTTTTAGGTGTATTCTGCCAAATATCTTCTGCTTGGTGCGGCATTACAGGAACTAAAATTCTTGTTAATGCTTGTGCAACTTCATAAAGAACAGTTTGGCAAGCACGTCTTGATAATGATTTTTTACCGCTTGTATATAATCTGTCTTTTACAATATCCAAATAGAATGAGCTTAAATCAACAGCTGCAAAGTTCTGCAAATATTGGAAATAACGATAAAATTCATAAGAATCAAACGCATCTGTTACATTTTCGATTAAAACATTTAATTTATGAAGAGCGAACTTATCAAGAGCTTTTAAGTCCTCATACTTAACGTAATCTGTTTTCGGATCAAAATCATACAAATTACCAAGTAAAAATCTTGCTGTATTTCTTGTTTTCTTAAAGATTTCCGTAAGTTGTTTAATAATGTTATCACCGATTCTGATATCGTTTCTGTAATCAACGGAAGCAGCCCATAATCTTAAAATATCCGCACCGTAATTTTTAATGATATCATCAGGTCTTATATAATTACCTAAAGATTTTGACATCTTTCTTCCGTCCTCACCGAATACAAATCCGTGAGTAAGAACTTGTTTATATGGTGCAATGCCTTGAGTGGCAACAGATGTTAATAATGAAGATTGGAACCACCCTCTATGTTGATCGGAACCTTCCAAGTATAAATCAACAGGTGTGTGATTTAATTCATCTGCTCTTTTTTCAACAACTGCTCTCCAAGAAACCCCTGAATCAAACCAAACATCCATAATATCTTTTTCTTTACGGATATGAGTTTTTCCGCATTTCGGGCAAACAAAACCGTCGGGAAGTAATTCTTTTTCACTGTATTTAACCCAAGCGTCAGAGCTTTCTTTCTCAAACATTTTTGCAACGTGTTCGATTGTTTCATCAGTAACAATAACTTCGCCACAATCTTCACAATAGAAAACGGGAATTGGAACCCCCCACGCTCTTTGACGTGAAATACACCAATCAGAACGATTTTCTACCATGTTTGAAATTCTTGCTTCACCTGAAGAAGGTATCCATTTAACTTTTTTGATTTCATTTAAAGTTTGTTCTTTAAACATATCAACTTTTACAAACCATTGGTCTGTAGCTCTATATATAACAGGTTTTTTACATCTCCAGCAATGAGGATAACTGTGAGTAATGTCTTGTTTTGCCAACAAAGCCTTAGCATTTTCAAGTTTTTCTATAACAATTCCGTTTCCTTTATAGTAAGGAACGCCTACTAAGTCAGTATCATTAAAGAAATCGCTTGTTCTCCAAATACCTTTTGAATCAAGAGGAGAGAAAGTTTTAATGTCGTACTTTTGACAGACTTCCCAGTCCTCAAGACCATGTCCGGGGGCTGTATGAACGCAACCGGTACCTGCTTCTAATGTAACGTGATCGCCTAAAATAACTTTACTTTCACGGTTATATAGCGGGTGGAATGTGTTCATTGATTCAAATTCAGCACCTTTTAAAACACCGATTGTTTTAATTTGTGCTTCATCCCAAGCAACATCCTTTAAGAAGGAGCTTAATAAGTCTGTTGCTACAACATATCTGTCATTGTTGTATTCAAATATTGTATATTCAAGTCTTGCATTTAAACAAACAGCTAAGTTTGACGGAATTGTCCAAGGAGTTGTTGTCCAAATAACAGCATATAAATCTTTTTCGGAATTGTCATTGATTTTTTTATAAACTGTTTTCTTGTCGTTTTCAGTGAATTTGAAACGTACATAAATACTTGTTGAAGTGTGGTCTGCATATTCAACTTCAGCCTCTGCTAAAGCTGTTTCGCAAGAAGCACACCAATATACAGGTTTTAAACCTTTTTGAATATAACCTTTTTTATACATTTCACCGAATACTCTGACTTGTTCAGCTTCATATTCAGGAGCAATAGTTAAATAAGGATGTTCCCAGTCTCCTAAGACACCTAAACGTTTAAATTCAGACTCTTGACCTTTTAAACTGTTAAAAGCATATTCTCTGCATTTTTCACGGAGTTGTGCAGGAGTAAGTGCATCTCTTCCTCCTTCAATATTTTTAACAACTTTATTTTCAATCGGCAGACCATGACCGTCATACCCGGGTACATAAGGAGCATAAAAGCCTTTTTGTGATTTATATTTGATAATAATATCCTTTAAAATCTTGTTTAAAGCTGTACCAACGTGAATTTTCTCCGAACTCAAATACGGAGGTCCGTCATGAAGAATAAAACTGTTTGTTTTATCTTTATTTTCATTCATCTTTTGATAAATGTTATGCTCTTCCCAAAATTTTTGAGTTTCAGGCTCTTTTTTTGTAGCATTAGCACGCATTTCCAAAGTGGTTTTCGGTAAATTTATGCTGTCTTTAAAATCCTTTTTTGTACTCTCTGTCATATTATCCACCTGTTTATAACTTTACTAAAAATATTTTATTATAAACAAAGGTAATAGCAAAAATTTATTTATGGATAGTGAGCCATTGATTAATGTAATAATTTATGTTTCGAATATCTTTTTTTAATCTGCTCTTTAATTTTTCAATTTTCTTCTCCGACCCTAAAGAATATCTCGGAACTTTATAACGTCCAAACCAAAATTTGGGGCTTAATAACGGAATTGTTTTCAGAAATCCGATATCCAGTCTTTCTTCTGTCCCATTTAATTCTTGAAGTGCAAATTCAATAGAATTAGGGTTGTCATCAAAAATATTTAAACTTATTTTAATAGTTTGTTCTTTATTAATAATTTTAACACTTATTCTTACAAGTTTATTGTTTTCGATTGATTTAAACAATTCATAGATATAACCAATCCCGGGAACATAATCATATTGAGAAAAATTATGTTCTGATTTTGTAAATCCCTGCTCAAGAAATGCAGGCTCAATTACGTTCGTGAATATATCTCTTCTGATTTTATTGATTTCTTTACTGGTATATCTTTTTAGCATATTTAATTCTTCATTATTAATCTATTGAGAAAATATCTTGTAAATCAGCATAAGTAAGTGTTTTACCTATGTTTCTGTCAACAGAGATAACAGAATCAACAAGGTTTCTCTTATCCTGTTTTAGTTTTTGAATTTTCTCTTCCACAGTATTCTTTGTAATCAAACGATATACAAATACTTTTTTCGTTTGACCTATACGATAAGCTCTATCAGTTGCCTGATCTTCAACAGCAGGATTCCACCACGGGTCATAGTGAATTACATAATCTGCACCTGTTAAGTTCAAACCTGTTCCGCCGGCTTTTAAGCTGACCAAGAAAACAGGTATTGTCGGGTCATTATTAAATCTTTCGACAACTTCCTGCCTGTTCTTTGTTGAGCCTGTTAAATATTCGTGTTTTATGCCCGATTTTTCAAGCCATGCTTTTACAATATCCAGCATATCAACAAATTGAGAGAATAATAAAACTCTGTGGTTTTCGGATATAATTTCTTCCAGCATGGTTTTTAACTGTTCAAATTTACCCGAGGTTTCAATGCCTTTTTTGTCGTCTTTATCGTATAAACGAGGATGACAACATATTTGACGCAATCTCAACAATGCTGAGAATATGCTCATTCTGCTCTTTTCTAAGCCGTTTTCTGCAATAGATTTGAATAATTCTTCTTTTGTTGAATCCAAAACTTCAAGATAGAAATCTTTTTGTTCGGGAGTCAATTCGCAATATGCAATATTTTCAACTTTATCAGGTAAATCTTTTGCTACGTCACGTTTCATACGGCGTAAAATAAACGGATAAATTTGCGATTTTAAACGTTTTTCAACAATTTTTTCACCCCTGTCAACAATCGGAGTAACATATCTGTAGTTAAATTCATTTAAACTCAATAAGAACCCCGGCATTAAGAAATCAAATACAGACCATAATTCTTCAAGTTTGTTTTCAATAGGCGTACCTGAAAGTGCTAATTTATGCTGACCGTTCAACATCTTTATACATTTTGCCGTCATTGATTCAGGGTTTTTTATGTTTTGAGATTCATCTAAAATAATATATCTGAATTCATACTTCTTTAATTTTTCAATATCACGCCTGATTAAAGCATAACTGGTTATAATAATATCGTTTTTAGGTATTTCGTTAAAATGCTCTTTCCTTTCTGTTCCGCTTAATTTTAAACACTTTAAAGTCGGAATAAACTTTTGAACTTCGCTTTCCCAGTTAAATACAACCGAAGTCGGGCAAACAACCAATGACGGAGCTTTTTTATCTTTTTCTTTTGCCTTTTGTAAAAGAGTCAATGCTTGAAGTGTTTTACCAAGACCCATGTCATCAGCCAAAATTCCATTTAAGCCGTATTTATACAGGAACCATAACCAGCTGAACCCTTTTAACTGATATTCTCTTAATTCTGCATTTATACCTTTTGGAAGTGACACATTTTCCATTGTAGAAAATGTTGAAATTTGTTTCCAGAAAGTTGAAAATCTTCTGCTCATTTTAAGTTTAATGCCTAAATTTTGCATTTCAGATAATAAGCCTGCCCTGAATGTTTTTACAATGTAGCGGTTATCATCATTTTTATAAACATCAAACGTGTTAAAAGATTTTAATACCGAGAAAATATCCTGCCCGGGAACTTCAACAAACCCGTTATTTTTAACTCTTAAATACTTATCACCTTCGATTATCAGATTGTAAATTTCATCAAACGAAATTATTTCTTCTCCGACTTTTCCATAGATAGAAAGTTCAAAACTGTCTGTTGAATCAACGGCGAAATCGATATCAGCAACTATTTCAAGTGGATTATTTGATATTTTAAAAAAGCTCATATCGTCTTTTTCTTTAAATACCCACCCGTCACCTGCTTGTTTCAGGTAATAATTGTAGAAATCAATTGCATTTTCTTTTTCTAATGCAAGGTTATTTGTTTGCATAGGGGCAAATTTACACGCTAAAAGCATTTGATATGCTCTTTCTTCGTGTGCAATGTTTCTTCTTACCCAGTAAAGTAAGTCCTCTTTAGGTTTTTTCACTGTTACATAAGGATTTTTAGAAGCGGATTTTGAATATGCAACAATTGTTCCGTCATAATCAAATTCCAATTCGGCTTTTAATGCCCCGTCATAGTCCAATCCCATAGTAACGATGTTTAGCGGAGGTTTTTGCTCCAGTGTTAATTTATCAATAACTTCTGATACATCACACGGTATCATTTGTCTTAATTTTGGAAGTTCTTCGTACAAGAACTTTGCACCTTCCGCATCCTTAACATCAGTAAACGTAGATTTTATAAGGTTTTGAGGCAATGCCGATAACGCAATGTTAATAGGGAATATTCTGTTTTTGTATCGTCCCCATTTTAACTGTCTTGAAAAATATCTGACTTCCTCAAACGGAATAATATCATTTTTATCCGGACGTTGCCAGTATAATGATAATAAAACATTCCCGACCATTGAGAAATTAACGGATAAAGACAATTTCCATTCGTCATTACCAAATACCAATTTATGTTTTGACTTACCGTCAATAACATCATCAGCTTTACTTAAAAGTTGAAAAAAACCGTCAAATTTTGCAATCGGGATATCGTACCAACCTGCTTTTTTATCCAACCTTGAAACTTTTAATAACTGCTGAAATATAGCAAGTTCAACCTTTTGTGAATTGTTAAGTTCGAAATCGGGGTTAGCTTTTTGTGCGGCAATTATTGCTTTAAATAAGGCTTCAATATCTCTTATAACCTTACCTGTATTTCTGTCCATTACCAGAATAGAGAAGAAATTTTGTCTTCGTTTCGGGTTAAAATGGAATATATATCCGCCTTGAGGATCGGGATTCATTTCAGTTTGTGTATCAGAATAGTCAGCCGGAATTTTAAATCTTCTTTCTAAAAAATCATCGTAAGCGTGAGCGTCTATTGCTTTCATTGCAACTGCAATAGCGTGTTTGCACCATTTTTCTTTCAACGGGCAAGAGCAGGAAGGTTCAACACTTGATTTTTTAAACTTTAATTCAACATCATAAGATGACTTATAATTACCTTTAACTTTAGCACTAACACCTGTTTTTCCTATCTCAACAGAAGAAACTTGTTCGCTTTGATAATACTCGTAACCTCTCCGCCAGCTTCCCGGAGTTGAATTGTCTTTTAAATACTTGTAATTAAATTCACAAACAGTCATGTACTCTTTCGTAATATCTGCAAAAAAATATATAAATTAATATATATTTAGCAGTAACACCTTACTAATTAACTATAACCATAAATATTATACATGAAATTCAAAAATTGGCAAGAAGTTAAAAATAATAAAAATTTGTTGATTTAATGCAATTTTAAGGGACATTTTGAATGTGATTATTTCTGATTTGTACTTCTGTATTTGTCGAAATAAGTGCAGTTACGAAATTCCATATATGGTTGCGTACCTATCAATAATCAATTGTAGATTTGATTTACTAATCAGACAGTAACTTTTATTTAATATCTCGTAGGAATTTAGAAACAATGAGATTCTGGACAGATTGAAAAACTATGCTATTTCTAATCTTTCAGAATGACATGAGGCTGTTTTTCGTCTTTGTGGGGAGCGGTTGAAAACACAACAAAGCAATCTTGTTGTATTAATTTATTTAATGAATACATGTCGCCTTGAACTTGTTTCAGGGGTGCAAGGGCTGTATTTGCTAAGCAAAGTATGCACAATCGATATTTTAAAATTAATTTATAGTTTTTGCAACCATAGCGAAACGAACAATAAATGTTATGCAATACAACAGCAAGTGAGCATCTTCTTATGCGAACTTTGGTATTGCATTACAATTTATTAGTGAGTGAAGCTCCGGCTCAGGTTTTGTGAAACTTTTTAAAAAGTTTCACCGTCCGGAGGACATAAAAAATAATTAAATGTAACCTAACAAATATAGATATTTAAAAATCGGCAATATTTGATATACCCTAAAAGGAGGACAAACAAGACAAAGTAGCAAAATATATGCTACAATGAATTAAAATTGTAAGGAGCAAACAATATGAGGAAATTGACCTATATAGGGCATAGTGCTTTTTGTATAGATAAGGACAGAGATACAATTTTAATTGACCCGTTTTTATCGGGAAATCCGAGTGCGAATTTTGATTATAAGAAAAAAAGAATATCTCATATATTTGTTACTCACGCTCATCTTGATCATCTCGGAGATGCAATTGCAATATCGAAACACACAGGTACTCCTATAATTGCTGCTTTTGAACTTGCAAATTATTGTTTAGAAAAAGGAGCTAAGGCAATCGGAATAAATAATGGAGCATATCTAAAATTTAATTGGGGTACGGTTCGAGTTTTAAATGCCGTTCATTCAAGTTCAAACCCTGATTTACCTTATGGCGGACTTGCAGTAAGCTACCTTTTTGATATTGACGGTACTCGCATATTCCATGCCGGAGATACCTCTTTAACTTCAGATTTTTCTTTAATAGGAGAATTGTATAATCCGTATTATGCGCTGCTTCCTATCGGTGGAACATATACTATGGGGATTGAAGACGCTGCAGTAGCAGCAAAAATGCTTTATGCACCTGAAATTATTCCTATGCATTATAATACATTTCCTGCTATAAGGGTAGATGTTAACAAGTTCGCAGATTTATTGGAATCTCAAGGTCAAAAATGTGTACCATTGAAGGCTAATGAATATGTTGAGTTTTGATGAAAAAAAAGAGACAATTGCAATGGTGGTTCCGACGGGAATCGGAGCTTGTATTGGGGGGTTCGCCGGAGATGCTTCATTGACGGCAAAAATGTTTGCCCGAGATTTTAACGTAATTTTAAATCCTAATGTGGTGAATGCCGCTTGTTTTACCGGTATTTCAGATAACATGCTTTATACAGAGGGTTCAACATTAACTGAACTTTTTAAAGGCAACTTAGGTCTTATTCCGTCAGAGAACAATAAAATCGGAATTATTTTTGATAAAGGCATTTCTCAAGGCGTTTTAAATGTTCATATTAATACGATGAATGCCGTTAAAACTATCTATGGAGTCAATGTCATAGGATATGAAATAACCGATAAACCTTGCGGAGTTGAATTCTTTAATACTCAAAGCGGTGTTTCATCAGGCAGTGTGTTAAATCCTGAAACAATGGCAGAGGCAGGAAGAAAATTAATAGAAAAAGGGGCAAATGTTCTTGCAGTTGTCTGCAAATTTGATGAAGCACCTGATGACAATTATCAAGACGGAGAAGGTGTTGATATTGTAGGCGGAGTTGAAGCTATCATTTCACATTATCTGACAAGAACACTAAAGGTTCCTGTTGTACACTCACCTGCATTTGAAGATATTATAATAACGACGGATCTTGTTGACCCGAGAGCTGCCGCAGAATATATTACTCCGACGTTTTTACCTTGCCTTTTGATTGCACTTAAAAATGCACCGTTATTTTCTTTTGAAAAAGTGGAACAGTATATTAGCAGAAAAGACATAAAAGCATTGATAATGCCATATAATGCACTCGGTTCTTCCATCGTCTTTAATGCAATAAAAAATAATATAAAAGTATATGCTGTCAGAGAAAATAAATCTGTTTTAAACATAACTAAAGAAAATTTAAAATGTAACGATATAATAGAAGTATCAACTTATGAAGAATGCTACAAATTCTTAAAGGAAAATTTATATGAAAAAGTATAAAAAAGGTTTTACACTAAGTGAAGTTCTTATCTGTTTAACAATTGTAGGGGTTATTATGGCATTTTCTGTTCCTACATTAAAGGTTCTTAGAGCTTCTTACGCATCTACAACTTATTTTGTTTTTAATAATATTAACGCAATGATTGAAGAATTAATTGCCGGAAAAGATGTTTCGGGTGATGATTTTATAAAAGATTCAAATATTGCAGATAGCAGTAATATGCCAAGAACAGCAACTTTATATTGTAAAACAAACAGTGTAGGCTCTGTAAAATTGATATTAAACCCTGACGTAAATCTTGACAGTACCACTATTTTATATGACCAAAGTTGTCAAAATATCAGAGGTGAATTTAAACCTGTTTTTTGTACTAAATTAGCTGAAATGCTAAATACATCAGGTCAAGTTTATTGCGGAAAGGAGGACTTATTTGATGTAGGACTTGATACAAATGATGTTCCTTATATAAAAACAAAGAATTCAGATGAGGACTCAGGCAACTTTACAAACGAAGTACCAAACTTTAGAACAACTAACGGACAAAAATATTATATTTCCCACAGAGTTGTAAATTCCAAAATTTCTGATATATACGGGTTTAGATTAATTGGTGTTGACCTAAACGGTAATTCCAACCCAAATATATCTAATCAGGCAATATCAAGAAAAGCTCCTGATATAGTAACTTTCCTTATAATGGATTCAGGAGAAGTATTCCCGTTAGGTGCTGCCGCAGATAATTTGCTTGAAAAGAAAGACGGTAAATTAACAGGTCGTATTGTACAATACATAAACTCAAAAGTTAAAGGTTATTATTATGATGATAACTACGGCTCAAGAGAAGATGCTTCCGTTCCTGAAAACTGCTATGTAAAAGGAAAAGAAAACATACAATTGTGTAATTATGCAAGAGTATTTGTAAAAAATCCGAATGAAGTACCCGGGGAAGATGGCAGAGAAGCTAAAGAAACTTCGTTCTTCTCATACAGACAAGCATATTGCACCGCTTTAGGAGCAGATACGAATATAGTTCCTTCTTACAAAAAGTATTGCGACGGAATAGAACGAAATCAATATTGTCCGCCATCAACAGATGACAAGAAATTTGATTTATGCGTTGTTGAAAACATTAAACCAATGTTCAGATATAATTTGAATTAGTTTTAGATATTTAAAAAGAGCCGATTTTGAACTGAAACTCTAAAACCAACTTTTTTTACTTTGTCAGGTTTTAGAGTTTCAGTTCAGTTCAATGAGGGCTTTTTTATTTTTCGTTACATGTGATTATTAATATATTGATTTATGATATAATTACTAAACAGAACATTGGAAAATACAAACAAGGGGTATTTGAATATGGATAAACTAAAGAATTTTTTAGCGTGGTTCTTTTCTGTATTATTTGTTGTTGCCTTTATTTACTTTGCAACAGCCAAACACTTTTTTACTTTGATTCCGATTCTCGCTTTAATATTGTTATCTTGTCCGCTGTTTGAAAAATATGTAAATACTAAATTCCCATATTTAGAGGAGTACGGTAATATAAAATTTATGATAATAATTATTATAATTACTATGCTCCCGTTTTTAGATGTTGCAATTTACGAATAAATTATATATTTTCCGTTGTATAAAAATCAAAACCGCCTAATGATTGATATAAATTGATACTTGCAATTATATCATTGATTTTTAGCGATACTGCTTGAATTTCTATCATTAATTCAGCTTGTTTTTGATATAACAAATTCAAATTATCCGCAGTTCCGATTTCTAAACGTTTTTCCATAAGTTCATATTCTTTTTTGCTTAAATCTAATCTGTCATTAACAATCATATATTTATCATCTACAGATTTTAACAAGTATAAAGCATCATTTGTTTCTTGTATCGAAGTTAAAATTGTTTTGTTGTAATTTTCTAATCCGATTTTATATTCGTCCTTTTTAAAGTTCAAAAATTGAACTTTTCTACCGCCCATAAATAAATCAAGAGATGGAACGACTCCTACATCGGCAAGAAACTTGTGTGATGAAGACAAATTATACGCATTAAAGCCTACATTACCGACAATATTAAATGTTGGGAGGAATTCACGTTTTGCAACCTTTACATCAATACCAATTCTTTCCAAATTTAACTCTGATTTAATTACATCCGGTCTTTTGGATATAACATCAGAATTAATATCCGGTGGAACAAAAACGCCAAAACTAATGTTGTCAAACGGAATTCTATTAATATCATTAAATTCTCTGTCAGCCAATATTACGTTTAACTGATTTTTTAGTACATCTTGTTTTTCTTGAAGATTTTTAAGTTGTTCTTGGAAATAAGTCAAAGATTTCTTTTCAAGAATTAATTGTGTAATTGTGGCAGTACCTATATCTTTTTTCTTTTCAACAGAGTCCACAATCTCTTGTTGAATATCAATCAGTTGTTTTTGAATTTCAATAAGTTTATCCACTCTTACCAAATTATAATAATCTGCCGCAAATGCAGATGTAATGTATATATAAGCTGATTTTTCATCTTGTTGAAGTGCTTCAAAACGCTTCTTTTGAGATTTCGTTTTTAAGTGATTTTTACCCCAAATATCAAGCTCATAATTTAGCGTTAGAGGGAGTAAAAAACGAGATTCAGTATAATCGGGAATTTTTACTTCTCCGTGCAAGATATCAGATGAGCGGAAAATCTCTCCGACATAACCGTCGAAACCGATATGAGGAAGTTCATTGGCAAATGACATTTTAACAAGTCTTTGTGCTTGCGAAACCTTTAATGAGGCTGCTTTTAAGTCATTGTTATTAGAATAAACTTTGTATATGTTATCAACTAAGATTTCGTCGTTAAAATGTTCCCAAAATGGAATATTGACGTAATCGATTGTATTTGTATTTTCTGTTTTAGCGTCAACAGAACATAAGAATAATATAAATACGGCTATTAGTGTAAATATCTTTTTCATGAAATCTCCTTAGTATGTTACTATGGTAACACATAAATTTTAAATGCAATATTTAATTTTTCTTAATTTAGTTTAAGTAACGAAAAAGTTCCTATTGAAAATTTTTAATGTTGAGTTACTATAATAACTGAGAGGTAAAAATTTTGTTTACTAAAATTTTCTATAAACTTATCGGAAACGCAATAGTTCAAGCAGGAAGAGCAATTAAAGTACACAACTTAGAAATGTTTGCAGAATTAAAATATGACATTACACCGGAACAATATGTTGTACTTAGCATGCTTAATGATGATGTTTTACTTCATCAAAATGAATTATGCAAAGAACTTTATAAAGATAAGTCTAATATGGCAAGAATTTTATCAATCCTTGAAGAAAAAGAACTCATTGAAAAAATTCAAACACGAGAAAACAGTAAACACGTAAATAAAATTAAAATTACCGAAAAAGGAAAAAAAAACAGAGCAGAAATAGAGCCGAACATTGAACGCTCAAGAAAAAATTACTTGGACGGCATATCTGATGATGATATGTACAATTGCATTAAAGTTCTGAGTAAAATACAGGAGAACTTGAGCCGAAAGGATTAGAAATGACAAAAAAGCCGAAAGACATATTTGAACAAGAAGCAAAAATCAGATTAAAAGCTTGGAAAGAAAAGAAAAAGAAAAATAGAAAACCGTATCAAAAGAAGAGAGTTGTTATCCCGTCAATTATAATGGCAGTACTTGTTATTTTAAGTATTATGTCTTTTATTAATTCTCTTAAATACCAATCAACGGATGATGCGTTTATTGAGGGAAGATTAATTAATGTTGCTCCAAAAGTGGCAGGAGAAGTTGTAGCGTTGTATTTTAACGATAATGACTTTGTTAAAGAGGGGCAATTGTTATTGGAAATTGACCCGAATGATTATCAAAACAAAGTTAATGAACTTGAAGCTGCAATAAAAGAAGCGGAAGCAAACACTAATGTTTCATCTGATGAAATAGAAAAATCCGAAGCTAATTTGGCACAAGCAAATAAAAACTTAGATTTTGCAACAAAAGACTACAACAGATATAAGAAATTGCAAAAAGAGGGACTTTGCACAAAACAAGAGTATGATTCTGCGGAAACTGCATATAAACAAGCTCTTGATAAAGAAAAAGCAATGCAAGCAGCTTTACAATCATCAATGTCAAAAAATGATGCAACGGCTGCAAATATAGAAAAACTTGAAGCTCAACTTGCACAAGCAAAACTTAATCTGTCTTATACAAAAATATATGCTCCGCAAGACGGAAATATATCATCAAGAAGTGTTGAAAAAGGCAACTATGTTCAAATCGGGCAACCCGTAACATCTATAGTTTCTCCGGAGATGTGGATAGTAGCAAACTTTAAAGAAACACAATTGACTAATATGAAGAGCGGTCAAGAAGTTACAATTAAAATTGATACTTACCCGAATAAAAAATTTAAAGGTAAAGTTGACAGCATACAAAAGGCATCAGGTGCAAAGGCAAGTTTATTTCCACCGGAAAATGCAGTAGGCAGTTACGTTAAAGTTGTACAAAGAATACCGGTAAAAATTGTATTTGACGAGAATATTTCAGAATACAATATTGCCCCGGGTATGAGTATAGTTCCGAAAGTTAAAATAAAATAATGGCTGAAACAGTTGAAATTCAAAAAGAAAAAAAGACTCCGTTATGGTTGATGTCTTTTATAGTTACGTTGCCGACCTTCTTTGCTTTTTTAGCAACAAGTGCAACCAATGTAGCATTACCTCACATTGCAGGCTCCTTCGGGTCAACCAATGATGAAGCAAAGTGGGTTGTAACAAGTTACATGATTGCAAACGGTATATTTTTGCCGTTGACAGGTTGGTTGGCAAGAAAACTCGGACGATTAGATTTTTTAAAAATATTTATAACTTTATTCACAATCGGATCTGTTATTTGTTCTATAGCTCCAAGCCTTGTAATTCTGATTTTAGGAAGAATTATTCAAGGTATAGGCGGCGGAGTATTGATGCCGTTGTCACAGTCTATTTTGCTGCAGGAGTTTCCAAAAGACCGAAAAGGTGATGCTATGGCAATTTTTATTTTTGCAATTATGGTTTCATCAATTATGGGTCCTACTGTCGGCGGAATACTTGCCGATACGATTTCTTGGCAATGGATTTTTATTATTAATATTCCGATAGGTATAATTTCTCTTATATTAATACCTTTGACAATAAATGATACTGCAAAACAAAGAAAAAAAGAGAAAATAGACTTCTTAGGATTTCTGTTTTTGGTATTGTGGTTATTTTCAATGCAAGTGGTACTGGATAAAGGGCAACAATACGGCTGGTTTGATTGCGAATGGATATGCAGATTAAGCTTGTTCTCATTGGGTTGCATGTTTTTATTCATAGTCAGAGAACTTGAAATTGAGGCTCCGATAGTAAATTTAAGAGTTTTCAAGGACTTGAATTTCGTTATCGGTACTCTGTTAGGAATACTTGTCAATGTTATGGTTTGCGTAACCGTTATACTTTTACCTCAATTTTATCAGGGATTAATGCACTATACTGCTTCATTAACAGGGCTAGCTCTTGCAAGCAGGGTAGTTGCTTGTCTTGCATTATTGTTTATCGGCAAATTATGCCAATTATTTGACCCGAGATTATTAATTGCAATAGGTTTTGCATTTTTAGGTACTTCAATTGCACTTTGTGCAAATTTAAACCTGCAAGTATCTCCATATACAATAGTTACTTCAAATATTTTCTTCGGGTTTGGTTCCGTATTCAGCCTTGTTCCGATTTCAGCTTTGGCGTTAGGAACTCTTGAAAAAGATAAAATTGCTGACGCAGCAGGTGTCCATAGTTTATCAAAATGTGTTACAGGTTCAATGTTTACTTCTTTAGCTGCAAGTTTTGCTATTCAACTTTCACAGGTTCATCAAACTTATTTGGTCGGAAATATGTCTGTATTAAATTCTGTATTTTTAAGACATTTTTCCGCATTAAAACTTCATTTTATGAGCAGTGCACCAAGTATAATTGCAGCAAAAAAAGCAAATGCAATTTTATATAAACAATTACTTGCTCAAGCAAAATTATGTGCATTTGCGGATATTTTCCAATTTGCGGCATTGGTTTCATTTATAGTAATTCCGCTTGTTATTTTCTTAAAAGTTAACGGAGGAAATATTGCTAAAAGTTAATTAGTGTGATAAATTTAATCTCGTTAAAAGGTTAAATATCAAAACATTAATAACGAGAAGGAGAAAATATGAGTATTTATGAAGCCGGAATGATGATATGTTTTGGTGCAAGTTGGCCGATTGCTGCATATAAAACATTCAAAGCCAAAAGAGTCGAGGGAAAAAGTCTTAGATTTTCATGCCTGATTTTCTTAGGCTATATATTCGGAATTTTACATAAGATATTATATAATCCCGATTTAGTTATAATCTTGTATATTTTAAATATGTTGTTCTTATCAATTGATATGGGATTACATATTAAGTACAAGTATTTTAGCAAACCAAAATCTGAAAATTAAACAATACAGGCTAAAAGGCAATTATTAACTTCATTGTGTTTTTATAATATCAGAAGTGTGAAGTAAGTATGCCTGTAAATTCAATTAATGTAAAACCTAATAATAGTGTTAAATCTGCGTTCTCCTACAAACATTTAATACAAGGAGGAAGCAATCCTTATTACAAAATAAAACCGCAAACAGCACTTGAATGGGATTTTAACACAACATATAAGGCACTTGAAAATTTAATCGGCAGCAGGCAAGTTCAAGAAATATTTAACGGAAAACAAGTAGTTGCACCTCACTCAAAAGAAAAAAATAGTGAATGGCTTAAACAAAGCAAAATTGTAGGTATTAACCCCCGTGCAATAGGTACATACTTGGATGTTATAAAATACGCAATGACATTCCCCGAAGATTCGGTTCACATGTTGCCTTTGTTTGAACAGGGTTGCCAAGGTTCACTGTATTCTCCTATCAACTTTAAGTTAACAAAAGAGTTTATGGATGACGAGTTAACCAAACAAGGCTTTGATTCTCCTGAAAAGCAGTTAAAACTAACCGTAAATTTACTTCATGCGTTAAACAAAAACGTTGGGATGGATTTTCTTCAACATACAGACAGATTTTCAGAAGAAGTTTTTATAAATCCTGATAATTTTAACTGGGCAAAACTTGATTCTACAAAAAGCAAAGAATTACGATATCCTGATACTGATATAGACAAAATCGGGAGTGAAGTAAAGACTTCCATTGTTGAATTTTTAAGGGAAAATGGTGATCCAAAAGGTAAAAAAATACCTGAAATAACACTTAAAAATCTATATAGTTTAAAAGAAGATAAAATTAGAGAATTACTCTTCGGGAATGGCGACATAGACAGCCGAAATCAAAGAAGAGTAGAATTGATGAATCATGTTCGCTCTTGCGGATTTGAAACAAGACCGATAAGTATAGATGACCCGAAAAGAAGAATTGTTTTTAAAGAAATGAACGGAAACGGTAATTCAACCTGGGCTACGTTTACCGATAACATTGATGATCATATTTTTGGTAATTTAACAGGATATAAACTGTATCACTTTGATAAATACGGAAATATTGATATTTCAAGACCAAATGAAAGTGCCTGGGATTTTATATGCAAAAAAAATGCAGAGTTTCAAAAGGAATATAATTTTGACTTTTTAAGAGCCGATATGGGATATCTGCACTATAATGATGAAAAAACAGATATCCATTCAAAAGTAAAACAATATATTCAAGAACAAACCCCATATTTTGCTTCTTTAGGGGAAAGTTTCGGAAACTATAGAAATCCTGATAATGAAGCAATAAAAAGAAAGGCTTATGACGCAGTTCTTGGGAATTTGCATTATGAACATGTTTACAGTCCTGATTATAATGATATTGTCAAAGATTATAACTTTGCACCCGATTACAAACTT
>CAYYPD010000044.1:0-6041 GCA_964473445.1 uncultured Muribaculaceae bacterium
CTCCGTGTCTTATTATATTTTCCGCCGCTTTTGCAACCGTATTCGGGATATCATGAAGTTTTACATCAAAGAAAAATTTGATATTTTGTTCTTTCATAAAATCAAATATTCCATACCCGTTTCCTGTGTACATTTGCAATCCGACCTTGAATACTCCGACGTAGTCTTTCAATTCCGTAATGAGCTTTTTTGCTTCGTCAACACTGTCAACATCAAGTGCTAATACTATTTTTTCTTTTATTTCCGGTCTTATTATCATTTTGTTATCCTATTTCCGTTATTTTTCCGTTTATTATTGTCATAATAGCTTTTCCCTTTAGTTTTTTCTTATCAAAAGGAGAAATTCTGCATTTTGACTTGAATATTGATGAATCAACTTCCCACTCTTTATTTTCATCAATCACGGTTAAGTTTGCATTTCTTCCTACTTCTATTGTACCTTGATTTTTGATTTTGAGAATGTCTGCAGGGGATGAAGTCAATTTTTTTATTGCTTCCATAAAAGTTAATCGTCCCGAATGCACTAAGTACGTAAGCGTTACCCCAAGTGCAGTTTCAAATCCCGCTATACCCATAGGGGCATTTTGAATCGGTAACATTTTTTCATGAACCGTATGCGGTGCGTGGTCGGTTGCAATAACATCAATTGTTCCGTCTTTTAAACCCTCAATAATAGCTTCTTTATCCTCTTTTGTTCTTAATGGCGGATTAACTTTATATTTTGCGTCATAGTCAATCATATCATCTTCTGTCAGGCTGAAATAATGAGGAGCCGTTTCACAAGTAACATTTAACCCGTCTTTTTTTGCTTGTCTTATTAATTCAACCGAACGTTTTGTTGATATATGTGCAAAATGATACTTTCCGTTTGTATTTCTTACAATCTCAAGTTCTCTTGCTATTGCAGAAGATTCTGCTATTGACGGAATACCTTTTAAACCTGACTTTGTACTTACTCTTCCTTCATTTATTACGCCAAACCTTGCCAGTGAAGAATCTTCCGAGTGTGAGATTATTAAAGAGTCATGCGAATTTACATATTTAAGAGCTTCTCTTAATAAATGCATATTTTCAATCGGTTTTCCGTCATCAGAAAACGCAATTGCACCATTATCTTTTAACTCTGATATATTTGTAATTTTTTCACCGTTCAAACCTTTTGTTACGGTACATATCGGATAAAATCCGATATCACTGACTTCCTTTGCTCTGCTTATTACATAAATCAGCGTTGTTATGTTATCAGTAACGGGATTTGTATTTGCCATAGGACAAATTGCGGTATAACCGCCGTTTATTGCGGATAAAATTCCTGTCTTTATTGTTTCTTTTGCATTAAACCCGGGTTCTCGCAAGTGGCAGTGCATATCTATCAGCCCCGGAGTAATTGTTTTACCTGTTAAATCAATTAATTTCTCATTCTCTTTCGGCGTTATATCTTTGCTTATCTCCGTAATAATCCCGTTTTCAATACATAAATCCGATACTTCATTAAAATTGGTTTTCGGGTTTACTATTTTTGCATTTTTAAGAAGCATTATTTATTCTCCTTTAAAAGTGTATTTAATATTGCCATTCTTACATATACACCGTTTTCAGCTTGTTCAAGAATTGTTTTACCCAGCGTATTATCTAATATTTCCGACGATACTTCTATATTTCTGTTCGCAGGTCCCGGGTGCATAAGTATTACATCTTCGGCAGCATATTTTCTTAAAAGCTCCGTATCTGTTTCATATAATCTTTTATACTCTAGTGAATCAGGGTAGCATTCTTTTTCGTGTCTTTCATTTTGAACTCTTAATGCCATTACGATATTTGCCCCGTCAACGGCCGATTTTATGTCATTATGATACTTGACATCAAAAGCAGCTAAGTCCTCTAATTGTAAGTAGGACGGAGTGCACAAATGAATATCCGCACCGAATTTTTTAAGCAAGGCTATATTCGATTTTGCAACTCTGCTATGAGCAATATCTCCGACTATTGCTATTTTTTTGTTCTCAACACTCCCCGTTTTTTCAAGCATAGTATAAAAATCCAGAAGAGCCTGCGACGGATGAGCGTGAGTTCCGTCTCCGCCATTTATAAAACACATCGGATATTTTACCAATCTTAAAACATTATTTATTATTCCTGATAGTGAATGCCTTATTACAACAGCATTAACACCAAGAAAATACAAGTTTTCAATTGTATCTTTTAAACTTTCACCCTTTGAAAGAGAAGAATGGCTTTCATCAAAATTAATAATATTCATTCCGAGTTTTTGCCCTGCAATTTCAAAGCTGCATTTAGTTCTTGTTGAATTTTCATAGAACATTAATGCAAGTGTTTTCTTTTCAACATCAGATTTTTTTTCTGAGTTTTTGAATTGTCTTGCACACTCAATAATGTTTAGAATATCCTCTTTTGAGATACTTTCTATATCAATCAAATGCTTCATTATGCTTTTACCTTTTCTTCTCTGCTTCCGGGTTTTACAAGAGGAATTCCTTTCTCGCAAAGCGGGCAATTTTCAGGTTCATAAGTAACAGGGTCAATTTGCAACAAAGATTTTATATTGTATTCGGTTAAACCTTTTGTTCTATCTACAATACACCCCACCGCAACTATATTACATCCGAAATCTTTTATTGCGGCTTCCGTTTCTCTTATTGTTCTTGCAGTTGTTATTACATCTTCAATAATTACAACCCTCTCGCCTTGCTTTAAGCTATACCCTCTGCGAAGTTGCATAACTCCGTCTTTTCGTTCTACAAACAAGTTACGTTTTTTCGCTTGCTTAGCTGTTTCATAACCGATTATTACCGCTCCTATTGCAGGTGCTACAATAGTGTCAAACTCTATATCTGCGAGTTTTTCTGCTAACTTTTTACCTAAAATTTCCGTAATATCGGGATATTGATATAATTTTGCACACTGAAAATAAATATCAGAATGCAACCCTGATGTCAGGCAAAAATGCCCATGCAATACCCCCTCTGCTTTTTCAAGTAATTCTAAAACTTCATTTTTCATTATGCCCTCAATTCTTTCTTTAATTCATCTAAACTTGTGAACTTGTGTTTTTTCATAAATTCACTAAGTTCAATTACAAGCCGTTCCGCTATATCCGGATATTTGAAATTAGCAGTTCCGATTTGAACAGCTTCTGCTCCAACCGAGAAAAATTCCAATATATCTTCAAGTTTCTCAATTCCGCCAAGTCCTATTATCGGAATACTTACGGCAGAAGATAATCTTCTTACAACATTTAACGCTACAGGCTTAACTCCGACTCCCGAGTATCCGCCTTGAACAATAGTTTTTATAAATTTTCCGTTAATGAAATCTAATTTAATTGATGTTCCTTTCAATGTATTTATAGCACTAATTGCATTTACTCCTGCTTTTTCTGCTGCAATTCCAAGTTTTTCGACAGAAGTTACATTAGGAGTTAATTTAACAATTAAAAAACCGTTATAAACATTTCGTACCATAGAAACCAAGTCATATAAACTTTTTTCGTCAGTTCCAAACTCTAAACATCCTGATTTAACATTAGGACACGAAACATTTAATTCAATAGCACCGACTTGATTACTTTCACATTTCTTTGCTACTTCAACATACTCTTCAATGCTTGAACCTGCAACATTAACAATAAAATTTATATTTTTTTCTTTTAATATCGGCAATTTTTCATTTATAAACCTGTCAATACCTATATTTTCAAGCCCGATTGAATTTATCATGCCTGCTTCCGTTTCAGCTATACGTAGATGTTTATTACCATCTCTCGGAGGAAGAGATATTGCCTTTGTAACAACCCCTCCCAAATTTGAGACATCAACATAATCTTCATACTCGTCAGCATAACCGTACGTTCCTGACGCCGTAAGAATAGGATTTTTCAAAATATATCCGTTTAAATTTGTTTTAAGTAAATTCTCTGCTACCATACAATATCTTCTCCGTAAAAAACAGGTCCGTCCTTGCATACGCTGGCATTTTGAACTCTGCCGTCCTTTATAACATCAATTACACATCCTCGGCAAACTCCAATTCCGCACGCCATAACTTTTTCCATTGCAACCTGCGTTTCAATTTCGTATTTTTTGCCAAGCTCTGCAATCGCTTTTAAAACAACCTTAGGGCCACAAGCGTATATTACATCAGGTTGATACTCTTTTATTAAACTTTGGCAAACCGTTAAAACATTTCCCCTTTCACCAAAACTTCCGTCATCTGTACAAATATAATCAGATTTGACACAAGAAGGAATTTCTTCAATATTTTTGTATCCTGCAATAAAAATATTTTGAATATTACACTCAGTAAGTTTTGATTTCAGATAAGAAATAGGGGCAACGCCAATGCCTGCCCCTATTAATAATGATTTTTTATTTTCGATTTTGAAACTGTTCCCTAAATCTCCCATTAAATTAACAATATCTCCGACTTTTAAGGACTTCATGTATTGAGTGCCTTTACCTCTCTCCTTAAATAAAATTCCGATATTGCCATTATTATTGGAGAATACGCTGAATGGTCTTCTTAACGTCAACCCCTCACAATATATTGAAATAAATTGACCGGCATTTACCGTTATTGGGCTTTGAGGTTTCAATTCCAATAAATAAGAATTTTTTGCAACTTCCTCAATTTTAATAACTTCAGCACTATGTATTTTTTTTGTTTTGCTGTTAATCATTTTTTACTCTGTTTTACTAATCTTATTTTTGTTCAACCTAAAAAATTCAAAAAAAAAAGGAAAAACGAAACGTTTTTCCTCTTACTTTATATTAAATTTTTCATTTGAATTGTATTTCATGCTTTTCACCTTGTTTTTAGTATTATCTTTTCTTTTATATTTTCTGTCAACAAAAAATTATATATCTTTACATTTGTGAAAATATTCGACTATACATATCTTTTCGGAGAATATCACATATTAAATTTTGTAATAAATTAATCCTGTCTGTTTAAATGAAAGGAGATAATTATGCTTTTTAACCGAGAGATTACAAAAGATTTACCAAGAGCGAAAAAATTCTTTGAAGACATTTTATCATATACAATGGGGGCATATTGCCTTGATAAAATAATAAAAAAAGAAACAAATTCCATTAATATTGTTGACGTGCGTGAGTATGAAGACTATATAGAAAGCCACATTCCTTATGCAGTTCATATCCCGTTTAAAGATGCACAGAACCATATTGATATGTTAGAAAAAGACAAAATCACTCTTGTATATACATATAACGATAATTGCCCGAGAGCATATAAAGCAGCTCTTGATTTAATTGAAAAACACTACCCTGCAGAAGTATTGCGTGGCGGATTTGCAAAATGGCAGAAACTAAATTTTGACACAATTAAACTTGATTCGGAAACTCATATTCAAACCGAAGATTGTTGTTGCGATGACTAAAATCGCACATTTTATAAAATAAAAAAAGGCGAAGCAACAATACAGTTACTTCGCCTGAAATTTAATCAGTTTTGTCGATTATTGAGGCGGAATTTCTTCCATATTCTTTTCTATCGGACGAATACCTTTCATTGGTCTGTCCATTTTTTTGAAATCATTGTGATGAGGCTTTTGGCATTCACATTTACAAGGTCTTGCAAACTGCTGAATTTGAACCGGCGGTTGCATCATCGGGTACATAGGCGGCATCATTGGCGGTTTATGTAATGCAAAAAATAAACTTATTGCACAAAATACACCTGTGAAGCTCCCTAACGTTACAACTATAAATTTTCTAAAGCCTTCGCTTTTGCAAAAACAATTACATGTTTCTTTTTCTGCTTTTTCATTTGTTACTTGAACATTTTCATCTGTCATTTTTATCTCCTTCTTACATTTTGTAAAACGATACCTAAAATAAAAAAGTTCATTTTTTGAATTATTTTCGGTAAAACTTACACGTACTACAGTTTCCAGACATTTTAATATAACGAAAACACCCTAAAATTTTAGAGAGTTTTTATAAATTTCAAATTTTTAGTATCAAAATTTTTGTTAGTTATTTATTTATTGTTAGAACTTT
>CAYYPD010000044.1:6051-16748 GCA_964473445.1 uncultured Muribaculaceae bacterium
TAACCTTCTGTCCATATGGGGTCATTGCTCATAAGAACTTTTTCAAGTTCATCTAATCTTTTAACCGCACTGCAAGCAGCAACCGCACCATCTGCAGCCGCAGTTATTACCTGTCTTAAAGGGGTATTTCTTACATCACCTGCAGCATAAACTCCATCTATTGATGTCTGCATATTTACATCTGTTTCAATAAAGCCTTGTGAAGTTTGTTTTAATTGTCCGTTAAAATATTCTGCGTTCGGAGAAAATCCGATATATGGAAATACTCCGTCAACACTTAGTTCTTTTGTTTCATTTGTTTTTAAATCTCTTACAATGAGCTTTTCAACGGTATTTGTTCCTGTTATTTCCATTGGAATCGTACTAAAGACAAATTCTATTTTATTATTTCGGAATGCACGCTCTTGCACAATTCTGTCAGCTCTTAATTCATCTCGTCTATGGATTATATAAACTTTTTTAGCAAATTTTGTAAGGTACATTCCTTCTTCAACAGCAGCATTTCCGCCGCCTACAACTGCGACGGTTTTGTCTTTATAAAAGGCTCCGTCACAAACAGCACAATAACTTACTCCCCTACATTTAAATTCAGCTTCCCCCGGAATTCCCAATTTTTTAGCTTGAGCTCCTGTACAAATTATTACGCTTTTTGCTTTAAAAATGGTATCAATTGTTTCTACGATTTTAATTTCTTTTGTTAAATCAATATTTTGAATTTCAATCATAGGAAACTTTTCAATTCCGAATTTATCTGCATGTTCTTCAAATTTTTCCATCAATTCAAATCCGCCAATAGCAGAAAACCCCGGATAATTTTCAATTTCCAAATAATTTGACGGTTGCCCCCCAAACATATTTATATCTAAAATTGCGGTTTTTACATTTCCTCTTGCAGCATATATGGCAGCTGAAAAACCTGCCGGTCCCGAACCAAGTATTATTAAATCAAAAATCAGTTCTTTTTTATCCATATTCCTCACCTGTTCTCTCTAGTTTCCGAAAATATCAGGAATACTGACTCCCGAAATTTTTGTGCCTTTCACTTGATATTCAATATAATCTTCCTTTATAAGTTTTCCGTTTTGAAAGGTCTTAATTAATATTGTATCCGTTCCCAAAAATTTGTCACCTTGTAAAGTTAAAATTGGAGTTTCTGTTGACTCCTCATCAGGGAAATAACTTCTTTTTTCAAACTTTACGGTTTGCCCTTTTACATCATTGACAGTTATATCCGCTCTTGCTCCTGACAGCGGATTTTTAAGGGTTATGGTTTCACCGTTTCTCGATAATACCCATATATCAAGACTCTTCGTACCAAAATACTCCTTATCTGTTGATTTTGTGCAGACTGAAACAACTTTCCATTCTCCGAACAATTCAGTCGGAACTTTATCCGTCATGGACACTGAACCTACTATCATTTCTGCATTACAAACAGATAAAAAAATCAAAAATATACTAACAGTAATAAAAAATATCTTTCTCATAATATTTATTTAATAACATTTTTTAACAAATCAAATTCTCTTACAAAATGTTAAGTTAGTATTATATTTTGCAATAATAAATTTTAAATATAATTTTTAGAATAATAAAAACCACCTTAGAAAAGGTGGTTTTATTATGTATTAGTTAATAATTATGAGTAAATCAGACTGATTGTTTTGTCATATTCAAACATTTAACAACTGTATCAACAACTGTTTGTTGTTCTTCCGGGGTGATTTCAGGGAACATCGGTAACGACATAACAAGTTTTGTATCTTTTTCTGTTAACGGCAAATCGCCTTCTTTGTATCCTAAACTCTTATGCAATTTTTGTAAGTGTAAAGGTACGGGATAGTATATCATTGCACCTACGCCGTTCTCTTGAAGAAGTTTATGTACTTCGTCTCGATTTTCAATTCTGATTGTGTATTGGTGATATACACAGTATGAATTTTCAATTTCTTTCGGAGTTTGAATTTCCGGATATTTAGCAAACATTTCATTATATCTGTATGCATTTTCTCTTCTTTTTCTGTTCCAATCATTAACGTGAGGTATTTTAACTCTTAAAATAGCAGCTTGAATTTCATCTAATCTTGAGTTAACACCTAATTCATCGTGATAGTACCTGATAGCACCGCCGTGGTTTCTTAATGCAAGAACTCTGTTGTAAAGAGCTTCATCATTGCAGGTAATCATACCGCCATCACCCATACCGCCTAAGTTTTTAGTCGGATAGAAGCTGAAACATCCGAAATCACCAAATGAACCTACTTTTTGACCTTTGTATTCCGCACCGATAGCTTGGCAACAATCTTCAACAACTTTTAAATTATGACGTTTTGCAATTTCCATAATTTTATCCATTTCAGCAGGTTGCCCGTATAAGTGAACAGGAATAATTGCTTTTGTTTTTGGAGTGATTGCTGCTTCAATTTTATTTGCATCAATGTTAAATGTATCAGGATTAATATCAACAAATACAGGAGTTGCACCTGCTAAACCGATTGCACTTGCAGTAGCAACAAATGTGAATGCAGTAGTAATAACTTCATCTCCACGTCCGATATCTAATGCTCTTAAAGCTAAGTGAAGTGCATCCGTACCGGAATTTAAACCGATTGAAAATTTTGTTCCGACAAAATCAGCAAATTCTGTTTGAAATGCTTTATTGTGTTTTCCTAAAATATATGAGCCTGAAGCTAAAACTTCCAATACTTCTTTCTCAATATCTTTGCCAATAGCGGCATACTGTCTTTTTGAATCTAAAATCGGTATCATATAAATTCTCCTCTACTTCCTATAACCTATAATACAAGTTTAGCACACGAAATGTGTGTCTTTATATAATCTTAATATGCAAATAAATAATCAGAACTTTAACTGTGATAATTTTCTATGGGCATAAAGTTTTAATAAGTGAAGTTACGAAATCCCATATTTGGTTACATACCTATCAATAATCAATTGTAGATCTGATTTACTAATCAGACAGTAACTTTTATCTAATATCTCGTAAGAATTCAAAAAATAATGAGATTCCGGACAGATTGAAAAACTACGCTGACGCTTGTTTTTCTAATCTTTCAGAATGACATGAAGCCGGGTAGTTCATCATTATTCTATAGTACATGTCACCCTGAACATTTTTCAGGGGGGGGGGTGCAAGAGCCATATTTATTAGACAGGATATGCTAAACCAACATAATAAAAAAGCCGTCACCTCATCCTAACCTTGTCTTGGATTTCTGGACGAACGACATATTACATCCTTGAAAATACTTCTACATCAAGGTTATCAACAGTATTTGCCAGAAAATACGCACTTGAAGCTATCATAGCGGCATTATCGGTACAGAATTTCATTGCAGGAGCATAGATTTTATAACCCTCATTTTCAAGTGCAAAAACCTTTTTTCTTATTTCCGAGTTAGCAGCAACACCGCCTGCTAATACTATTGTTTTTGCATTAATGTTGTCTGCCGCATTTTTAGTTTTCTTTACTAATACAGAGGAAACATTTTCTTGAAAACTTGCTGCAATATCTGCAACAGGAAGTTCATCACAATCCTTTTTTAAGTGTTGAATTAATTGAAGAGCAGCAGTTTTTAACCCTGAAAAGCTAAAATCATACTCGTTATGGAGTTTTGCTTCCGGCAGTTTAAAAGCGTGCGGATTTCCGCTTTGTGCTAATTTATCAAGATTTACGCCCCCGGGGTAAGGCAACCCTATTAATCTTGCAACTTTGTCATAGGCTTCACCAATTGCGTCATCAATTGTTTCACCTATAATTCTTTGTTCTAACCAACTTTTAACTTCTATAATTTGAGTATGACCTCCGCTTATAAGCAACGCAACGAATGGAGGTTTTAAATCCGTATTTAAGTAATTTGCACAAACATGTGCGTTTAAATGGTTAACACCTATGAACGGCTTATCATTTGCAATAGCTAATGCTTTACCTGCATTCATTCCAACAAGTAATGACCCGACCAGCCCCGGACCGACCGTTGCCGCAAAAGCTGTGATATCATCAGCTGTCATATTTGCCTGCTCAAAAGCCTCTGCAATTACCAAATTGATTGCCTCTAAATGTTCTCTTGCCGCAACCTCAGGAACAACACCTCCAAACTCTTTATGAGTTTTAATTTGCGAAGCAACAACATTAGAAAGGACTTCTCTTCCGTTTTTTACAATTGCGGCTGCGGTTTCATCACAACTTGATTCAATTGCAAATATTATATTGTCATAATTGCTTTCTGTTCCTATTAATACAGGTTTATCACTAACAGGTGTTCTAAATTCTTTAACAGGCATTTTTATCTCCGATTTTTCTTTTGCTTTTTATATGTTTTATAATATCATTTAAATATAATTTTTGTGAGGAATATTATGACAAGAGCAATGAATATTACGGAAAAGATTTTAGCTGTACACGCAGGACTTGATGAAGTTAAAGCAGGACAATTGATTACGGCAAAAGTTGATATTACACTGGCAAATGATATAACAGGACCTGTTGCAATTAATGAGTTTAATAAACTGGGAACAGATAAGGTTTTTGATAAGGATAGGGTTGTTTTTGTTTCCGATCATTTTGTTCCGAATCGTGATATTAAATCAGCCGAGCAAGTAAAACAAATCAGGGAATTTGTAAGGAAACACAATATTAAACATTTTTTTGAAGTCGGCAGAATGGGCATTGAACATGCACTCTTGCCTGATAAAGGTATTGTTACTGCCGGTGATATTGTAATAGGGGCTGATTCTCACACATGCACCTATGGAGCATTAGGTGCGTTCTCTACAGGAATGGGTTCAACTGACATTGCTTGTGCAATGGCGTCAGGCGATACATGGTTAAAAGTTCCTGCTTGTATAAAAATAGAATTTAACGGTAAATTAAACAAGTGGGTAACTGCAAAAGATTTAATTTTACACTTAATTGGTGATATCGGAGTGGATGGAGCTTTATATAAAACTCTCGAAATCGGCGGGTCTGCTATCCGAAACATGCCTATGGACGGAAGATTTACCATTTGTAATATGGCAATAGAAGCAGGTGCTAAAAACGGAATAATAATCCCTGATGACATAACAAAAGAATATCTTCAAAACAGAAGCATAAGAACTCCTGAATTTTATACGAGCGATAAAAATGCAGAATATGAAAAATATATTGTTTATAATACGGAGAACATTGAACCTACAGTTGCATTTCCGCACCTCCCCGAAAATACCAAACCAATATCAGCAGCAGGTGAAATAAAAATCGACCAAGCTGTCATAGGAAGCTGCACAAACGGAAGATTATCCGACATAAAAGCTGCTGCTGAAATTCTAAAAGGAAGAAAAGTTAATAAAGATGTAAGGCTAATAGTATTCCCCGCAACACAGGAAATTTATTTAGAGGCTCTTCGTTTAGGCTATTTAGAAACAATAATAGAAGCAGGTGGAGCTGTTTCCACTCCAACTTGCGGACCGTGTCTTGGCGGGCATTCTGGAATTTTGGCAAAAGGAGAACGTGCAATTTCTACAACAAACAGGAATTTCGTAGGAAGAATGGGACATGTTGAAAGCGAAGTATATCTGGCTTCTCCATATATTGCAGCAGCAAGTGCTGTATTAGGTAAAATCGGCTCCCCGGAAGAGTTATAACCTGATTAAAATGTTTATATACTTATTGTAACTCTTGAACCTTCTTTATGATAATTGCCGCCACCACATATTGTTTCAACTACCTTAAGCAAAAATTCTCTCGGAGCTTCTTGTTGATTAATATAAAATTCTTGATTTCCTAAGTGGCGAATTTTTATAATCGCTTTAGCACTTTTATCAGCCGGAACATATAAAGAGGCTACTTCTAAATCAAGAAGTTTTTGTTCCGTTTCTTCATTAAAACCGTGAATAAGCTCTGCAAGTTTACCTTTTATCGCAATAATTCTTCCCGTAAATAAAGGGGCATCTTTTTCTCTATGGAGAGCTTTCGGGGAATCTTTCATATTAGAAGCGAAAGTAATTGAATGCCATAAAATATTCATAACCGCAATATGTCTTGCTTTATCATATTCACAAGATATATTCCCCGCAGGAACTCCTCTTGTTGTAAAGGATTGTTTTAAATATTCAACGGTTAAAGCCATATTTTCAACCATTTTATCAAATAATATTGCCGTATTTGCATTTGATTGTTGGTATTCAAGGAATTGTTTATACATATGACTTGATACAAGGCTCATTCTCTCTTGTATAACAGCTGATTTCCTTGCATTTGTTTCTAAATCGTCAAAATTACCGTTCAATTATACCCTTCGCTTTCTGATTTCATTTTATATAAAAAGAGAACATAATAAAACTATTTTAATATTTTTTATTACAAAAACGAATACTTAATTTACATTATTTTATTAAAATTAAAGAAAACTTTGATTTTTTTTTGTTCCTAAAATATTATTATATGTATGAAAATAATTGTAGTAGGTTATGGAGAAATGCTGCAAGCGTTAATCTCCGGTATTTTATCAACAAAGCACCAAATTGTGGGGGTGTTCAGACATGAAAATGTCATTTGTTCAAAGTTCGAAAATATATTTTTGAATAAATTTAAACCTACCTACGATTTTCTTTTTGTTGAAAATCATAACTTGTATGACATAAAGGCAAGCAGTGTAAATTCAAAGGAATTTAGAGATGAAGTTGAAAGACTCGGGGCTGATTTAATTATAGTCGGGTCTTGGAGTGAAAAATTTTCAATGCAAACCATAAATTTACCTAAAATATGTTGTATAAATGTTCATCCCTCACTTTTGCCGAAATATAGAGGTCCTAATCCTTATATACAAACAATTCTTCATAATGAAAAAGAAAGCGGAATTACATTTCATTTAATGGATGTAAATTATGATACGGGTGCTATTCTTTATCAAGCTAAAACAGATATATCAGCAGATGAAACAGGTGCTACATTAAAGTTAAAATGTTGTAATTTAGCAAGAAGCGAAGTTCCTTTTGTTTTGGATAATATTTGTGATTTAACAAAAAATCAAATAAGCCAAAACGAAAAAGTTGCAACATATCAACACCAGTTAAAGCTAGCGGAAAGTATTCTATATTTTGAAAGGGAAACCGCAGAAGAAATTGATAGAAGAATA
Source organism: uncultured Muribaculaceae bacterium (assembly GCA_964473445.1). GTDB lineage: Bacteria > Cyanobacteriota > Vampirovibrionia > Gastranaerophilales > Gastranaerophilaceae > Avigastranaerophilus. The sequence goes on from CAYYPD010000044.1 coordinate 13,191, forward strand.
AGAGCATTAACTCCGTGGTTAAAATGCGTAATTCCTTATAATAATATGTTTTTTGAATTTAATAAGTATAAAATTTGTTCAAGACCTTCAGCGAAAAAGCCTGCACAGATTATAAAAATTAAAGATGATTCTTTTTACATTGTTTGTGCCGATAATAAGGTTATTGAGTTTATAAGTCTAAGGTTAAAGATATTCGGTTCAAAAACCATAACCGACTATTATATTAAAAAATTCGTAAAAATTAATAATAAAGCTGTTTAAAAATCAAATTAAAATTGTATAATATAAGAAAAATTAAAATGGGGACATTAAATGCTTGACTTAAATGCAACTTATGAGATTATAACTTTTGCAATCGGAGATACAAAAGCAGGCTCTAAAATGGGTAAACTGCAAGTGAAAAACGTTGAAACAGGCGTTATATTAAATTGTATTCTATGGGAAGAAACTCTTAACAGGCTTGATTCAAAGTTATTCAGAACAAACAATCTTATAAAAATCAATGACGGTACATATAATGAAAAATACAATAATTGTCTGATTTCTTCTATTTCACTGGTTAAGGAAGCCAAACTCGGACTTGATGAAGAAAAAAGGAATGAACTTTTTAATAAAATTACAGAATATATAAACGGTATTCAAAATAAAAAATTAGCAGAATTTGTATCTTCTATATTATTTGAACATGAAAACGAATTTAAAATAATGCCTGCCGCAAAATTAATGCACCACAATTATATTGGGGGGCTATTGGAACACACTTATGAATGTTTGGATTTTGCAAGTGTTATTATCCCAAAATGCAATGGAAAAATTAACCCTGATTTTGTTTATGCGGCTTGTATTTTACACGATTTTGGAAAGATTTTCGAATATAAAATTGATACTGAAACAGGATTAATAGAATATAACGAAGAATTTAGAAAAGACTGGAGAACGCACTCTCAATGGGGCTATACGGTTTGTATGAGCAACGGATTTAAAGAAATTGCAAAGATGATTGCCGCTCACCACGGAAGAACTGACTGGGGTGCTTTAATAGATTTAAACGAAAAAGATTTGGAACCGTATTTGTATATAGTTCATCATATTGATGATTTATCCGCAAAATTCGGTAAGATTTCAATTTCTGACATTAATTAGAGGTAAAATTATGAAAAAATTATCATTATTAATACTAACAATATTGGTTTTATTGTTTGTTGGGACAACACAAGTATTTGCGGCTCCAAGTAAACAAATAAATGCAAACGTAAAAACAAAAAGAGTTCCGGTTGGAACTGTTATTCCGTTAAAAGTGTTGGATGCGGTAAGTTCTGACAGTGTACAAACGGGGGATCAATTTGATTTAATGGTTGCAGGTAACGTTAAAGTTGACGGACTGGTTGTAATTCCTGTAGGAAGTGTTGTTCGTGGTGCAATAGAAGAAGTTTCGGCTCCTAAATTACTTTATAAAGGCGGTATGGTCAGACTTTATTTTGACCATATAGTCAGCCCGACAGGTCGTCAAATTCCTTTCTATGCAGGAATTTGCAATAACAAATATGTTACTTATGACGGTGCCTTAAGCTCTAAAACAAATTATTATACGGCTTTTCAAAAAACTACCGAAACAACAAAAAATATTGTAGTAAATTCAACATCTTGGGCGTGGGATAAAGGTGATGACTTGTGGAACGGTTCACCTAAATACGTATTTGCTCCTTTAACAGCTGTCGTAAGTGCTCCTGTTGCAGGAATTTACTTTTTAGGGGACAGTGTTGTCAATGTGTTTAAAAGAGGAAAGGACATGAATATAAGTCAAGGTGAGATATTGCAAGTTCAACTTCTTAAACCTATAGATATGCCCGTTTACTAAAATGAATATAAAACAGTTATTTATAAATTTAGCTTTTGTATGTCAAAACATTTATGGTGTTTTGACATTAAAGCGTGAAAGGGAAATTGCAAATTTACTAAAGAGAAACGCTTTAAAACTTGCCACGGCGGAGTCCTGTACCGGTGGACTTATAAGTTCTCGTATGACGGATTTATCAGGTTCCAGTGTTTACATTTGGCAAAATTTTGTTACTTATGCAAACGGGGCTAAGGTTCAGCTTTTGGGAGTTGACCGTAATACAATAGAAAAATACGGTGTTGTAAGTTCACAAGTTGCACTTGAAATGGTATCAGGGTTGCTTAAAAAGTATAATTGTACAATTGCTCTATCAACAACAGGAATAGCAGGTCCGTTGGGTGCTACGGAAGATAAACCTGTCGGACTTGTGTATATTGGTGTTGCCGATGAAAAACATCAAAAATCATATAAATATGAAGCTAATCCGTTATTATACAGGCGAATTATGAAATATGCTTTCGCAAATAAAGCACTTGATTGTCTTTTGGAATTTCTTAAAGAATACTATTAATTATGTATTTCAGCTACATCTATTTCGCTAAAATATTCATTTAATTGGTCTAAAGTTAAACAAACGTCTTGAATTGAATTCCAAGGATTTGATACTCTGTAAATAATTTCTTCCGATGATTTTTGTTCAGGAATAATTCTGTATGCATGGTCGCCATACATACTTAAATCTTTATTCAGTACAATTTCTCGGTGAAAAGGGAGTTTATTGCCGTTATTTTTTGTACCTCCTGTAAAAATATAATTTTTAAATTTATCGGGAGTTTTAAGTATATCTTGCATTTCAGGCTCATATATTGAATAAAAATCAGTTTCTTTAAGTCCAAATGCAGTAAAAACAAGTTCTATGTAACCCATATTATAAAGATAATATTTGGCAACAGACTCATATCCTGTTGTTCCATATATATTCACCATATTAAGAGATTTTTGAAGCAATCCTGCCTCATCTGTTACAGGTTTAAGGTTATCATCAAAAACTAAAATAATATTTGGCTTTCTGCTATTCCTATCATTATTTAGGGATTTTAATTGAGCTAAAATAAAATCTCTGTTTTCCGATAGAATTCGTTTTGCTCTCAAATCATTTGTTTGAGAAATTTTTTTATTTATTTCCGAGATTTTACTTTTTTGTTTTTTTATAGCCGAATCGGTAATTAAGTCATAAAGATAATGAGAAAACGCATCTTCTAAAATATCAAACCCTATACAACCTGATTTACTTTCTTTTTCAGGCATATCATAAGTATAAATATAATCAGAGTCGGGAAATGCAATGTCTATACAATCTCCGTTTTGCTCAAAGCATTCATAAATAAAGTGACGGGAAGCAGGATTTTCCATAATTGCATTAAATGCGGAAATAAAATAGCAATCACCCGGTTTTGTTTGCATTGAGGAAAATCTTTTTATCGGTGGAAATAGCTTATTAATTGTTGCTTTATCAATTTTTAGACGTGATGATTCAGTATCTGAGTTTTTTATATATATTTCATTTTTTGATGTAGCAAATAAGTCCCCAACATTATATATCCTCATTCCGTCCGACCATGAATTTACATCTTTTATATAGTCTGATGAAATTAAATTACTGTCTTTTAGAACTGCCTGCGTGAGCGTGCCTGCCCCGACAAGAAATTTTAAATTTGTTG
>CAYYPD010000045.1:0-14899 GCA_964473445.1 uncultured Muribaculaceae bacterium
ATAAAGACCATTATGACTTTAATTTTGATATAGATTTTCAGGTTGAAAGCTATTTGCAGCACCAAGGACAAATTTTTGTGGATAGATTTGACGCAAACAGTTATCTTTACATAACAAAAGCGGTTGATTATTTTGACCCTGCCGAAAAATACGGCTCACTTAAAAATGCTTTTAAAGAAACGAATGCAAAATTTTTAGTTATTTCGTTTGATACTGATTGGTTATTTCCGTCTTATCAATCAAAAGAAATTGTAAATACACTAATGCAGCTCGGTAAAGATGTTTCTTATTGTGAGATTAAATCTCCTTGCGGGCATGACGCATTTTTATTGGAGTATGAAACTCAAGATAAAATAATAAAAAGTTTTTTAGATAACCATATAAAAGGAGAACAAAATGAATAAGCAGGAAATAAACGGACTTCATTTGAATTACTCCTTAATATCTGATTTAATTGATGATAATTCTAAAATTCTTGATTTGGGGTGTGGCGACGGGTACCTTTTAAAGCTGTTAAAGGAGAAAAAACATATTCAAGGAAGCGGTATTGAAATTTCCCAAAAAGAAGTTATTCGTTGTCTTGAAAAAGGTTTATCAGTTGTTCAAGGGGATATTGATGAGGGGTTAAAACAGTTTCCCGATAAATCTTATGATTATGTTATTTTAAACCAAACTCTGCAATCAACAAGAAATCCTGACTATGTACTTGAAGAAATGCTGAGAACAGGCAAAAAATGCATTGTAAGTTTCCCGAATTTTGCATATTGGAGAGTTCGATTTTCTCTTTTATTTACAGGCAATATGCCAAAATCAAAGGTTTTGCCTTTTGAGTGGTACAACACTCCAAATATCCACTTGCTTACAATTAAAGACTTTTTTGAGTTTGCGAAACTTCATAATATAAAAATATTGCAGGCTATTTATACAACAAGAGCAACTAAGAGAGAGGCTGTTCAATATAATTTATTTTCAAATTTTTTCGCAGAAGAGGCTATTTTTTTAATTTCCAAAGATTAATTTAGTAAAAATATGCTAAAATTATCAAAAGGAGTAATGATGAATAATAAATATTTAAGATATATTTTAGGATTTTTAATGCTGGCATTGATTTTGTTTGCATTTTTGACTTCACAATTGATTTTATTTGTCGTTTCAGTATTTTTTATTATCATTGCAACTATAGAATATCGAAAAATGTTTAAGGAAAAGGACATTTACGTTCATAAATTTTTGCCCGAAATAATCGGAATTATGCTCGCTTTTGTATTTTCTTTTTCAACCGATATAAGCTCTCATCATTTGGTAACTCCGATTTTGTTATTTGGAATTATTCTTTCCTACATTATTACCGTAATACGAAACAAGAAGCCGTATATTATAAGCTCTTTGGCTGCAATCGGTGCAATTTTATTTATTTTTTGTGGACTTTATATAATAAAATTAACTTATTTTTATGAACATATAAGTTCTTTTTATCTGATAGCAGTGTATTTTACAACTGTTCTTATAGGGGATTGGTCAGCATTAATAATTGGTAAATTACTAAAAAATACAAAATCTTTAGCAATTGAAATAAGCCCTGATAAAACAATTGCAGGAGCGTTTGCAAATCTGATATTTTCTTGCTTGACTTCACTTCTGCTTATGATTTTTCTTGAATTTAACGTATATCAATGTTTGGGATTTGGTATTGTAACATCAATTTTTGCCCAATTCGGAGATTTAACGATTTCTTCATTTAAAAGAGATTTAGGTTTAAAGCACTCGGGTACATTATTTCTTGAGTATGGCGGAATTTTGGACAGAATGGATTCATTTTTGTTTTCTGCCCCTGCCGTTTACTACTATTTGTTTTTACCGACAATGATTTAATATTAGATGGTATTTCTCAAATCTTACAGAAACTATTTTCTCAGATTTTTAACAAAGATTTTTAAGCGTTCCATTGCTTTTTTCAGGTTGTCAATAGAGTAAGCATAAGATATTCTCAGATATCCCTCCCCGCTGTCACCAAAAGCAGTCCCCGGAATTGCGGCAACTTTTTGCTCTTGCAGTAATCTTTGAGCAAATTCTTCACTTGTCATTCCAAACTCTTTTATGCAAGGAAATACATAAAATGCCCCAAACGGTTCAAAACAGGGAATATTCATTTCTTTAAATGAGTTTAAAAGAAATCTTCTTCTTTGATTATATGATTTACGCATTTCTTCAACATCTTTATCTCCGTTTCTCAACGCTTCAACTGCCGCATATTGACCGGTTGTCGGAGCACACATTATTGCAAATTGGTGAATTTTGGTCATCTGTTTTACTATCTCGACAGGAGCACACGCATAACCTAACCGCCAGCCTGTCATTGCATAGGCTTTTGAAAATCCGTTAATAAGAATTGTTCTCTCTTTCATTCCGTCCAAAGCTGCAATAGAAATATGTTTACCGCTGTAGGTTAATTCTGAATATATTTCATCAGACATTACATAGATATCGTGTTTAATTATAATTTTAGCAATTTCCTCTAAATCCGATTTTCCCATAACCGCACCTGTCGGGTTGTTTGGGTACGGTAGAATTAAGATTTTAGTTTTAGGTGTTATTGCAGATTCAAGTTCTTCCGGAGTTAATTTGAAATTATTTTCTGCCTTTAAATTAATTATTACAGGTGTGGCATTTGCGAAAACCGTACAAGGCTCATAAGAAACATAAGATGGCTGCGGAATTATAACCTCATCATCGTTATTAACTAATGCTCTTATTCCTATATCAATAGCCTCAGAACCGCCTACCGTAACTATAATTTCGTTATTTGGATTGTAAGATATATTTTGAGTTCTTTTTATATAATTTGAAATTTCTTCTCTTAAATCTTTTAACCCTGAATTTGAGGTATAGAAAGTCCTGCCTTTTTCAAGAGCATAAATTCCCTCGTCTCTTATATGCCAAGGTGTATCAAAGTCAGGCTCGCCGACTCCGAGAGAAATTACATCTTCAATTTCATTAACCAAATCGAAAAATTTTCTTATCCCTGACGGTTTTATGTTCAATACTTTGTTAGATAGTTCTTTTGTCATGGAGTAATTTTTTCTCTTTCATCATCTGCTTTTTGAGCTAAAACAGTTCCGTAATCTTTATATTTTTTTAGAATGAAATGTGTACCTGTACTTATAACACTGTCAAGAGTAGCAAGTTTATCGGATACAAAATTTGCAATTTCCCTTAGTGATTTTTCTTCCAAAATTACCAACAAATCAAATCCTCCTGAAATTAAATATACAGAGCGTACTTCGGGATAATTGTATATTCTTTCCGCTATTTTATCAAATCCTTGACCGCGTTGAGGAGTAACCCTAACTTCAATTAATGCCGTTACTTTTTCAATAGAGGTTTTTTCCCAATTAATTAATGTGTAATAACCGCAAATTGTTCCGTCTTTTTCAAGTTTTTCAAGTTCAGCTAAAACTTCTGTTTCTTTTGCTCCAAGAAGTACAGATAAATCTTTTAAGCCTATTTTGCTGTTTCTTTCAATCAGTGAAAGTAATTCTTCTCTCATTTTAACCTCTTTTATCTGATAAAGTTCCAAATAAATCTTTTAATTTTTTGACAAAATCCGATTCTATCAATGGTTTTCTTTTTTGCACTGACAATTTCCGCTTCTTGCGGTTGAATCGTTCTTTGGTAATTCACTTCTTTTTCTCCAAATAACATTGCATACCCTAATTGGTAGCCTTCAGGAATTTCCATATAATCACATAATTCAGGGAATATCTTCATTGCCCCTTCCGCCAAACCGCACCAACAAGTACCCACTCCAAGACTTTGAGCATATAATTCAAAGTAACTTAATGCAATAATCGGGTCTTGAGCAGCACAGGAGGCTTTAATTGAGTTTGATACGACAATCATGTGCGGAGCTCCTCTAAAAATAACATCTTCTCCGTTAATAAGCCCTTTTGCAAAAGGTGAAAATTTTTCGGCAACTGCTTTTATAGGCTTTTTAGTTAATGCAGTTACAACCTTTTTATTAACGTAATCTCTAAAATCATTCATAACATTAACATCATCAATGAAAGAAAAGTGTAATCCGTGGCAATTGCAACCTGTAGGAACATATTTAAGCATATCTTTTAACTTTTGCATTCTTTCATTATCCAGATTTTCGTTTTTAAAATTTCTGTCACTTCTTCTTGATTTGATTAAATTCAATATCATGTCAGGATTTTGGGAATAAATTTGGTCTGAATTTTCAGGTGATTTGCCGTTTACGGAGATAGCTCCGACAGGACAAATCGTCAAACAATGCTGGCAATTTATACAATTTCTTCCGTCAGATGCAACCGGAATTTTATTCTCATTCAAACTAATTACATTACAAATGCAGTCTTTTTCGCATAAACCGCAATGAATACATTTATTTTCATCAACTTTAAAACAAAAATCTTTCATATAAAAACCTTTTTAACTTTTTAATTATAATAGCAACAATAAAAGATAAAGACAAATTTTTATCAGGTGTTTTTTGCGTTTCTGTTTCTTGTACGTTCTGAAAATTGTGAGTATTCACGGCTTAAAAAATCTAATCCGGGTTCAACCGTTTTCTTTATAACAATATTTTCAACAAAATCATCTATCGGCTTAGCAAGAAGTGCTAAAGCAATAAACCCGCCTGCTGTTTTTATCAACTTGTTTTTGAAAATTTGAGAGTTATGGAATTCTTTTAATATGCTTTTTGCCGCTTTTCCAACATATTTTTCACTGTCGTATATTTTTTGATATTCAATTTTTCTTGATTGGAATTTGTTGAACATCTTTTTAGACATTCCTTTAGGACATTTATTTTGCATTAAATCAGCACGCATATTCATTATTTTTTCAGCTTGTTTTGAAGCATAATCAGTCAGTTTTTTTTCATTAGCCAATGCTATTCCGTCAGTATCTTTTAACGGGTTGATAAATCCTAATAAATTTTTAACAGGGTGAATAGCTTTAAATTCACCTTTAGCGTCTTGTGCAAATGTTTTTATTGAATCAACAAAACCGTTCTTGTAGCCGTCTATATTATCAACAAATGTATGTAAGCTCTTTGTTTGCATATATTCTAAAGAGTGTTCAAGTACTTCTTCTCTGGTTCTTGCACTAAGTCCTGTTTTTGAAAAGCGACTAAGTGTAGAAACTGCTTTTTGCCCTAAACTTACCGCAGCAGTCGGAAGCATAACACTTGCTAAACCTTGGAAAAATGCTTCTTTTACGCCACGCTTTTTACTGGGGTTATAATTTGTGTCATCATTCTTGTATTTATCATATACATCAGCACCAATGTACATTAGAGCAGGTACCCAAAGTGCGGTTCCGACTTTTGGTGAAATTCCGCTAACTACTGCTCCAATTTCATTTGAATAAGCCAAACCTTTTAACGGCCAATTTCTAAGGGGATCTCTGTATTGTTGTTTTTGTTTTATATCAGGCATTTCTGTACTTGTCATTGACACAGTAGATTTAATTGTTGTCGGCACTTTATATGTATCAATTATATTCATTTACTGTTTTCCCTATTCAGAGTCTTGGTTATAGCCATATCATACCATACATATAACCAAACATAAAAAATATTTTTGCTATTATATTTTTGTATTATTATAGTGGTAGTAAAGGAGAAAAATATGTTTCACGTTATTACGGAAAAAGATTATTCTGAATTTTCAAGAAAACAAATCGGCGAATATGTTGATTTTGATAAAGCATTAGAAGTTGCTCAAAAAGCAGTAGCAGGAAAAGAGGGCGTAAGATACATTATTGAGAAAACGGATGGACACGTTGATAGCTATGGAAATCAAATTACAACAGTTGTAGCGGAAAGCGATTAAAATTAATTTTGAATAATAAACAATAAAAGCGGTTTAAAAATAAGTCGCTTTTTGTATAAAAAGTTTTTATATTTTTATTTCAATTTTATACTTAAGACACTTTAAAAAGTGTTTTGAGCGTGTTATAATATAAATGTAAGTAACGGAGTGTAAGTAACAATGTTGTCGTCATATATGGCAATTCAAAATGCAGTTCTTGCAAGGAATATTGCAACATCTCAAATGGTTCAAAATTCAAACCAAATGTTAGGTGCCGTATCTTTTGGCAACAGTCTTCCGTTAAAACCCTCTTTCCAATCGGACAGTTTTGAACTGCAAAATAAGGCAAATGAAACAAAAATTTCTGTTTTGGATAGATTAATTAAAGCTCTTGAGAAGAAAGAAGCAAAGGATATTGACAGAAGTACACCTCATTACGGCGGACTTTGCTATAAAGCATAATTTTTCAATATAAATTATTTTGTTTATCCCTTTAAATATGATATAATTTCTTCAAAGGGGAATTTGTTAATGCCAAGACGAGAAAAACAGCAACCTATATCTAAAAAATTTGTTGTTGTCGCTTTAGTGGTTGTGTCATGGTTTATTTACTATTTAACTGACACGAATGACTTAAAGAAAATCAATTCTAAAAAGACATTTGATGAAATGCTTGAATATACAAATAACCGCAAGGTTGTGAACAATGTTAACAATCCAATCCCGACAAGCGATACAAACGCTGTAAATATTGATTTAGGTGCAATAAAAGCAGTTCCTCAAAATTATAATCAGGCGGTTATCCCTCAAAATGAACAAATTCTGCAAGAAATACAACCAACGGATACTCAACAGGATAAATATAATGCCTTGCTTGATAAATTGCGTATGTATCCTGAAAAAAGTATGGATTCCGTTGAAAATATAATAAACCAAATACTTGCCTATAAAGGTTATTATGAGGGTACAATTAATCTGGTTATTGATGATACAAAAAATAATAATTCTGTAAAGAGCAGTTATATTGTTGCGTATTTTGACTTTCAAAAAGGAAATATGCACATTAATAAAGATTTACTTTATTCTGTTCCGAGAGAACAGATTATTGCAATTATTGCCCATGAACTTGACCATTTTGATAAAATAGCTTGCTTATGTAAAGCAATGGGGGCAAGCTATTTTGAAGCGAAATTAAGAACAAATAATTTAAACGATTTCAACTTTGTTTTTTGGCAAAAAGCTTCAACTCGTGCAAATATAGAAAATTTTGACGCAAAAAAATATGAGCAGGCATTTATCAGATATATAAATCAAAATTCAATTGATTTGGTAAGTTCTTATTCTGATTTTTATCGTTTATCGGAGCATATAAGAAATCCGTTGGAAATAAGTGCGTATGAAGTTTCCGATTATATATTGAATTATTACAAACAGCTATCTAACGACGGACCGACATACAGATTGGTTGAAAAGTTTAATGAGGTGGATTGGAGCATATATAATGCTATCAGAGATAATTCTATAATCGAAAATGAAAGAATTGCTTTTTTTGATTACTTCTTTATGAAAGCAATTGCAAGAAGCCACCAAAAGTATCAACAATCGTTAGATTATTGCATTAATAATGCAAATGGTGATTTAACGTCTTTTTGGCTTAGCTTTGAACAGGATAACATGTCTTTTTATAATAAAAATGCGAAGATATCGCTTAGTACTTATGAAACAATGTATAACTTGTTAAATCAAACAAATGTGTATGCAAAATCAGGAGTTAACGACAAAATCATTTGTGATGCGTTGAAATATAAGATAAATACGCTTTTATCAAACATTGTTTATCCTAACGCATTAAAGAATATTCGTTTGGCAGTGAACGCATTTCTTCAACACATCAAAAGAAATAAGATATCTCTTCCTGATGATGAACTTAATTATATGCTCTTGTTAATTTGCCTGGAAAATGATTTATACAAAAATAACAACAGCAAAGATGCCTCTTTATACTATTTAAAAGTTCCGGAAGAAATAAAAAATATTTATCATATTCAAGACAGAAAATTATTATATAAATATATTTATTCAAATCCTGCATTTAAAAAACAATTAAGCGGAAGACAAAACTTAACCGAACAGGCTTTACTTGTTGAGTTACTTGATAAAACAAGACCAAATGTAAAAGTACAGTTGTAAGTGTATTTTAATATCTTTTGTTTTATGTTTTAATAAACATATAGAACTCTGAGAGTGTAGTATGATAAAAATATTTAAAACGGAAGAAAATAAAAAACTTGTCAGACTTAGCATAAATGAAGCTGTTTCGGGTTCTTGGTTCAGTATGATTAATCCTACCGAAGATGAGATAAAGCAAGTATGCTTGATTTTAGGTTTGGATGAGGACTTTTTAAGAAACTCTTTAGACGTAGATGAAAAATCACGTATTGAAATTGAGGACGGGAACGTTCTTATAATTACAAATTTGCCTATTATGACAGATGAAGGTTCTTTTGATACATTGCCTTTAGGTATTATTTATACTCCTACTTCAATAATTACGGTTTGTTCTAAAGATAACAATATTCTTTCTTCCTTTAACGATACTACTTATTTCTCTTTTGATACGAGAAATAAAACGGAATTTATGCTCAAAATTTTATACCGATCCGTTAAGTCATACTTAAAATATTTAGATTTAATTAACAGAACAACGGACAGTATAGAAACAGAGTTGCAAAAAGCGACAAATAACAAAGCATTGTTCCAATTAATGGAAATTCAGAAAACGCTTGTATATTTCTCAACTGCATTAAAAGACAACGATATTGTGCTTCAAAAAGTTATGAGAATGACAAAATCAACATCGGTAAACTACCTAAAAACAACGGAAGAAGATATTGACCTTTTAGAAGATGTTATCATTGATACAAAGCAGGCTATTGAAATGGTTGATATGCACAGAATGATTTTAGAAGCAATGATGGAAGGTTTTGCTTCCATTATCAATAATAACTTAAACCAAGTTATGAAGTTCTTGGCAGCAATAACAATCATTATGTCTATTCCTACGATGATTGGCGGTTTATGGGGAATGAATGTAAGAGTTCCTTATGGGGCTAATCCTTACGGATTTGCAATTGTTGTTGCACTTTCAATAATTTCTTCAATTGCGGTTGTTGTATATTTTAGAAAAAAAGGTATGTTTTAAGAAAAGAATGCAGGTGGTTTAATTGAAAAATAACTCTATTCTTATCATTTCAAACAATTCTGAAACAGGTTCAAAAATTTCGGATAAAATAAAATTGCTGAGAGAATGCGATACAATTAAAGTTGTTTCTTTTCTTGAATCAATATCCGTTTTAAATTCAACTCAACCGACGCTGATGATTATTTATTGCGGGAAAACGGATTCAACAGGAATTATAAAAGAAGTTCGTTCAATACCTGCTTTAGATAAAGTTCCTATTATTTTTGTTATGGATTCACTTGTTGAAGATATTTTATTTTACGCATTTGATAACGGAATTGATGACTTTTTCTTCCTGACGGATCCTGATTCTGTTATTTTAATGAGAATATTTCTGACTTTACAAAAATCCGTAATGTATAAACAGGCGGAAATAAATAATCAAATTATGATTTCGGCGAAAATAATTGATTCTCAAACCGGATTATATAGTAAAGACTATGTTCAAAATGTTTTCAGACATTTTTTCAGCAAGAGCATAGAAGAAAATGCAGAGAATACTGTATTTATGTATATAAAACCTATGCCGCTTGATAGAAAGAAAATTAACCTTTCAAAAATTGCAAATGTAATAAAAAAGACGGTTCGAGGTAACGATATAGTAGCATTCGGAAAGGGCATAGGTTTTTACCTTATTCTTTATTCCGCAGGATTAAAAGGTTCAAAATCTTTGGCACAAAGAATACAAAATGTGCTTGCTAATGATTGCAAATTGTATATAAATGCTACAGAAGTTACAACTTCCTTTGAAGAAATGGAACAGGCTTTATATTTGGGAATGAAAAATCAAATTGAATTGGGTGAAAAATTTAATTATATTAATGATTTAAAAAAATTCATACCTGTTTCGGAGATTGTTATAAAAGATGAAAACGGTAAAACATTTGATGATTTTAAGAAAGAATTTTTTGCTTCTTTTGAAAAAATTGTCGCTCCGGTTTTCTATCAAATGCAGTCCTCATATTCGGAAAAGTTACCTGAAGCTGAAATTAAATTTAATATAAATGAAACCGAAAGTAATTTTTCAATAAAAAAAGATTCTTTTACAAGTGAGCTTGTAATAACATATCCTACATACATAAAATTAATAATGGATATTAAACACTTTGCAAAAGATGAAAAACCGTTAATAAGACGTATTACATTTGATTTTGAAGATTTTTCGGAAGAAAAATTAACGTCAATTTTAACAGATGTTATTAACGAATTTACACAAAGAATAAACTTAGATTTAATGAAACAGCCGGAATAAAAATGAATAATAAAAGAAAATTATCAATATCATCATCGGCAAAGGATACAATAAGAAATTCAGTATTACTCGCCGGAGAATTAAATACGGGAATAGAAATAAGCAGATTGCCTTTATACAAAACAAAAGGTTTAACACTTGAAGATACAATAAAAATAATAAAATCTGATTTAGAGGGTTTTAAGAACAGAGTAACTTTACACGCAATGTTTTCCGATGTCAATGTTGCAGGGTCTGATGTTTTGCTCCGTGAGCTTTCTCAACAGAGATGTTATCAATCATTTGAAGTCGGAAAGGCTATACAAGCCGAAACTATTCTTTTTCATACAGGCAATAAGGGAACTCTGCATTACGATTCAATAAAATCTTTTAAAAGGAACTTTATAGCATTTTGGAAAGATTTTATTAAAGAGTTTGAAAAAGCAGGTATTATTGCCGTTATTGAAAATGTATTTGAAACAACCCCTCAATATTGTCTTGATTTATTCGAGGGTGTTGATTCCCCTAATTTAAAATTAGCACTTGATTGTGGGCATGTGAATTTATATGCTCACGATACAAATGTTGTTGAATGGATAAAGGCATACGGAAAAAATCTTCATCACTTGCATATTCATAACAATTTCAGAACTAATGACGACCATTCAAATCTTGAAAACGGAACGTTAAATTATGAAGAAATTTTTAATGCTATAAAAGAAGAAAACATAAACCCGACATTTGTTCTGGAGATGTTTACGGAAGAAGACATAAGAAAAAGCGTTGAAATTTTCAATAAATATATGAATTAATTTTCAAGTTTAATTTGTTTTAAACCGAGTCCGTGCAAGTCAATTTCCACTTCCGTAGAGTTTATTGATTCCAATTTTGATTTTATATTGTTATAGTCAATACTCCAAGTACCAAGAAATAAAGGGCTAGAGTTTGTATAGGCATAAGCATAAACGATTAGCCTGTTATGGTCTTCTTTTGACCAACCTATCGGGTAGATATCCCACATATAATCTTTAAGTTCAATTTGTTTATTTTGTCGCCACCAATAAATAATTGCCTCTCGAACTGCACTTAAACGATTAACTTTACCACGTTCAAAATCATAAACGACAATATTGGTTTTCCAAGTTTCTTCTAAATTGGAGCCGATTTTTTCTTTAAAAGCTATTTTTGTACCGTCTATGGACCAATCTATCGGGTATAGTGTCATAAATTGAAAATCTTGAGTTTCATCCATTCCTGAACGTGCAATCGGCTTCATTTCCTGTTGGATAACATTTGTGTTGTATAAAATATCATAAGCATCTTCCGTATTTTTTACGGGAATATAATAAGCTGCACAACCTGTTTGCTTATATTGAGGATAGAAAAATGCTTGAGTATAAACCATTTTTGTTTTATCGGGAGATAAAATTCCGGGAGAACTTACTCTTCTTTGTGTAACAAGTTTTGTTACGTCAAAATTTCTTTGCCCCGGAGGTGTATTGTATCTTATAACACGAAATTTAGGGTCAGGCAGAATAATATCTTTTTCAGGCTCAAATATCGGTTTGGGAATTTCAAATTCAGAGCGTTTTTTGTCTGCTGCCATTTTATAGTAATCATCAATAGTAACAGGCTGGTTTGATTTATCAATATTATGCAGATATATTTTTTTTGTCGGTTTTAAATGAAGTTTTGCCCTGGCTTTTTCGTTAAGTGTTCGTGGGTCTTTAACTTTAACTTTCTGTTCTATTTTAGAAGAATCCAATGGCTCTGAGTATAGATACAGCGGGTCAATATCAGCTTGTTTTGCAAATACATTTTGAATGGAACAGAGAAATACCGATAAAAATATTGAAGTAAACAATTTGAACATTAAACAATACCTTCTTTTACGGCCTGTATTGTTGCTTGAGTTCTGTTATCAACATACAATTTTTGTAAAATACTGTGGACGTGAGCTTTTGCTGTCGCAAGCGTAACAACAAGACGCTTAGAAATTTGTTCATTACTCAAACCTTCGACTATTAATGCTAATACTTCAAGCTCTTTATTGGTTAATCCGTATTTATTCTTTTGTGATTTTGAATTATTGGCAGATGTTTGTCTTTGAGCAGGCAAAACAGGTTCTCTTCTGATATTTGAAAGAACAAGCCTTGCTATTGCAGGGTCAAGCCAAGCCGTACCTTCTGAAACCGCCTTTATTGCACTAATAAGCTGCTCTTCATTTGCACCTTTCATTATGTATCCGTCTGCTCCTGCCGACAGAGAATCAAATACATCATCATCTTCTTCTCTTGATGTAAAGATAAGAACTTTTATATTCGGATTTGATTTTTTTATAAACTTTGTAGCTTGAATTCCGTCCATTTCAGGTAATCCGATATCCATTAAAACAACATCAGGATTAAGTTTAAGTGCCATATCAACACCTTGTTTCCCGTTTTCAGCTTCACCAATAAGCTCAAAACCGTCCGTATTTTCAAAAACTAAAGATAAACCGAGCCTTATCATTTTATGATCTTCAACAAGTAAAACTTTTATACCGTCCATACAGGTTCCTCTTTCTTTAAAATTACGGAATCAAACAGAACAAAGAAAAACTCACTTCCTTTTCCTTTATCACTTTCAAGCCAAATTTTGCCCTCGTGGGCGTCAATTATTTGCTTAGATAAGTATAATCCCAACCCTGTACTGATAGAGCGTTTTTCTTGTGTTCCTTGTGAAAAACGTTTAAACAGTTTAGGAATATCTTTTTTATAAATACCCTCACCGTTGTCTTTAATAGAAAATCTCAAATCTTGACCGTCTATTTCTGCTCTGACTTGTATTAAACCACCGTTTTGAGTATATTTAATCGCATTCCCGAGCAAGTTTATAATAACACGTCTGATTTCGTTTCTATCAGCAAATACCGGTGCGGTATCTAAGTTTTTGTAATTTTTTTCGATTGTTTGTTCTTTTTTATGTGCAATAGGTTCAACTTGAGAAATGCACTCATCAACCAAAGTTGTAAAATCAAAAGGTGTTTTTACCAAATTTAAATGCCCTGCTTCATATTTATAGACCTCTAAAAGAGTATTAACAAGCCCTAACATATCTTCATTACTCTTTTTCATTGTTTCTAAGAGCATTCTTTGTTTATCCGTTAAATCTCCCAGCTTGCCGTTTAAGAAATATTCCAACGTTTGAATTGCAGCTACGGAAGGAGTTCTTAAATCGTGAGTTAAAGTTGCAATAAAATCTTCTCTTAAACGTTCCATATCTTTTTGCATATTTACGTTTCTGATAACAAAAACATATTTACCGTTTTCCTTTTCTGTTTTAGGCGGGATATAAGCACAGCTTAATTCTACGGGGATTTTGTTCCCGTTAACCGCATTTACAATATCTATTTCTCTTAATAACTTTTCGTCTTTTGCTTTAAAAACATCTTCCCAGTCAACTTCTTTTGAAATAAAAAGTTCTTGAGCTTGTTTATTTTTAAATATTTCTTCCGATAAACCAAACATTGTTTCGCATGCAGGATTTGCACTCAAAACTTTGTTGTCCTCGGAGAAAATAATAATTCCGTCAGCACAGTTATTGATTATTGCAGATAATTGTTCGTTCATTTCAATAATATCAGCTGTTTTTTCCTTAACCAATTCTTCAAGGTGAGATGAGTATGCTGATAGCCGCTTATTTTTTTCTTCGAGTGAAGATACCAATTGAGAACGTTCATAAGCATTTTTTATATTTATAATAAGTTCATCATTATCCCAAGGTTTTTCAATATATTTATATAATCCGACTTCATTAATTGCTCTTATTGCTTTTTCTTTATCTGCATAGCCTGTTAACAATATCATGCTTGCATTAGGGTATAATTTTCTTGCTTGAGATAAAAACTCTAACCCGTCCATTTGCGGCATTTTGAAGTCTGAAATTATAACGTCTCTCGGATTTGTTTTTAAATACTCAATAGCTTCCGTTGGGCTGTTGAATACCGCAACATCCGTAAATCCCTCTATATTTAATAAAATTCGTAACGAGGACGTTACTGTATTTTCATCATCAAGAATTAAAATTTTGTACGCAAAAGACATCTGATTAAAATCTCCCTATTAAAATAATAGTTTAGAATGTATAAATAGACAAATATTTTACAATTATTAAGCGTTTGAGGTCATATTATTTGATTTTTTCAATATTGAAATATTTACGGAAAATCGTTATTATAAAAGTACGGTATTTATGAAAAAGTATATTCTCAAAACAGTTTTATTCCTTATTATTACATGCTTTATAAGTCAAATTTGTGTTGCTTCAAATCTGTCAGATGCAGAACAATTTTTGAGAAAAGCTAAAATGGCACAAATTGAAGAAAATCAATATGATTTATTAAATGAAGCGAGAAAAATTCTTGAAAAAGAATACGAGAATGACCCCGAAAATAAAAGAATTTTGTTGGATTTATCAGAAACCTTTCAACTTATAGGGGATAGAGCGGAAGCTAAATTATATGTTTTAAAAGCGTACAATATGAATCCGTCGGATTCCGAATTGCAAAAGGTAATGGGGGATTTTTTCTTTAGTTTTCAAGAATATTCA
>CAYYPD010000046.1:0-14604 GCA_964473445.1 uncultured Muribaculaceae bacterium
CCGGAAAACATGAGTGCGAAGGACATTTTTTCCGAAATCGGTTATTTATCAATATTTGGGGCTATTCCGGTTGTAGGCGGAATTTTAGGTGGGATTGCTGCTGATAGGACAACAGATAAAGAAGATTGGAAAGCTAAAGTTCCCGATAAAATAAAAGAGGGTTCATATCAATATCTTGCAAATATATTTATGTGCAATGTCGGAGCAGGTGTAGCTCTTGGTATAATGGAAAAATGCGGTATTAAATCAAAAGCATCAAGAGCAATCGGAATGACTGCCGGAATTGTTACAACAGGTATTATCGGTGGCAGTAAAATAGCAAATTTAATAAGCGAAAAAATTATTGACCCGTGTTTCAATAAGAAAAAGAATAAAGCAAATGTTGATAAAACAGAACAAGCTAATAGAGAAAGGAAGCCCGAGGCGTTAGACATCGGACTTCATACAGATGATATTGCAACCGTTTCTTTGCTATCCGGACTTAAATGGATAGAACCTGCATTACCTGTAATGTACACATTGTCAGGCTATAGAGCAGGAATAGGGTATAGAAACTAAAATAATTCCTTTCATATTTACTTACGACTATAATTCTTAAGTAATTGTCCGAATTTAATTCGGACTTTTTTTATTGACCTATAAACTTTAAAACTGTGTTTAATAAGTCATATTTTGTTCTGTACCCGACAAATTCACCGATAGTTTTTCCGTCCTTTAATAATACAAAAGAGGGGAATGCAGATATACTAAATTGTCTTACTAATGACGGATTTTCATCTGCATTAATATCTCCAATCCAAATATCGTTTTGAGCTATCTCTTCAAGTACAGGCTTTTGTTTTTGACAAAATCCGCACCAAGGTGCAGTAAATGCAATCAATTTAATACCGTTTTTTGTATTTTCTTCAAAATTTTTTTCGTTCAATATATTAATCATTTGTATCTCCTTTTTGAAAAAGATACAACGACTGATAAGAATTTCTATCCGTCTGTAAACTATATATTAGTGTATTAAAATTAATAAGAAAACAAAAATTTGCGAAACCCGTATTATTTCTTTATTACAAGCCTTTCAAGTTTTCTGACAAATCTTGTTAATGGCGGTTCTGTATCTTTGGTAATGGAATCAACCAAGATGGTTTTTGCTCCGAGCAATTTACCTGCAAGCACGTCAGTTAATGGTCTATCTCCAATAACAACAGTTTCACTCGGCTGAATGCTTACGGATTTTAAAAATTCTTGCATAACCTTAGGGGACGGTTTGTTTGCATTTCCGATAACACTAAAATCAGACATTCCTTGAACTTTAGAGATATAATCTTTGTTTTTATTATTACTTATAATTGCAACCACAAAATTTTGTTTTAAAGATTGAAGTAATTCCTTTACTTCTTTTGGATATTCCCCTGATTTTGACGGCATTACGGTACTATCTAAATCAAATAAGACGGCATTAACTCCCAATGATTTTATTTCTTTAAAATCAATATCAAAAAGGGATTCTAAATTATAATCAGGTTTCAATATCATCTTACGTTTTTTACTCCGATAGTTCTTGCCAGTGCATATTTATAATCTTTTGGTTCAACCGACAATTTTAACCAAGATACATCATTTGTATTTGAAAGTTCTTTTTCTTCTTCGGTTTTATCGTCAATAATTTTTGTAACTATTGCTTTAAAGCATTCTTTAGGTGTAATGATTTCAATTTCATCATTCAAAAGAAATTTATTTTTTGTTAAAACTTTGTATAAATCATCTTTTTTATCCAGAAAAACACAAAGACAATCAGCTCCTGCCAAGCCTTTTGAAATATCATAGCTATAGCCGTCTTCATCTGGTTTATGTAAATAAAACCCTGTAGAGTAACCTCTGTTGCCTATTTTTCTTATTTCATTATAATTTTCTTCTTCATTGATTTTCCCTGTTTCAAGGTAATCGTCAATTGCTTTTCGATACGCTTTAGCTACTGCTGATACGTAATAAAGACTTTTTGTTCTTCCCTCAATCTTGAATGAGTCAACACCTAAATCAATCAACTCCGGTAAATAATTGATTAAAGCTAAATCTTTCGGACTTAAAATGTGAGTACCACGCTCATTTTGTTCAATGTCATAATACTCTCCGTCACGAGTTTCTTCCACAAGTTTGTAACTCCAACGACATGATTGAGAGCAATTTCCGTGATTAGCTTTCCTTTCGCCTTTTGTCATATAGTCGCTAAGCAAACATCTTCCGGAGAAAGAAACACATTGAGCTCCATGCACAAAAACTTCAAGCTCCATATCAGGTACATTTTTCTTTATTTCTTCAATTTGTTTTAAAGATAAATCTCTTGAAAGAACAACTCTTTCGGCTCCTAAATCTTGCCAAAATTTAACAGCTTCCGAATTTAAAATATTAGTTTGTGTGCTGACATGCAACGGAATGTTAGGCATATATTTGCGAAGAACATTGTAAACCCCAAAATCGGAGAACAATATTGCGTCAGGATTTGCCTCATTAATTTTTTCTGCTGACTCCTGCATTTTTTTTATGTCATCATCATACGCAAAAATATTTAAAGTCAAATAAACTTTTTTCCCGTAAGAATGAGCCAAATCAATACACTCTTTCAGATTATCAAGAGTGATAAGTTCACCTTTTCTCATAGCCCTTAAACTAAAATCAATCGTTCCTAAATAAAGTGCATCAGCACCATACTGAATTGCATATTCCATTTTCTCTTTGCTGCCTGCAGGGAGCAATAATTCAGGTCGTTTTAATATCTCTTCCATATAACTATACTACTACAAACGAAATATGAATGATATCATTCCTCAGATATTTTATAGAAAGTACATAAATTTATATTTCATCTGCCATTATATCTTTTGCTGCAGATTCCCATCGGGTTCATAACGGCTTGCAAAAATGCTATTTCCCCTTGAACATAAAAGTCCTAAACTTAATCTGTTCAAACAATCAGACTTTTGTCGTTGTTTCAATAAGTGAAGTTATAAAATTCCATATATGTTTGCATACTTGTCAATAATCCAATAATACATGTTAGAACTTGTCACAGGGTCTCAAGTGCTTTATTTGTTTGCGAAAGTGTGTCAAACCGACATAATAAAATAGCCGTCACCTCACCCTAACCTTCCTATGGGAGCAAAAGGAACTTTATTTTATGGTGCAGATGTAAAGTAACACTTGAAATGATTTCTTGTAACAAATAGTTAAGCATTTTGTTAAATAAACTCATTAAATATTCAACTTTTAACCTTTATTTACAATTCAATAAAAAAAATGAACATTCAAAAAAAATATTTCGTTATAATTTATGTAAGAGTTAATTTGAAATATCCACAAAATAAAAAGAGGATTATATGAAAAAAATTTTAGCATTATTTATTTTTTGTTTAGTTATCGCCGGAGTAAATTCTAGTATTGCTTTCGCTGACACAAATGTAACTGCCGGAAATAGCCAAAAGCAAGGTTTAAAACAAGGTCTTAAAAATGGACCTCAACAAGGTATGAAAGACGAAGCAAAATACGGTCAAAAAGACGGTATGAAGTATGGTTTGAAATACGGACTTAAAAATGGTTTAAAAAATGGTGAAGTTAATGGTGCAAAAAAATCTAAATAGCGAGGATTTTAAATGATAAAAAAATTATATTTATTAATTTTATTAATCATTTGCTCAATATCTTATGTCCAAGCATCTTCATTACAGATTAATCCTGAGACTAAATCCTTCAAATATAGTACAACAGTTGAAAAAGAACGTCCTGAATTAGACGAAATTACAAAAGGGCTTATTCGTGCATATCGACAAAATCCATCAGAATACAACAAAGTAGCTCTACGTAAGCAAATAGAGATTAATTACGACAAAGTTGTTGCACGTAAAAAAGCGAAACTTGCAGAGTTAAAACAAACTGCTCGTGAACACTCAAAAATTGACGAAATGCAAGAAATCGTAAATGAAATGATTAGAGACAGAGAAAATCGTATTAATCAGTCGTTAAGCCGTTTTACAGACTCTCGATTAACACCAAACGCAAGACAAAATCTTGACGGTTATCTACCGGTACTTGGTGCTGGACAGTTGCATACACTCCTGTTACAAACACTGAATATGCGCGATTTATTCAAGCAACAA
This sequence comes from uncultured Muribaculaceae bacterium, assembly GCA_964473445.1. GTDB lineage: Bacteria > Cyanobacteriota > Vampirovibrionia > Gastranaerophilales > Gastranaerophilaceae > Avigastranaerophilus. The sequence continues at coordinate 4,146 of CAYYPD010000046.1, forward strand.
ATAGAAAAGCACCTAATGATTGGATAAACAGTGTACCTCCAACAGGAAAAGGAAATTATCCTGTTGTAAATATATCCTACAATGACGCAGTTGCTTATGCAAAATGGCTATCTCAACGAGAAAGAACAACATACAGGCTTCCGACTGAACAAGAATGGGAGTTTGCTGCTGGTCACATGCCAAAAGATGCTGATTTTAATAGTGGTGAAAACAAAGGATTAACACCTGGAAATGCATATTCTCAAACACTTTCAGCATCAGGTGCAATCGATATGTGGGGCAATGCTTGGGAATGGACGACAACAAACCGAACCCCGACACAAAAGTTGTAAAAGGTGGAGCTTATAACTCTCATAGAATGAGTTGCAGAACAGAAGCAAGAACCGAAGGTCGAAATCCATACAAAGCATACAGTAATGTTGGATTTAGATTAATTAAAGAAAAATAAAATATATGGTACTAACACAAAAAATCTAAATCGATGTATCAATTCTTCTGATTCAGACTTTTGTGTCTTACTATACCAATTAAATAATTAAAATGTGACGTAAATAACAAACCAAATGTTAGATTTTTTAATTTCAAATTGTACATAATATTCCATTAGTCTCATTCTATCCGTATAACTCAAAAACAGTCGTAAAACCCAAGTATAATCACTCAAAGGACAAATAAATAAATCAATCTACCCGTACAAATCAAATCATGCTTTCCATTACAGCAGATTCAACCTATTGCTCTAAAACTTTACAAAATAACTTAAATGGTATTAATTGCACGTACAAAGTTTTAAGGGGAGACTAATCTATTGTAGTAAATAAATAGAAAGCAAATTTACACGGGTTAAGACATGAACAATTCTGATTAGCTTGCTTGTTTTACTATTGTTTCATCCAATGGTTCAGGGTTTATCGGATTATTACAGATTGAAATATTATCTCTACGTAAGAATGAACCTTCTTCTACTTCATCGACACATCCACCGCTAGTCTCAATTTTGTCATTGCCATGTCCTCCATCAATTTTCCTTATTTTTGATGTATTGGCAATAATTGTATCGTTGCCACAACCGCCATGAACATAATTTAAAACAGAGTTATTTATATGAATTAAATCACGACCACGTCCGCCGTAAATTTCATCTAAGTTTGAGTTATCAATTTTGATAACGTCATCACCCTTTTTAGAATCTAATTTTGCAACAGTACTTGAACTTACAGTTATATCATCTGCATTTCTTGTTCCTTTAATATCTGCATTTTGTAAACCTTCAGCTATAACAACTCCGTTAGCATCTTCATATATTTTACCGTGTTTTTTATCAGTAACTATTTTTACGCCGGTACTTGTTTTATAATAATCACGACCCGTAATAGCACTTCTCAGTTTATTAAATATACCACTATTTGCTTGTACTGATGACATTTCCATTGATACTAACCCCACCTTTTCCTTAACCTTACATTTATATAAAGTAGTTTTTCAGTGTGAAATTTACATATTAAAATACTATATTAAGAAATATAAAGCAATTAACTGATAACACAAAAAGACCGACTCATTACTGAATCGGCCTTTTAAATATAGTTGAAAATTATTATTCAATAATTTTATCTACAACACCGGCACCAACTGTACGTCCGCCTTCTCTGATAGCAAATCTCATACCTTGTTCGATAGCAACAGGAGCGATTAATTCAACGTCCATTACTACGTTATCACCTGGCATTACCATTTCACCTTCGAATTTGATTGAACCGGTTACGTCAGTTGTTCTGATGTAGAACTGAGGTCTGTAACCTGGGAAGAATGGAGTGTGACGTCCTCCTTCTTCTTTTGTTAAAACGTAAACGTTAGCTGTGAATTTTGTATGCGGGTGAATTGAACCGGGAGCTGCGATAACTTGTCCTCTTTGAACTTCGGTTTTATCCACACCTCTCAATAAAGCACCGATGTTATCACCTGCGATACCTTCGTCAAGAAGTTTTCTGAACATTTCAACACCTGTAACGGTTGTTTTCTTCGTTTCGCCGAAACCAACGATTTCAACTTCTTGTCCGACTTTTACTTTACCTCTTTCAACTCTACCTGTAGCAACTGTACCACGACCAGTGATAGAGAATACGTCTTCAACCGGCATTAAGAACGGTTGGTCAACGTCACGTTCAGGAGTAGGAATCCATTCATCAACTGCATCCATAAGTTCCCAAATAGCATCAACCCATTTGTCTTGTCCACGACCGATTGTAGGATTAGCTTGAACTGCTTCTAAAGCTTTTAATGCTGAACCTTTAATGAAAGGTGTATTGTCGCCGTCAAATTCATATTTTGTTAATAATTCTCTGGCTTCCATTTCAACTAATTCTAATAATTCAGGATCAGCGATATCACATTTGTTTAAGAATACAACTAATTTAGGTACACCAACTTGTCTTGCAAGTAAGATATGTTCTCTTGTTTGAGGCATTGGACCATCTGTAGCCGCAATAACTAAGATAGCTCCATCCATTTGAGCCGCACCTGTGATCATGTTTTTAACATAGTCAGCGTGTCCGGGACAGTCAACGTGTGCATAGTGTCTTTTATCTGTTTCATATTCTACGTGAGCTGTAGAGATTGTAATACCTCTTGCTTTTTCTTCAGGAGCTGCGTCGATTTCATCAAACTTTTTAGCTTGAGCTTTACCAACAGCTGCCATACAAGATGTAATTGCTGCAGTTAATGTTGTCTTACCGTGGTCAACGTGTCCTACGGTACCAATATTAACGTGCGGTTTTGTTCTTTCAAACTTTTCGCGTGCCATGAGTTTAAACTCCTTTTTCTTAATATTGTATTGTACTTTTATCCTATTTAATACTTAGGTTTGTTTAATTAGCCCTTGATGGGACTTGAACCCATGACCTTTCCCTTACCAAGGGAATGCGCTACCTCTGCGCCACAAGGGCTCAATAAAAAATGGGCAGGGGTGGATTCGAACCACCGTAGACTCTCGTCAACAGATTTACAGTCTGTCGCCTTTAGCCACTCGGCCACCTACCCATTTTTTGTTTTTATTGAATTTTAAATGTTCAATTATTTTAAATAGCCGGTGATAGGAATCGAACCTACAACCTACGGTTTACAAAACCGTTGCTCTACCGTTGAGCTACACCGGCATATCGCTTATGCACAATTTTATGATATAAAGGACAAAACTGAATGTCAAGAGAAATTTATTATTTTTTTTATTCAAATTTTATTTTTTACTAAAATTATAGACATTTTCGGTTTTTTCATATACTATTTATCAATAGAAAATTGATTACTTTTTTATTTCTTAAAGTGATTTAATATATATTATTTAATTAGGAGATGTATCATGTCGCATGTTTTAGAAATTACAGATGAAAATTTTGAAAAAGAAGTTCTCAATGATAATCAAATTACTCTTGTTGATTTTTGGGCTACTTGGTGTGGTCCTTGCAGAAAATTATCTCCCCTGCTGGATGAAATTGCTGAAGAATTTGCAGGGAAAGCTAAATTTGTTAAAATAAAAGCTGATGAAAATACTCAAACCGCAACAAAATACTCTGTAAGCGGAGTCCCTTGTTTGTTGGTATTTAAAGGAAAAGAAGTAGTTGAAAGAATGGTAAATATCGTTCCAAAATCTACAATTGTATCTAACATTAATAAGCACTTATAATCATGAACGAAGAATATAACAATAATTTTTTATCATATACGGGGAAAATAGACAGAAAAAACTATGCTATAAACATGTCTATTCTTATAGTATTGACATGCCTGTTGTTTTACACTGATTTTTCAATAATTTTCAAACATTCGCAAATATCGATGTTGTATGAAATATTTACATTCATACTTGGTTTTGCATATGTAATAATATTTGGTTGCATATTATCAGTTGTTTACAGAAGAGTTGTCGATATTTCAGAAAATCGTTCTAAAAAGTTTAAGGACATAATGACAACTTTATATGCAATATTTTTATGTATTCCTTTTGCGTATTATTTTTTAGAGGGAATTCTTAATATTCCGTTATTGAGCATAATTATTTATTTTGGGTTATATCCATTGTCTTTGATATTTTGTATTATAATCGGATTTGTAAGACACAAAGAAAGAGTTTAGAGGGTAAAAAATGAGTGATGACAGACTTTTTGCTTCAAATAATGCAATCGGAAGAAAATGGTATTTTATTAATATTATAATTCTCTGCGTAATCACTGCTGTTACACAGGTATTTTTTAATAATTATATTTTTACGAATGTAAAAAGTGAAGAATATCTTCTAATAGCGGATATAATAAGGTATTTTATTTATATAGTTTATCTTGTTACATTTTTCTCTTTGATAGACAGAAGGCTTTTTGATATAGCAGGTGACAGAAGAAATAATAAATACAAATCTGTTTCGGGAATTCTATCATTTTGTATAGCATTTCAATTAGCAATTTTAGTATTACCTTTCTTTAAAATTGGTGCTGCTCTTCCTCTTGAAGTACTTCAACAGCTTGCAATTTTTACTGACTTAATATTTCTTATAATTGTTTTTGCAATCGGATTTATAAGAGGTACAATTTCTAACATGACGTATGAAGAGTACAAAAATAAAATAAAGTATAATTAAATTAAAATACAAAGCACTAAGTAATTAACCGAAAGAAGATCAATATGAAAAACATTAATAACGTAGTATTATGCGGATTAGGAAGCATAGGATGTGTTTGTGCCGTGCCGATTTTTGAAAGTATCGGTGACAAATTTAAAATATTGGTTGATGAGGCAAGACTTAAACGTTATAAAGAAAACCCCACAATATTTAACGGAAAAGAGTATGACTTTAATTATATAACCCCTGATGAAACCAATTTTAAAGCTGATTTAGTAATAATTGCAACAAAGCATGACGGACTCAAAACCGCAATAAAGGAATTAAAGAATTTTGTTACGGAAGATACAATTATAATTTCTTTATTAAACGGAATCGGTTCTGAGGAAGAAATTGCGGAAGTTTATAATGCAAAAAATATTCCGCTTGCGTTCTATATTGGCGAATCCGGAATCAGACAAGGCAGAAGTATTACTCAATGCGGTATTTACAATATTGTAATGGGAGCAGGAGAACACACTGATAAAAATATAATGCCTATAATATCAGAATTCTTTGATATAACAGGTGTTCACTATCAAATTCCAAGTAACATGCTTGAAGAATATTGGAAAAAGTTTATGATTAATGTCGGAATTAATCAAATTTGTGCAACTGAAAATATTTCTTTAAAAGAAGTAAAAAAAGATGAAAAACTTGTTTTAAAATTAAAGAATTTAATCGGCGAAGTAAAAGAAATTGCAAAGGCAAGAGGAATAAAGAATTATCAAAAAATCAATGATGAAGCTCTTAAATTTTTACTTGTTGATTTAGAGGATGCTCTGCCTTCTATGCTGCAAGATGTCATGGCAAAAAAAAATACGGAAGTTGATATTTTTGCAGGAAAAATTATAGAACTCGGTAAGAAATACAATATTCCGATTCCTGAAAATTCAGCTATTTATGAAAAAATTAGCAAGATACAAAATGAATATTTACTAAGCAAAGTATAGCCATATTAAATATATATAAAGCAACTTTGTATATATGTTATAATTATAATTAAATTTGTATAAAAAGGAATTAAGTATGCCGAAAAATTACATCTATTTCGTTGACGTTACTAACAGAGATGGCGTTCAAACTTCAAGATTAGGTCTTGCTAAACTTGAAAAAACAATGATTAACTTAATGTTGGATAATATAGGAATCACACAATCCGAATTCGGATTTCCTACAACAAAACACGAAATTAATTATTTAAACGGCAATTTAGAGCTTGTTGACAGAGGGGTTATAACAAAAACAAAACTTTCCGGCTGGATGAGAGCTATTGAACAAGATGTTTTACTGTCATTTCAAAATGTTCCGAGATTAAAAAATGTTAATTTGTCCGTTTCTACTTCCGATCAAATGATTAAAGGTAAGTTTGGAGGAAAGAAAACAAAAGATGACATTATTAAATCAACAATAAAGGCTGTTGATACTGCGGTTACATGCGGTGCTCAATTAATAGGTGTTAATGCAGAAGATGCTTCAAGAAGTGATATTGAATATTTGATAGAAATTGCAACCGAAGTAAAAAAACATGGTGCAAAACGTTTCAGATATTGTGATACACTCGGATATGAAGATCCGATAAGTGCTTATGAAAGAATTTCTAAAATTGCACAAGCAACAAAAATGGATATTGAATTACACTACCACAACGATTTGGGTATGGCGGTAGGAAACTCTATAATGGGTGCAAAAGCTGCCATTGATGCAGGTGTAAATGCTTATATTAATACCGCAATCAACGGTATGGGTGAAAGGGCAGGAAACGCAGACCTTATATCATGCCTGCTTGGAGTTTTAAAATCCAGCGGAATGCACGACAGATATGAAATTGACCCGAATATAGATTTATCAAAAACTTGGAAATTGGCAAAATATGCTTCTTATGCATTTAATGTACCGATTCCGATAAATCAGCCTGCAACAGGGGCTAACGCATTTGCACACGAGTCAGGTATCCACGCCGATGGAGCTTTAAAGGACAGATTAAATTATGAACTTTATAATTATGAAGAACTTGGCAGAGGCGAACCTGAAATTGTTGAAACGGGCAGAATGATTACAACAGGTGAATATGGCGGAATTAAAGGATTCAGAAATGTTTATGAAAAAATGGAAATAGAATTCCAAGACGAAGATGAAGCAAGAAACATTTTGGAGCTTGCTCGTTACGCAAATGTTCACACTCAAAAGCCTTTAACACAAAGTGAATTAAAATTTATATATTACTATCCTGATATTGCGGCAAAAATAATGACAGTAACTCCTTATTACATGCCGACAGGAAATCTGAAAAAGAGGGTTGATAACAACTTTATTACACACCCGCACTTATTTGTATAGGAGATATCATGGGACAAACTATCGCAGAAAAAATTCTCTCGGCTCACGCAGGAAAAAAGGTAACTCCGGGCGAATTAATAATTTCAAATATTGATGTAGTAATGGTTCAAGACGGAACAGGACCTCTTGCTGTAAATGAGTTCAAAAAAATGAACAAGACAAAATTGAATAATCCCGAAAGGACAATTTTATTTATAGATCACGCAGCCCCAAGTCCGAGAAAAGAATTATCAAATACTCACACTGTATTAAGAGATTTTGCAAAAGAATATGGTGCGGTTTTATCGGAAGTTGGAGATGGAGTTTGTCATCAAAGGCTTGTTGAAAGTTTTGTAAACCCCGGAGAAACATTGTTGGGTGCGGATTCTCATACTTGTACATCCGGTGCGTTAGGGGCTTTTGCAACAGGTGTAGGCTCAACAGATATAGCAGTTGTTATGGCATTAGGAAAAACTTGGCTAAAAGTTCCACCTACCTTTAAAATTGTACTTGAAGGAAGTTTCCCAAAAGGTGTATATGCAAAAGACTTAATTTTACATCTTATCGGATTAATAGGCGCTGATGGTGCTACTTATAAAGCATTGGAATTTTCGGGAAGTGCCGTAAAAAACCTTTCAATGGCAGATCGTTTTACAATTTCAAATATGGCTGTTGAAGCAGGAGCAAAAGTCGGGTTATTTGAAACCGACGAAAAAACATACGAATATTTAAAAGAACACGGCAGGGAAGATAAATATAAAGAAATTAAAGCTGACGAAGATGCCGTCTATGAAAGAGTCATAAACATTAACTTAAATGATTTAAAACCGACAATTTCCTGTCCTCATACCGTCGATAATACAAAAACTATCGATGAAACAGATAAAATTGTTGTAAATCAAGTATATATAGGTACTTGTACAAACGGCAGAATAGAAGATTTAAGAATTGCCGCAGGTATATTAAAAGGTAAAAAAGTAAATAAAGACGTTAGATTGCTTGTTGCTCCGGCTTCAAGAAAAGTTTTCTTGGAAGCGTTGCAGGAAGGATTAATTGAAATTTTTGTAGAAGCAGGTGCTGCAATCGTAACATCAGGGTGTGGAGCTTGTGTTGGAGTTCACGCAGGTATTTTAGGCGACGAAGAAGTTTGTCTTGCTACTCAAAACAGAAACTTCAGGGGCAGAATGGGTAATACGGAAGGATTTATTTATCTTTCATCACCTGCAACTGCTGCATACAGTGCAATTAAAGGTTATATAGCTGACGTAAGGGAGATTTTATAATGTTATTAAAAGGAAATGCGTTTAAATTCGGTGATGATATATCTACAGACCATATAGCTCCCGGAAGATTATTTCATTTACGTTCAAATCTTCCTGAATTGGCAAAACACGTATTAGAGGATGCAGATCCGGAATTTGCTTCAAAGATGAAAAAAGGTGATTTTGTAGTAGCCGGAAATAATTTTGGATTAGGTTCCTCAAGAGAACACGCTCCTCAAATAATTAAAATTTCAGGAGTAGGGGCTGTTTTGGCAAAAAGTTTTGCAAGAATTTTTTATCGTAATGCGATAAATATCGGTTTGTTGCTGATTGAATGCGATACAGATAAAATTGATGCGGGTGATAAACTTGAAATCGACATAAAAGAAGGTTATGTAAAAGATATTACAAAAAATATAACTCTTCCGATTATGCCGTTACCTGATGTTATGATAAAACTGCTAAATGAGGGCGGTTTAATAGAACATATAAAAAAACACGGCGATTTTGATTTGGTATAGGAGAGAATATGCAGACAGTTACTTTAATCCCGGGGGACGGGATAGGCCCTGAAATAACACAATCAGTTGTTGAAATTTTAGAAAAAGCAGGTGCAAAAATAGAATGGGATATTCAACCTGCAGGTACGGATGTTATTGAAAAAGAGGGCTCACCGCTTCCTGATAGAGTAATTGACTCGATAAAGAGAAACAAGGTCGCTCTGAAAGCTCCTGTTACAACTCCGATAGGAAAGGGGTTTAGAAGCGTAAATGTAGCATTAAGAAAATCTCTTGATTTATATGCTAATTTAAGACCTTGTAAGAATATTGACGGAATAAAAACCCGTTTTGACAATGTTGATTTAGTTATTGTCAGAGAAAATACAGAAGATTTATATGCCGGCATTGAAAGACAAATAGATGACGATACGGCTGAATCAATAAAAATCATAACAAGAAAAGCCTCAATGAGAATTGCCGAGTTTGCATTTGAATATGCCGTAAAAAGCGGCAGGAAATTAGTTACTGCTGTTTCAAAAGCAAATATATGTAAATTAACAGACGGTTTATTTTTAAACTGTGCAAGAGAAATTGCTCAAAAATATCCGCAAATTGAATATAAAGAAATTTTAGTTGATAATCTTTGCATGCAACTTGTTCAAAATCCTGAACAATTTGATGTACTTGTACTGCCAAACCTTTATGGCGACATAGTTTCGGATTTGTGTGCAGGTTTAACAGGCGGTTTAGGGATCGCAAGAGGTGCTAACATAGGACTTAATGCAGCAGTATTTGAACCTGTCCATGGTAGTGCCCCTGATATAAAGGGTCAAAATAAAGCAAACCCAACCGCACTACTATTGTCAGCAACTGAAATGCTTAAATATATTAACCAAAATGATGTTGCAGAAAAAATAGAAAATGCATTATTTAAAACAATAAAAGAACATAAACACTTGACTTACGACCTTGGCGGAATCGCAACAACACAAGAATTCACACAAGAGGTAATTAATAATTTATAAAGTGCAAATTGACTTAAAAAAATTTATAATAAATAACAAATACAACTTATTATTGTTGCTTTTATGGTTAGTAATTGTAATTTTGGGGATTACCCATCATGAAGTTTGGAGAGATGAAGTAAGACCGATTTTAATTTTGAGGGATAGTGACATAATAACTACTATAATTAGTGACGGACATCCTTTTTTATGGTATTTGTTGTTATTCCCTTTTTCAAAAAGCATATTTGCTGCGGAATTTATGCAGACTATCAGTGCTATTGCGGGTTTAATCGGAGTTATATTTATTCTTTTCAAATCTCCATTTAATAAATTTTTTAAATTTATACTGTTATTTTCTTCCAGTATATTATATTATCTGCCCGTCGTCGCAAGAAATTATTCTTTAGTTCCTCCTATTTTATTTTGGTTGGCATATTTATATAAAGACAGAGATAAAAAGCCGTATCAATACTCGATCTGTTTAATATTATTATCTCAGACTCATTCCTTAATGTGGATATTTTATATTGTTTTATCTGTTTTCTTTATATTTGAATTAGTTTTTAAATATTTTAAAGATAGAAAATACACAAAGTTTTTAAATGTTTTTATTCCTATATTAATGCAGTTAATAAACTTCTTCTGTATGATTAATTTATATAAAATATGTTTAAAAGGTAATAATTTTACCGGATTGGAGTTTAATATTTTTGATATGAT
>CAYYPD010000047.1:0-14392 GCA_964473445.1 uncultured Muribaculaceae bacterium
AAGTTATGGCGATTACTTTATCGGATTAACAAAATCCGGAAAAATCATCCAATCAGAACGAAATATGTTCTTTACGGAAGAAGTTTTGAATGAAATTTTCGGTATAAAATTTAGGGTTATAAACAGCGATGAATATTTCCATATTCAAATATTTAATTAGCATTTTGCTATTGTTATTTTCTACAAAGGCATTTGCATCGACTTATGCAAGCCTTTCTCCCGTTCCGACGGGGATAATATATGACTTAAATGCACAAGATAATTTAGTTGCAATATCGGCAAACTGTAAGAAATTTTCAATTGATAAATCACGACCTGTTATTGGAGATAATTACTTTGTCAATGCTGAAATGCTTGTGAAGTTACATCCTGATTATATATTTGCAATGAAATCCGCTCAACCTATGTTAAGTGAAATTGCATTAACGAAAACAAAACCTGTTTATTTTGATTTTACTTCCGTTGAGGATATTTATGAAGGAATCAGGACTGTTGCAAAGTACACGAATAGAGAAGAAAATGCGGAAAAACTAATTAGTGATATATCCCAAAAAATAGAAAAATACAAAACAAATAATCCTAAACGAATATTGTATATAGTACAAAATGAGCCGTTGATTACTGTCGGGAAAGGCAGTTTTATAAATGATTTAATTGAAAAATCAGGTCATACGTCTGTTACTGCCGATATAAATTATCCGTACCCTGCAATAACACTTGAATATATCCTAAAAGCAAAACCTGACGTAATTATAATAACGTTTAATATCGGAACGGATAAAATAAAAAAATTGTTTCCGAGTACTCCGATTTTGTATTTATCATCAGAACAAAGGGATATAATAAACAGCCCGAACGGAAAAGTGTATGAAGCTGTAAAATTATTCTCGGAGTTAAATTTTCCAAAGGAGCCGGAAGATTTTAAATAAAACCTTTTAAAAATATCCTTAATTATGATATTTTATAGTATATGAATACATTTTCTGAAAAAATAACACAAAAACAAGCGGAAGAAATAAAATCATTTTTGGCAAACTCAGGTGCAACTTTTGATTCTGTGCAATATTCCGCTTGGAGAGCTAAAACTTCCGCTTTTCAAGCCATTTATTATACAAGCGGAAAGCTGCTGATTCAAGGGAAAAATGTAAGTGATATAGCTTCAAAAGTAAATGAAATTTTAGGAAAAAGTTCTTGTTCCGAGAAAAAAGAAGAAATTCTTATGAGTGCAGAAAAATATATCGGTACAGATGAATCAGGGAAAGGAGATTTCTTTGGTCCGTTGGTAGTTGCAGGGGTTCAAGTAAATTCGGAAAACAAACAAAAATTTATTGATTTAGGGGTAAAAGACAGTAAAAAACTGGATGATAAAAAAATTTTACAACTGGCAAACATAATAAAAGCAAATGCGGTTCACTCGGTTGTAATTATGACTTCCGTTAAATATAACGAACTATATAATAAATTTAAAAATTTAAACAAACTTTTGGCATGGGGACATGCCAGAGCAATCGAAAATATTTTAGAAAAATCCCCTTGTGAATATGCACTGGCAGATAAATTCGGAGATGAAAGTTTAATTAAAAATGCACTTATGCAAAAAGGAAGAAGCATAATCTTAAATCAAATGGTTAGAGCAGAAGCTGATATTGCGGTTGCATGTGCGTCAGTTATTGCAAGAGCGGAATTTGTAAAAAGAATGGCAGATATGGAAGCTAAATATGAACTTACTATGTCAAAAGGAGCTTCCGATAAGGTTGTTCAACAAGCAAAAGAATTTGTAAAAAAATATTCATTTGAAAGACTGAATGAAGTAGCTAAAATACATTTTAAAACTACTAACGAACTCAGATAACTAAATTTGAATAAATTTGCAAAATATTCATAACACTTCCATAAAAAATGCTAAAAGAAAGAATTGCCGATTATTCTAACTCAGAAAGTTTTTTATATAAATCTTTTTGTTTTTGAGATAAATTTTCCGGTATATTGATAACTGCTTTTACGTTTAAATTACCAAACCCGCCTGATTTTTTCGGCAGCCCAAGCTCTTTTAATCTTAAAGTTTTTCCGCTTCTTGTTTCGGGAGGAATTTTTATACCGATTGTTCCATGCAAAGTTGAAATATCTTTTTTACAGCCAAGAACAGCTTCCGAAGGAGTTATTTCAACACTTTTAGTTAAATCTTCACCGTCTAAAGTGTATTCTTTATCTTTAAACCTGATTGTGAAGTATAAATCGCCTTTTCTTCCGTATTGGTCAATTTTACCTTCACCTTTAAGTCTGATTTTTTGTCCTTCTTTTATTCCTTTTGGAATTTTTACGGTTAAACTTCTCGTTTTTGTAACAATTCCTGTCCCGCCACATTCACTGCAATAACCGTTACCGCTGCATTTTGTACATTTTTCTACGGTATTCATTTTTACACTTATCGGTTTATCACTGAATAAATCTTTTGCAGTAACATTTAAGTCTTGCGTAACATCAAGATTTTCAGCAGCAGCTTGTTGTCTTTGAGCGGTTCTTTGAGAGAAGCCTCCGCCTTGAGTACCTGAGAATAAATCTTCATAAGAAAAACTCTGTCCTCCGCCTCTTCTTGAAGTTCTTTGAGAGGTTCTTGCACCGCCCATTAAATCTCCAAAAATAGAACTAAAGAAATCAGAAAAATCTCCGCCTTCTTGAAATTCTTGCGAAAATCCGCCCTGACCGAAATTAAATCCCTCAAATCCCGGAGGCGGGGTAAAGTTTGCACCTTGCTGCCAGTTAGCACCTAAACTATCATATCTGCTTTTCTTTTCTTTATCCGAAAGAACTTCATAAGCCTCATTTATATCTTTGAATTTTTGAACGGCATCAGGTGCTTTATTTACATCAGGGTGATATTGTCTTGCCAATTTTCTGTATGCAGACTTAATTTTTGCTTCTGTAGCATCTCTATCTACACCGAGAATTTTATAATAATCTTTATATTCCATACATAGTTCTCCTTAGTTATAATAATAATATAAAAAACACTCTTTTCTGTAATTTTTAATTATTTTTTAATTATGTTTTTCAAGAAAACTCTTAACAAATGATTGGTTTTTTACTATACTTATTTTATGAAAAAATTATTGGGGATAGCATTTTTATTTACACTTGTTTTTCAATCGTCCTATGCACAAAATACCGATGAAGTGCTGAAGGATAACTTGCGACTAAATGTAACAAATGCTAATGATATAAAAAACGCTGAAAAAAAGTTGCAAAACTTAAATAATTTGCAAAAAACAACCCCGATAAAAGAGCAAAGTGCAATTGTACCAAAGCTAAAACAAAAAAAAGTTATAGCAGTAAACAATAATCCGTTCGAATTAAGCGATAAAGTATTTAGTTTTACAATACTTAATGCAGGCTCATCTATTCCGGATGAAATTATCTATAAAGAAACTCAACGTAACTTTTATACAATTGACCCTCAACGTCAAGGAACGGGATATTCTTCCTATCCGGGGTTAAGAGGACCTAATCAGCTTATTGTTTACACGCCTCTATTTGGAGAAAGAACAGGCACTAACGAATTCGGAACTGAAGCCATTGTTGAAAATAATATGGTTGTTCGCTTAAACGGGGCTGATTCAATCATTCCTCAAAACGGCTTTGTTATATCCGGACACGGAAGTGCAAAAACATGGATTAAACAAAATTTGCAGGTAGGTTCAAAAGTTTATATAGATGTGCAAGACAAGAATTTAAGAGTATATTTAACTCCGTCAAGTCTTATATTTGCCGCAAAAGAAAAGCTAAAAGAGGCAAATGAACTCATTGACTATTATAAACGTATTGATATTCTTTACAATGATAAAAAAGCAAGCAATTACTTAGAAGAAGCAAAAGATTATTTACGCAAAGCAGAGAAAAAGCCCGAAAAAACACAGGTTCTCATTACTCAAGCTATGGAAAGTTTAAATTCCGCAATAAAAAATGCAATTCCATACTATGACAAAGAATTAAAAGGCGTTTGGCTTCGTCCTGTTGAAACTACCTCTGACGATATAACAAAAACTGTAGAACGCTTAAATTCCGCAGGAATAACAGATATATTTTTGGAAACATACTTCCACGGAAAAACTATTTATCCCAGCGAATATTTAAAAAAGCAAGGAGTAATTTCGCAAAGAAAAGAATTTTCAGGGTTTGACCCGCTTGAGGTATGGGTAAATGAAGCACACAAACATAATATGAAAGTTCATATTTGGTTTGAATCTTTTTATGTAGGTAACGACAATCCTAAAACAACACCTAACCATGTATTAAGTGTTCATCCCGATTGGGCAAACCGCAGACTTTCAAACTATGATAATAACGAGCCGCAACCGTCATTATCCGAACATAACGGATACTTTCTTGATCCTGCAAATACTGCAGTACAGGAATACTTACTCGAAATTGTGTCTGAAATAGTTTCAAAATATAAGCCTGACGGCATAAACCTTGATTATATCAGATATCCTCAAACCGTAGATGCAAATTACTCTTCTTATACATCAGCAAATTGGGGCTATACTCCTTTTGCAAGGGGAGAATTTAAGTCAATCTACAATATAGACCCAATAGATATTAAATACGGAACCGGTGAATGGGAACTATGGGCATTATATAGACAAAATCAAGTAACTGAATTTATTCAATCCGTAAAAAAAATCACGCAGTCATCGTCAGTTCTTTTAACGGCGGTTATTTTTCCTGACCTGAAGAAAAGCATACAAACAAAAATGCAAAACTGGAAAATGTGGTCAGTAAACAATTATGTTGATGGAATTACCCCGCTAATTTTGACTTGCGATAAAAACACATCTGATTTACTAATCAAAGATGTAATAAAGAATACAAGCCCGACAACCAAAATATATCCGGGGCTGTTTGTACCGTTTATGAACGGAGCTTTTGAAGATTTACTTGTTCAAATTCAAAAAACAAGAGAATATAAAGCTCAAGGTGCAATTTTGTTTGATTATGCACACTTTAAAGATGACTATATTGATGCTGTTTCAACAAGAGTATTCAATAAATCTTACGACCAAAGAGAGTTCAAATTGCGTACTCCTCAAAACTATAAACCTCAATTAAATATGAAGGACAGTAAGAAAGAAAAACGTAAAGCAAAAAGAAATCGGAGAAACAAAAATGACAACAATTAATTTTACAAAAATGCAAGGTTTAGGTAATGATTTTATCATTTTAGATTACTCCGAATACAAAAAAACAGAAAAAATACCTGCCGAATTAGCTTTAAAATTATGCGACCGCCATTTTGGAATCGGTGCAGACGGGTTAATTATAATAAACCCTGATACAAAGAATACTGATATCGGCTGGATTTTCTATAATTCAAACGGAACAATCGCTCAAATGTGCGGAAACGGTATCAGATGTTTTGCGAAATATGTATATGATAAAAAATTGGTTGGGGAAAAAGAGTTTTCAGTTAAAACAAAAGCCGGAACAATAATACCTAAAATTTGTGATGACGGAAGAGTAAGAGTTAATATGTCAAAACCGATTCTTGAAACAAAAAAAATTCCTGTTAATACAAAAAATAATTTGAATTTTAATGTAGAAGTTTCAGATAGAATATTCAAAGCCAATGCAGTCAGCATGGGAAATCCGCACTGTGTTATTATTACAAATGAAGATACAAAAGCTCTTGCATTAAAATACGGCAGAGAAATCGAAACTCATAAACTTTTCCCCGAAAAAACAAATGTAGAATTTATAAAAATATTATCAAGGAAAGAAATAAACCTTGATGTTTGGGAAAGAGGCTGTGCAATTACGCTTGCTTGCGGAACAGGTGCTTGTGCAAGTGTCGTCTCAGCAATCTTAAACGACTTATGTGACGGTCAGGTTAAAGTAAATCTCCCCGGAGGACAGCTTTTAATCGAATGGCAAGGCACAAAAGAAAATACGGATTATAACATATATATGACAGGCAGAGCAGATTACTCTTTCACGGGAACTATGGATATTTAAAATAATTATTCCCGACTGTTCACTTTATAAAAAATATAAGTATAATAGAATTATGAAAAAGATTTTACTTAGTTTTTCAATGCTTATCATAGTTTTGATTACAACAGGTGCAGGTTATGTGGGGACACTGCCGAATATTGAAGCGGAATTCAGCTATTTGAGAAAAGATATTTCCGAAAAGACAACCGCTCCATTTAGCGTTGAGGAACTGGATAAACAAAATGCGGAAAAATTAAAGCCGATACCGAGAGATAATGACTCTTATGTTGATATTATCATTAAAAAAGATAAGACTCCGCAATATTTTAAAGATGTTAATTCTGTTATAATTATTCTTGAAAAATTAAGGAAATGCCTTAATACAGAACAAAATATTCAAATATTTAATGCAATTGTAAGTAATTTAATTGATAACGTTGAATATATAAGAATTGAGTATAAAGATAAACCTGAAAGCAACTATATTTCTTATGCAAGGCTGATTAATATTTCCGCCGAAGCAAGAGAAGTTGCAAACTTTAGAACTCAAGGACTTGTTGTTCAAAAATATTTGCCTTATACCTCGTCAAAAAATGTTTATACTAAAGAAAATTTGAAAGACAAATTAGATAATCTGCTCAATAACGTAAATGAAACCTTATTTATTCTGAAAAATTTAGAATAATACTTTTTTATATTCAAAGGGATATAACCAAAATTTATTCTTCTTTATAAGTTGTATAGGGGAGAAAGTAATGCTAAAAAAAATTATTCTTTTATCTATGTGTATACTTCTTATTAATGTAGCAGGGTACGGTTACTCCGAGGAGAATTTATCCTTAATCGAATATCAAAAATATGGAGAAAGTTACGAGAATGATAGCTTGTCATCCAGACTTTCAAGATTGGAAAACGATTTATTCGGGATGACACAATCGGGAGATATTGATAAAAGAATAGAAATGATTGTCAGAATGTCAAACTCCAATAATTACGAATTTAACACTCCACAAAATTCTGAAATTCCAAAACAAAAAAAGAAAAGTAATTTCAAAAACTTTTGGAATAATATTACCTCTGACATAACAGACCTTGGTACAATGACGGGGTTTATACCGCCAATGTACGGGGATGGAAGCTATAGCGGAAATTATTCAAACGGATACAACAATTATTACGGAAGTAACTACCCACGCAGGTATACAACGAAATATAACAACGGATTTAATAACCGATACCATAACAGATTTAACCGCAGATTCCATCCTCAATATCCGTATAATAATTACCACGACAATTTCTATCCGCATTGCTGCCATAATCCAATGCATACACCGCCGCATTTTTATCCGAATAATACGGTATCAGCACCAATGATTTACCCGCCCTCTCAACCTGTAGTCCCGACAGACAGTTATAACAACTATTTTACAAGTTCAACAGTAAAAATATTAAATGATTAAATAAATTTTTATCTGTATAATAAACCCTTTACGGATAATCCACCGTTTTCTTTCAATTCTTCATTCGGATAAAATTCAGGAGGAGAAAACAAATAGAGAAGATAACTCAAGACTATTCAGCAAATATTACAGAAACAGGCGAAATACACGTAGTACTAAATCATTGTAGCTAAAGATGGGGCAATTGCAACAAATTGTCTGATTAATTCTTTATCCCACTGGATACCTGCACCCTCTTCAAGAATTTTGCAGGCTTTTTCTATGCTTAATCCTTTTCTGTATGGCCTATCGCTAATTAAAGCATGATAAGTATCTGCAATTGCTACAATTCTTGCAGCAAGCGGAATTTCTTCACCCTTTAACCCTTCAGGATACCCCTTTCCATTCCACTGTTCATGGTGATATTTTACAATCGGAATTAAATCATGCAATGACGGGTTCGGTTCCAAAATCTTTTGTACACCGATTGTCGGGTGCTGTTGAATAATTTTAAATTCTTCATCCGTCAATTGTGACGGTTTAGTTAATACGTCCTCAGGAATTCCGATTTTCCCGATATCGTGAAGCAATGCACCCAGTTTAATACGTTCAACTTCTTTTTTAGGTAAATTGATTGCTTTTGCTAAAGCAACAGAATACCTTGAAACAGAGGATGAATGGTCTTTTGTGTATTTATCCTTAGCATCAATTGTCGTTGCCAATGATTTTACAAGTTCAATCAAGTGGTTTTGAGATAAAATATTTTTATTTTGAAGTTGGTCAACGAGTGTTTCTTCAAAATTAATTCCGATTTGAGAATGTCTTTTTGCCATAACGGCAGCAAAAGAGTTAAGAGCCGAATCATCCCAAAAATCCATATCTTGAGGAGAAACAATAGTTGATATTCCGTTCTTATAACCTTTTGTTTTAGAAACAAGAACCGCCTGTTCTGCCAAAATAAGCAATTTATCCTTATCTTTTGAATCGTCAGGGTAAGTTGCAATACCTACTGAAATTTTATTTACAGGTCCGATATCGTCAACAAGACAGCAAGAAAGTGAATACGTCAAATATTCAGCAATATATTTTGCTTCTTTTGAATCTTTTCCTTTTAAAATTACGGAAATTTTGTCACCGCCATATCTTGCGGCAACATCTTGTTTTTTGATGTTTTCATTAATCTTGTTTGCGACAACTTTAATTACTTCGTCACCTTTTGAATGTCCGTATTCTCTGTTAATTTGTCCCATATCATTAATGTCAAAAATCAACACTGAAACTTTTGAGTTATCATTTTTTGCAGTTTGCAAATTTTCTGTTAACAACTCATGAAATCTTCTGTGCGAATACAAGTTTGTTAAGCTGTCAATGCAGAAATTTTGCGTTACTTTCTCATATAATAACAAATTATTAATTAAAAGCCCTAAAGTTGTAGCCGCCATTTGATACAAATTGACGTGTGATTGAACATTATAATCACTTGCAAATGCAACGCAAATATCTTTCCCTTTAATTTTTACGGGAATAATAACTGACGGAGAATTTATTAATGACGGAATTTTCAAATAATCAGAATTATTTAAAACCGTTGTTTCTCCTGAAATTAATGCTCTTACAATTTCATTATTAGAATCTGTTTTAAAAAGTTTATAAGAATAGACATTTGAATTTCTGTCTAAAACCTTTACCTCAATTGTATTTGACTTATTATTAATAATTCCGATTCCGGAATAAATTGAGTTTAATCTGTTTACGAATAAATTATGGAATGAATTTAAAATATCTTTTGAATCTGTATTATAGTTTCTTACTGTTTCATTCATTTCATTAATAAATGCAGGATAATCAACAACGCCAAAACTTTTCTCACTTTGCATATTAATGTGAGGCATTTTGATTGAAGTCATTCCGTTCCCAAGTACGTTAATCTTAGCAACAATGCCGGATGAATTATCCATTGGGTTTGTTGTTGTACTTTTTGTGGGAGAGAGAGAGCTTTTATTATTTATATCAGTATTATTATTATTTTTTTGCATTTAAATAATCCCAGACACGAAATCTTAAAACCTATAAAATAAAATTTTTGCGTAATTTAATATAAGTTTACAAAGATATCTTAACATATTTTAGGTTTTAATCAATAGAAATTAAAATTTTATTAAGCTCAAATATTGTCAGATATTTCTTTTGCGACTTTTTGTGCAGCTCCGGATGTTTTTAGATTTTGCTTAACATCAGCTAATGAAGTTATCATATTGTTACGAAAATCTTTATCACTTAAAATTTTTAAAATCACGGAAGATATTATTTGAGGTTTTGCTTTTGTTTGAACAAGCTCCGGAACTATATCTTTATCCATAATTATATTTGGCAGTGAAACTCTTTTTATGCAACGTACCAAAAGGTAGATTAAATATAAAATCCATGGTCCTTTATAGCTTATAATCATTGGCGTTTCATAAATTGCGGCTTCTAAAGCGACTGTTCCCGAAGCAAGTATAAGTGAATCTGACACCGATAATAATTGATAATTTGCATTTTTGATTATTTTTATATCTAAATCTTTATACTCATTAATCGCAGGATTAATCAAAGAATCCTTTATATTTGGAGCTTGTGCCAATGTAAATTGAACATTACTATCTTTTTCTTTTATCATTCTTGCTGAATCTAAAAATAATTTTAAAAGATTATTTATTTCAAATACCCTTGACCCCGGAAAAATTGAAACGAGCTTTTTATTTTTATCTAAATTATTTTCTTCAAAGAATTTATTTCTGTCATATTTTTCAGGCATTTCGGCTAAAAGCGGATGTCCGACAAACTCTGCATTAATACCTTTTTTGGCATACATATCTTTTTCAAACGGAAATATTGTTAAAACTTTGCTGATACACTTTTTAACAGTATTTAAACGCCATTTTCTTGAAGCCCAAATTTGAGGCGGAATGTAATAATATATTTTAATTCCGTATTTAGACAAGACTTTAGATAAATTAAGGTTAAAACCGCCATAATCTATCATTAGCACCATATCAGGCTTATATTCTTCTTTTAGATATTTTGCAATACGTTTTCCAAGTGTTAAATGATTTAAAACGATTTGTAAACTAAACCCCATAGCAGACATTTTGGAATGATCACAAAATAACTTAACACCTGCATTTGCAAGGTTAACTCCGCCAACTGCCTCGATTTGCATATCAGAATTGATTTTTCTCAGTTCTTTTACAACATCTGCTGCGTGTTTATCCCCTGAATATTCACCTGTTATAATAAATAATTTCTTCATACAGCCATTATTACAATATTGTTCTTATCCGCATATTCGATTGTTTTTTTCGCATCAACCAAAATTGTTTCGTTTGCTTCAACTGCAATTAATTTTGCTTTATAGTTTTTCATCATTTTTAATGTTTTTAAGCCAAATGCAGGAATATCAAAACGTTTATCCTGTTTCGGTTTTGAAACTTTTACAATAATTGCATCGCATTTGCCGAGTTTGCAGCCTCTTTTTATACATCTGTCCGTCCCTTCAATTGCTTCAATAGCCATTATCATACGATCTTTTATTACAACCGATTGCCCTATATCCAGCGAACCCATTTCTTTAGCAATTTTAAATCCGTAATCAACATCGGATAATTGAGATTCTGTCGGCTTTACACTGCCAAGAACCCCGGGAGGAACCATTAGATTTTTGATAAAAATAGTTTGATCTAAAACCGTTATGCCGATTTTAGCAAGTTCATCAACCAAAAATAACATAATAGCGTCATCATTCAATCTTTTAGCTTGCTTCATAAATGAAACCGCCAAAGAATCCAATTTAGGACGTTTTACGATTAACGTTTTTGAAACTTTCCCGATAAAAGTAAGTTGATGAATGTTTTCATCTTCCAATGCTTTTTTTATTTTTAAAAGTTCTCCGGGTGCATAATCATACACTTTAGAACAATATTTTCTTAATTCATTTTTGTTATCACCGCTTAGAGAAATGCAAACAACCTCAAACCCGTTTTCTTTTGCGTTTTTTGCGAGTTCAACAGGAAGTTCGCCGTCCCCTGCTATAAGCCCTTGTTTATTATCTAATTCTATAGCCACGTCAAATAATCCTCTTTTCTATATATTATTATAATAGAAAATATATGTTTTTACTAATTATTAAGATTTAACTTCCATGCTCTTTTTAAATTCTATAAGGCAATTTGCCAATTGATCAGGGCAGCTTGTACCTTTTCCGCCGCAATCAATACCTTTCAGCTTTTTTATAACATCGTCAATTTCCATGCCGATTATAAGTTGCTTTATGCCTTGAAGATTTCCTCCGCAGCCTCCGTAGAATTCAACATTATATATTTTGTTATCATCCAGAACAACATTCATTAATGCACAACATGTGCCGTGAGTTTTATATTGAATTGATCTTAATGCCATAATAATATCCTTTCACTAGTGAGGAACATGTTTCAGTACCGAATATATTATTATAGAAAGTAACACGCAGCAAGGAATAGTTAAAACCCAAGCCGTAACAATATTTCCTATAACGTTTGTTTTAACACCCGAACCCTTAATTGCAGTACCTACACCCATAATAGATGTAGAAACAATGTGGGTTGTACTTAACGGAATACCGAAAGCAGACGCTAACATTACGATAGAAGAAGCTGCAAAGTCAGAAGCCGCACCGCTTATAGGTTTTAATTTTATAATTTTGCTGCCCATTGTTTTAATAATTTTCCAACCGCCTGACATAGTACCTGCAGCCATTGTTGCGGCACAGGTAAGTTTTACCCAAATCGGGATAGAAAACTCTCCGTCGGGGAATACTAAAAAGCCTGATGTTACAAGTGCAAGGGTAATAACACCCATTGTTTTTTGTGCATCGTTTAAACCATGGCTTAATGCCATTAGTCCTGATGCTACAATTTGTACTTTTCTGAATCTTTTATTAATAATATCGGGTTTCATTTTATAGAAGAGTCTTAAAAACAGGCACATAACCATAAAGCCTGCACAAAAACCAACTAAAGGAGATGTAAACATCGGAATTATAACTTTTTCCATAAGTAAAAGGAAGTGAATAGGGTGCAGACCTGCGTGAACAAATGTTGCTCCTAATAAACCACCGATTAAAGCATGTGATGAACTTGACGGAAGTCCAAACCACCATGTTAAAAGATTCCAAATAATAGCTGCTGACAAAGCACAAATAATAACCTGTAAAGTGACAGCTTCACCGGCAATGATACCTGCACCGATTGTTTTTGCAACGTTAACACCTAAAAGAGCACCGGTAGCTTCCATTGTTGCCCCGTATAATACAGCTTGCCTTGGTGATAAAACTTTTGTTGAAACAACTGCAGCAATAGAATTTGCACAATCATGAAAACCGTTTATGTAATCAAATATCAATGCACAAATAATTACTGCGACGAGGAAAATAACTGTAGATATCATAATTTACCTCTTAACTCATTTTTAATACAACGCTGACAACTGCATCAGATACACTGTAACAAGCGTCTAATGCATTTTCTAAATCTTTGTGAATATCTCTTAATTTAATTACGTTAAGAGCCTCATATTTTCCTGAAAACAACGCTTCCGTTGCAGAAAATAAAATTTCGTCGCCTCTTGTTTCAATTTCTTTCATTTTTAAGTTTCTTGCAGTCATATCTGAAATTGTCGGCTTTTTAAAGTGTGCAAAAATTTGTTCTAATTCTGATGTAGCTGCAATTAATGTTTGTGATTGATTTTTTAAGTTGTCCGTAAAAGTTTCTAAATTATATACTTTTAAATTCAAACTTGCTTTTGTAATTTTTTTTGTAATTTTGTTTAACAAAGAAGAAATATTTTGAATGTCATCTCTGTCAATCGGAGTTACAAATGAAGTATCTAAGACTTCAAAAGTCTTTTTTACATTTTTGCTGCTGGCATGTTTGTATTGTCTTGCTCTTGCAATATGCTCTTCTGTAATCCCTTCTTCTAATATTTCGTGGAATAACGCTGCTGCATTTTTACAGCAAGATGTTCCTTCTTCAAATAATGAATAAAAAACATCATTTGAGGGTGGTAAAATGTAAGACATTATTCCGCTTATTAACTTTGACATACCTTTTCTCCTTTTCTAAAAAAAATAAAACAATGCAACAGCATTGTTTTATACCAAATTTTGTTTGACTAATTCTTTTCTGATTTTATTTAGTCCTGATTGAATTATTCTCGATATTCTTGACGGCGAAAGATTGAACTCTTCCGAAATTTCTCTCAGCTTCTTATCGTTAAAGAATTTGCATTCAATAAGTTCTCTTTCTCTCGGCGGCAGATTTTTGATTGCAGCTTTTATACTTTCACTTAACTCACTAAAAATAATCTTTTCTTCCGGATTAAGTTTAAAATCTCTGATTTGAGTCGGATTATCTCCTTCTGCCATTTCATCGACAGACAAAATAGTTTTATAGACGGCTTCTCTGATATTATTTTGATTATCATCGTCCATGCCGACTTCTTGTTGTTGATTTTTAAGAACATACCACTTAAATCTGCGACGGACTTCATTTCTTATTGCCCATTTTATGGCAGTAGAAATATAAGATTTATTATATGTATCAGGCGGAGTATTCGCACACAATTTGTGTACAACTTGCGTGCCTATATTAACCAATTCCGAAAAATCAATTAAATGTTTTGACGAAAGTTTTTTATACTCAACCTTTGCAAGAGTATCAATTAACTCTTGATAGTCCTTAATATTAAATTTATTATTTGTCTTATTTTCTGCAGTCATAAAATATTAACTTTAAAAAGAAATAATCTATACATGCTCATTTTACATTAAATAAAAAAAATTGTAAAAAAATTGATTTTTATTAGTGTTAAATTTTTCATAAATCAGGGAATGAGTGCGTTCAAGAAGTAATCGCAACACTAACACCTCAAGTATAGTAAAATTAGAG
>CAYYPD010000048.1:0-14354 GCA_964473445.1 uncultured Muribaculaceae bacterium
ATTCTCTTTTATATTACTAAAAATGAGGTTAAATCTGCATTTTAGTATGGTACTGTATTTGTATAAAAAATAATTGTTAAATAAAAGTTAAAAAAATAAGAATTAATATAAATCGGGTGTATAACATAATTGTTAAGAGTAAAACAGATAATTTGAAAGGGGTAATGATTATGAAGTTCTTAATTAGAAAAACACCGGACAATTTTATTAAAACAGTAAATGATGAAATCAGTTCATTACTAAACAGACATTTTGACAGCTATTTTCCTGATGCAAGTTATTGGGAAGATGAAAATAAATTCTCTATGCCTGTAGAAATCACAGATAACGGAACAGAATATGATATCCGAGCTGAATTGCCGGGCGTAAAAAAAGAAGACTTGGATATTGATATAGAAGAAAACTATATGAAAATCAACGCTAAAAAGTATGAAGAAAAGAACGAAAAAGAGAAAAACTTTAAACGTTCCGAATTTAACTATGGTGAATTTTCAAGGGTAATTCAATTACCTGAAGAAATCAATATTGAAAAGACCGAAGCCACATTAGATTCAGGTGTATTGAAGATTAAAGCTCCAAAATTGAACAGACAAAAAGAACAAAGCAGAAAATTAACAGTTAAGTAATTAACTTGTAATATAGCCAAGTTTTAATAAAAGCGGGCGGAAAAATATATTTCCCGCCCGCTTTTTATGTATAGATTTATTCAATGAGATGTTGAAAGATTAGGCAAAGTATGCCCAAGTGTCTGCCCTACCTTTTATTAATAATTTAATTATTTTTATGTTCTCCGGACGGGGAAACTTCTTACTATTAAATAAAATCTTTCCAATAACTTTTCCCCTCTTGAGTCGGGTGTTTATCCATAAGTGCATAATACGCACAAGTTGTATTTGAATACATAGAGCTACCATTTTTATTGCACCTGCTTGCTCCTTTATAAAAAAAATTATATCCCATATCAAGGTCTTTAGTATTATTAGGGTAATCCATTCCCATAGGGATAGCTCTTCCATCTAACGTAAATACAAATAAAAAGTAATCATACCCATATTTGTTCGGACCTTTTGCCCCGTTTGTATCAACACAAACGACAGGTCCGTTCTCATTTTCTCTAGGAGGGTTGTTCATTCCGTAAAATCTTCCGCCGGGACCCACAAAAAGTCCATAGTCATCACAGGTAGGAAATGTATCCGTACCGTTCATTGTTTTATAAAAGTATTTATACCCTTCAGCCTTACGCATTCCTTGGTTTATTGCTTTATCATAAGCCTTATAAATATATTTTTGCATAGCTTTGTAGCTATTTCCATATCCGTTTTCAAAAGAATATTCGCTAAAACTTTGCCCGTTATCAACATAAAATTTATGTGCAAAATTATCTAAATCACTGTATGCTTTAGTAAAGCCGACACGTAATTCTTCTTTCTTAAAATCAGCATATAAAACAGGAACGGTAATTGCTGAAATAACCCCAATAATTACGAGGGTAATTAATACCTCGCTAAGAGTAAAAGCCTTTAGTCTGTAGGGGGGGGGGTAAATTTCTTTCTCATTTTTCGTCTCCTTATTGTCTTTTAGACATTGTAGCATTATTAAGAGATTTTGTAAAATAGTTAAATTTTTATTATTTAATATTATCACCTCACCCTTAATCCCTCTCCTTATAGGAGAGGGAATTAGTTGATAATACTGTTTTTCGCTTGTTCCTTCCCCTTAAGGGGAAGGCTAGGATGAGGTGACGGCTACTTTCTTTTTTTAGACATTTTCCTCATTTATATTTGCAACCATAGCGAAACGAACAATAAATGTTATGCAATACAATAGCAAGTGAGCATCTTCTTATGCGAACTTTGGTATTGCATTACAATTTATTAGTGAGTGAAGCTCCGGTTGCGATTTTGTGAAACTTTTTAAAAAGTTTCCCCGTCCGGAGGACATAAAATTAATTAAATAATTAATAAAGGGTCAGACAGTACCTGACAAAGACCGTAAAAATTATATTTGTTAGGCAAGGTATGCAGCTGACATTTCATATATAACTGAAATTGTGCCTAAATGTGTATTAGGCACAATTCTTAATAATTTAATGTATTATACTATAATTTCCCTGACCAAAGTCCGTGGATATTACAAAGTTCTCTTGCCGAATAATTTTCATAGTTGCACTCGGTGCAGACTTCCATTTTTGGTTCATCTTGCGGAGTAAGATATTTACGCTTCAAATACTTTTTATCAGGTGAAATTGCTTCAATAAACATAATATAATGTTCTTTTTCCATTGGATGAGGGATTGTACCGACTCTTATTGTTTTATTAGTTCCCTCTAATGTCATAATCGGAACATGTTTTTCTTGAAAATTTTCATCGGAACTCTTTTCTTCCAAATGCTCCATTGGCACGTTACAACATACAAGTTGACCTGCTCCTGCATTTATTACTTCTACAACATTGCCACATACATTACATTTATAAATTTGCATTAATTCAGGCATATAAAAACCTCCTTTTGTTTTAATGTTTTCATTAAAGGAGGTTTTGTAAATCAGTATATCTTCTAATTCTATTTGGTATAAATTAAATTTATGATTTTATCCTCAAAATCTTTAACATTTGACTTTTTATCATTATAATTTTGTATCAAAATTGAAACTGCGTAAGTGTTTCCGTCATTAGAAGAAACATATCCTGCAATTGAGCTTATGTGTGCTAAACTTCCTGTTTTTAACCATGCACTTCCTCTAAGTTCAAATAAACGCTCTGTTAGTGTGCCGTCACCCGGTTGTGCCATATAGTCTTTAAAACTGTTAAAATTTTCTTGTTTATACAATTTTGCAAGTGCATAGCTCATCCAATTTGCACTTAATAGATTATTTCTTGATACACCGCTTCCGTCTTGCAATATAATTTCATCTGTTTTTATATTATTTCCTTTACAAAAATCGTAAAAGGCATATATTGCTAAATCGTTTGAGCCTGTTGATGAATATTTTTTCCCGCCTGCGATTTTAAATATGGTTTCAGCCATTAAATTGTTGCTGTTTTGCAATATTTTAGGAATAACAGGTGCTATAGGGTTTGCAATTTCTGTTAATAATTTAGCGTTATCAGGAACAAGTTTTGAAGCATATTTTGTATTTGTAACGGAAAAGCGACCGTCACTCAATATTTTTTCGACATTTTCTATGTAGTATCTTCTCATGCTGCTTACAGGAACAATAATAGGAGAAGTTGAAACTTGTTCTCCATAAATTTCTATAAGTTCAGGGTTGTTCCAGTTGTACCTGTCCACAAAAATTCTGTTTTCTTTTGTACCTTTTTTAATATTGGAAATAACAGCTGTTTTATATGCAGGTTTTATTTCGGCAGAAGAGTTACCTTCTTTTACTGAAATTCTTAAAACATTTCCATCTAAGTTGTATGAACTTACTTTTGGAGTTTCTTCTCTTGTATCGTCATCCCACATCCATCCGGGGGAAAATTCTTTTTTATCAATAATACTGTCGTCAAAATAAATATTATTAAATTTTGTATTTCCGGTTTCTTTTAATTTATCAAATGCAATCTTGAGTTGACCTCTTGTAAGAGTAGGGTCAGCTCCGAGTTTTATATATAAGTTATTGTTATTGTCCTTATAAAATTGAGTTTTAAAGAAGTAATCATTTCCTAAAACATTTAACGCCTCATAAGTTGTAAATATTTTTAATGTAGAAGCAGGATTAAGAAGTTTTTTCTCATTTTTTTCATAAACAACATTACCTGTTTCAACATTTCTTATTGAAACTGCAACTGTGGCTGTTTCATTAAGGTTAGAAGAATGAATCAACTTGTCAATTTTGCTTGTTGAAATTGCATAACTGCAATTAATACTAAACATCAAAACCAAAGATAAAGTTAAAAGTTTCAATAAATTTTTCATTATTTCTCCAATATTTGATAAGTTTTCTTTGTATCCGAGAGAATCGGCATTTGTTCTCGGTACTGTATCATTGTATCAGTATCTATTTGAACTTGCAAAATTGTTTCTTCTTCTCCGAGTTTTGCAGTTATATGTCCTCTGTAATCAATTACCATAGAGTTACCGCTAAAATTATATTTATCGTTGATTTTGCCTGTTAACAAAGACGTAATAACAAATGTTTGGTTTTCAATTGCTCTTGCCCTTGCAAGAACTTCATATTCATCAACCATTGGCAACGGCCAAGCTGCCATATTAACAATAAAATCAACTCCGTTAAAAGCATACAGTCTGAATAATTCCGGAAATCTTATGTCATAACAGATTGAAATTCCGATTTTTCCGATATCTGTCTTTGCAATTACAGGAGTATCTCCCTCTTCAAGAAAATTCCCCTCTGCTTCTCCACGGTGAGAAAATAAATGTAATTTGTCATAAGTGTTTAATATTTCACCTTTTCGGTTTATAACCAAACATGTATTTCTGTCTTTCCCTTTATTTGTTCTTAAAACCGAGCTGCCACCTATAACATTGGAGTTATATTTAGTTGACAACTTTTTTAAAAACGCAACAAATTTTGAGGAGTTAAATGGCTCCGAATACTTGTTAAAGTTTGGACAATCCCACCCTGTAGTCCACAATTCGGGAAATAAAATTAAATCTGCATTCTTTGCATTACAATTATCAAAAAGTTTTTCTGCCTTTTTAATATTACTGTCAATCTCACCTGTTATTGACTCTAATTGCACTATTAATAAATTAATTTTCATACTTGAATTGTATTACAAAATCAATTGGCAATCAAACAGGCTACTTTTTCATTGTATCTTTTATTTGTTTACTTAAATCAGCAAGTGTTTTTAGTGCTTTTTCCTGTGAATTTGCTATATTAGGTGCCTGTGAAGATAAAAAAGTATCGGTATCTTTAATACATTGCGTTAAAGCAGCCTGAACTTCCTGTAACTGTTTCTCGCTATCGCTGACTTTATGTGCAGATAATAACTTTTTTGTAAACATTTCAGATTTAATTTTCATAACGTCACCTACATATATTAAAACTAAAAATAGTAAAAAATTGTTATTGTTTTAATCTATGTAATTTAAATTATTAAAAAATGACTACATTCAAAACCCAAATTGGTTTAAATATAATAAATTAATGTGTCTTAAATTTTATTAATATCTCGTAAGGTTTCATAAACAATGAGATTCTGAACAGATTGAAAAACTACGCTAATGCTCATTTTCTAATCTTTCAGAATGACATGTGTCTGTTTTTGTCTTTGTAAGGCGGGTAAAAACATAAATAATCAACCTTGTTCCATTAATTCTATTATCAGGGGATACATGTCACCCTGAACTTGTTTCAGGGTCGCAAGGGCTTTATTTGTTTTGAAAGGTATACCAATCGACATAATAAAATAGCTGTCACCTCATCCTAACCTTCCCCTCAAGGGGAAGGAACTAAACGAAATCTGTATTATTAATTAAATTAACTATCTCCGCTCATATAAGGGGATCGAATTTCCGCACGGACAACATTTTTAATTTATAAAATCATAGTTGCAACAGGAGGACATAAAAATAGTTAAATTATTAGAAATGATTACATTTAAAATTTAAATTATTTAGATATTAACACATTCTTGAGAAAATTATCTTATCATTCTTAATAGTAACCTCTGCTACATTAAAACGAATTTAGTGTTGCAGAGGTTACGCATTAATTATTCAATACTATTATGTTTAATTAAATTACAGTTGAAAAGTTTTTGCCTGAATGGTTTAGGTTTGGATAATTATAATCAGGAATATTGCCTGCTAATTTAGAAACCAGTTGTCTTCTTACGTTTAGCGGTAGTTCACAGTAATACTCTTTGGGAATATTTGTTGTGCTTAAAATAATGAAATTTTCAACGGGTTCTTTTTGTTTTTCTGCTTTTTCTCTTTTTACAGGCGTTGGTGCAGCCATTTTTGCAGGTGATTTTCTAAACATTTCAAATAATTTGAGTGCCATAACTTCTCTCCTTAATAATAAAATAAATAATAAACACCCTATCTTAATAGCATAAAATCAGTATTTTATCAATTATTTATTACTAAATGTATCTGAAACGTCTTGTTGAATTTCTTTGTAATTGAAATTGTTTTTTAATAAAAATATGGCTGCAACTACAGCTGAAACAATTACAACAAATGTTTGCTCAAATATCGAAATAGCTAATGCTGTTTCCTTGGGTACTCCGTATATCGCAAATGCCGCAAGTATTGCAAATTGGTATGGACCTATAAATATTGATGTAGATGGAATCATACAAGCTAATGAAATAAACGGAATTATGAACAATACAACAGACCAATCTACATTGCAATTAAAGCCTGCAATGACCAAATAATGGTTTAAACATTCAAATGCCCAAATTGAAAAAGAAGCTAATATAACAAGCACAAGTGATTTGGGATATTGTAGAATTTCAAACCCTGATATAAAAGAATTACAAGTTCTGTTAATAAATCCAAGTAATGAAGAAATAATATTTCTTAATTTATTCGGAAAGTTACTTGTCTTTCTCTTTATCCAAGTACAAATAGTATCTGTCTTGTTGAATTTAATTGCTAAAATTGCAAGTATAAAACAGCTTACGAATATTGCAGCTGCTCCCAAACAAAGTGTTCTTGCCGGTTCATCATTGTTATAGCAAAAAATTGCCAAAAGCAGTAATGAAAGGATTACGAGTCCGTCAAAAACACGCTCCAGTATTATTGCCCCAAACATCTTTATCTTATCAATGTTATATTTATCCCCAACGTAAAATGCTCTGAATAAATCACCCGCTCTTGCCGGTAAAAAGATGTTTAATGCCGCACATGTAATACACAACTGAGCCATCTCCGAAAGAGGAGCTTTTACTGATTTTGAAATCAGTAATTTAAAACACACCCCTCTCATTGTGAGTCCTGTTAAAATTGAAATTATTAACAATGGAATGAATTTAACATCAAAACTTTTCATTTCGTGAAGTAATTGTTTTAAATCAACATTCCTGCATACAAAATACAAAAAGACGATGGTTATTAACAAAAGTACTAATCTTTTTATATTTTTTTTCATTATTTTGACCTAAACTATACTATTTTTAATCTGGAATTATTTAATTTTGTTTGAAGTTTCATTTTTTTATTAACAAAATCATACGATGATTTGTAAAATTCTTCAAAAGACGAATCCAATTTTTTCATTTCAGAATAGATTTCAAATGCTTTCTTGTAGTTTTTAAGTGACGTAAATATTTTTGCCATTAGTCCTAAAATTTGAGAATACAAAGCAATATCATTTAACGTAATATATTTTATTGCGGTTTTTGTATATTTTAATGCTTCATTGTAATCTTTAAGAGAGTAGTGACAATTGGCAATAGCAGCAATAATTCTGACATTGTTGACCGTTAATAAATCAGCTTTTTTATACAAATCTAAGGCTTTTTTGATATTCCCTTTAACAAAATAAATATCAGCACACAAAACTAAACTTTTTGTGTGGTTTGGAGTTAATGAAATTGCTTTTTTTAATTTTTTTAATGCTGAATTTATGTTGCTAAAGTAATAAAAATCATCCTCTGCTTCTCGAAATAACACTTCCGAGCGAATATCAATAATTTTTTTACTGTCTAAATATGAAATATCTCCAAAATTTTGCATAAAAAACTGTAACCTTTTCCTAAACCATAATAAAATTAATGGAATGCAGGGGGCTACAGTGATTTTTTTATAAAATTCAATACTTAGCCAAAAGCATGTCATGGCATGACTTTCGGAAAATAAAATTCAATTTAACATTTTTTAATAAAAAAATCCGTCAAACTCAAATATCATGCAAAGCATGACCGGGCATGCCTTTTCGCCCGATTACAAAACTTTACACTTTTTATTTTTATGAAATTGCTTTTGCTTGATATTCAAAGTTGTGCATTGTATTATTAAAATATAAAGATTACCGGAGGGAACTTATGAACCAAATTATAAAAATTGCATGGGAATTAAACGAAACAACAGAAAACAGATATCAACTTGTTTATGAAATTGCAGAACTTGCAAAGAAATTAGTTGATGAAAACCAATTAAAGAGAATGAAAGATGAATATAGTTTCGAAGAAGTTCCTTTTGATACATCAATAAAAAAAGAAAATCCCGTGGAACACGCTATTATGGTTAAAGCGTCTGAAATTGATGATGCAGGTTTAGTCGGTTAGTTTAATAAAAATATTTTAAAGACAATAAAAAAGCTCCTTTTTCAGGAGCTTTTTCAATCTAAAAATTAATTAAGCCATTAATTTGTTAACAGCTTTTGTTAATCTTGATTTTTTTCTTGCAGCAGTATTTTTGTGCAAAATACCCTTAGAAACAGCTTTATCACAAAGTTTGTATGTTTGAGATAATGCTGCATTTAAAGCTGCTTGGTCTTTTGTTTGTGCTAATTCAAGAACTTTTTTAACTGCAGTTTTAATGGAAGACTTAAAAGCAACGTTTCTTTCATGATTTCTTTCTGCTGTTAATATTCTTTTTTTAGCTGACTTAATATTTGCCATTTTTAATTTTCCTTTCTAATTCAGTATTGTAAACTTTTACAATCTGCTTAGAGGATTAGTGAGTATTTTTATTATATAATTAAAAAATGTAATGTAAACATTTTATTAACAAACATAAAATTTTTAGAAAAAATAGCAAAAAAATATATTGTTATTTTTTAAGTAAAAAGTCAGACAATAATAGTAAAACCATGCGAATTAAGAATACACAAGCCAATCAACAATATATAAACAATAATAATAAAAATAAAAAACAAAATTTTAAAGGTGTAGCTCAAATGATGCACGCACTTGATGGAAGAAAAGTGTTAAGCACATTTGCAAATCCTGATAGCTTAGCAACAACAATTGCTATCGAAAGCTGCGTTACAACAGGCAGAAGCGTTAACGCTTATAAAAGAGGCGGGAAACACGAACTTCGTGAAAGATTTTTAGATGATGTTACCTCTGCAATTTTCTGGATGGGCGGAGTTGATATTTTTAACAAAATCGGTGATAAATTCGGTGAAAAAGTTTTAAAGTTACCTATCACAGAATTTGATGTAGGAAAAGATGCTCTTAGAGATCCGTTTAAAAATGTAGCCGGTAAAGTAAAAGAACTTACAACTGATTCTCAAGCTGCAGAGGCTGTTACAAGTAAGTTGGCAAAATTTAAGTTCGCTAAAATCGTAACATCAACAATTTTAGCAACTGCTTTTGTAGGTTTCGGGCTTCCGAAAATTAATCAATTTATTACAAGAAGTATTTTTGCAAAAAATAAGATGGCGGAAGTTCTAAACGATGAACCCGAAAATAAATATTCAACATTACAACCTGTAAATATTGAAAATTTCGGGAACAATGCTCAATCAAAAAATAAGCCGGCATTCAAAGGCGATTTAACATCGGTTGCAAATTTACTTGAAAATAACAGAATTTGCAAAATGTTGACATCTGACGCAGGTATTTTGACAGGTCGTGTTACTACTGCAAGAAATAAAGATGAAGCTATTGAATATGCTTTCAGAGATTCAGTTTCACCGTTCTTCTATTATGCAAGTACACCGTTAATCTATAAAGGATTGCAAAAATTAACAGATACTGTCGGCATAACTTCACTTGATCCAATCGTTTCAAAACAAATGAATGAAGTTATGATAAATCAACTCCAAGGCGGAACAATGAATGTTGAAGAATTTGCAAAAAAGACAATCGGTACTTTGTCTGACGGTGCAAAAAGATTAATTGAACAACTTCCGTTTGAATCAGATGTTATTGCGGTTGATAAATTAGTAGGAAAAATTGACGATACATTAATGGAAAAAGCTAAAGCAATGGCAGGTTTACAACCCGAAATATCAGGTATCGGCAAAGTATTGACAAAACAACAAGTTGCAGATGTTTTAAAAGAAGGTGCAATAAATACTCCTGAATTTATGCAAAAGGCATACAAATCTAAATTCGGTGATGCTCTGACAAATCCGTTTAAATATATTTCAATGAAGAAAATTACAAAATTCAGAACTGAAATGGATAAATATGTACAAGATATTATAAAAGCTGCTAAAAACAAGAATAACGGTGTTGTTGATGCTAACTTACTTAACTCTGTTAATAAAAAAGGGTTTGCAATGTCAGCAGGGTTTAGAGTTTTTGCTATGGCAGTATCTGCAATATTCTTAGGTATAATTATTCCGAAAGTACAATATGCAATAACTGCAAAAAGAACCGGAAGTGCTGCAGCTCCGGGGTTAAGAGAATTTGACGAAGGCAAAAACGCTTAATCAGTCAAGTTTGCATTAATCCAATTCAACATTGGAATGAGTGCATTTGCTCTGTGTGAAATACTGTTTTTTATGTTTTCCGGAATTTCGGCAATTGTTTGATTGTATTCGGGCAAGAAAAAAATCGGGTCATAACCGAAGCCGTTATTGCCTTTGGGTTCATAATCAATAGAACCGAATACTTTTCCCTCTTCCGAGTGCAGAACATTTCCGTTCTTATCTGCCAGTACCATTGCACAGACGAAA
Source organism: uncultured Muribaculaceae bacterium (assembly GCA_964473445.1). Classification (GTDB taxonomy): domain Bacteria; phylum Cyanobacteriota; class Vampirovibrionia; order Gastranaerophilales; family Gastranaerophilaceae; genus Avigastranaerophilus. The sequence continues at coordinate 10,554 of CAYYPD010000048.1, forward strand.
TGTGCATTTCTTTCATCTTTTTTTACGTTTTGCATTACTGACAGCAATTTTTCAATTCTTTCTTTTGCACTTGGGGCGAATCTTGCAGAATAAATTCCGGGTGCTCCGTCTAAAAAATCAACACATAATCCGGAATCATCCGCCAAACAATAAGTTTTAGTGATTTTTGCCGCTTCTTTTGCTTTAATTACGGCATTCTCTTTGAAAGTTTTTCCGTTTTCAATCGGGTCGAAATTCCCTTTTATAACATCAAAGACAATATTTTTATTTTTATTTATTGCATTTATCTCTTCTAATTTATGCGGATTTGAAGTCGCAATAATAACTTTTATCATAATTATTTACCAAATCTTCTGTTTCTTGAGTGAAATTCTACAATTGCATCGGCTAAAGATTGTTCATCAAACTCCGGCCAAAATTCGTCCGTAACATAAATTTCAGTGTATGCACACTGCCACAATAAATAGTTACTTATTCTTTTTTCTCCGCCTGTTCTTATTAGTAAATCAGGGTTTGGAATATTTGCGGTATATATATTTTGAGAAACAGTATCTTCTGTAATATCTGATATTTGCAGTTCCCCTTTTTTAACTTTCTCGCAGATATGTTTTACTGCATTTGTAATTTCCATTCTTGAACCATAGTTGAATGCAATTTGTAAGTTTAAGGTCTTACAATGAGCAGTTTCTTTTTCTCCAAATTCAAGTACATCAATTAAATCTTTATTTAAGGAAGTTCTGTCGCCGATGAATGTTAATTTGATATCATTTTCTTTAAATTCCGGAACTTCTGCAATAATTGTTTTCGCAAGAAGCGACATAAGAAAATCAACTTCTTCTTTCTGTCTGTTCCAATTTTCGGTAGAGAAAGCATAAACGGTTAAATATTTAACATTAAACTTAGCACACGCTTTTAAAGTTGTCCTAAGTGCTTCAACTCCTTTTTTGTGTCCGGCTGCGGACGGGAGTAGTCTTTTCTTTGCCCAGCGTCTGTTTCCGTCCATAATTATAGCAATGTGTTGCAAATTTGTATCTTTTACAATTTCTTTTATCTTTTCAACTTCTGTTAATGTTTTAGCCATATTCTTTATCCTTAAACCAAATTATAAACCAAAAAACGGTAAATAACTATCTTTCACTCTTTATGTTCTTTCTAAATCGGAATCAGCATAGAAATATATTATTTCATCATTACTTTTAGAAATAATAAAGCCTGACGTGTAGTCTTTACAAAAATAATGTTTTTTCAAAATATAAACATCATAATCTTTTTTATTATCAAGTTTAATATAGTAATTAATAAAACCGTAGTATTTGCCTATTTCGGAAAAGTTTATTTTTCTTAGTATATTGTTCTTGTTATTGTTTAAAAAATTGTCAATATATTCTTTGTCTATATTAAATTTTAGGTACCCAAAAGTATCTTCGTGACCGGAGTGGTGTATGTCAAAGTAATAATTCGTGGCATTGCTTGGGATTTCTGTCGGGAAATGGGTAATTTGATATTCCATCCATGGCAATTTTTTTCTATATTCAACATAGTTTTCTATACTTGGAATATCTGGTTCAGGTGTAGTAGTCAGGTCTGTTAACATTGCGTATATGAAAAAAACGATTGGTAAATATACTATGTATAAAACTACAGATATCCATTTTATAATATTTATGACCTTTTTATAGATTGCATTTTTATTTTCGACTGCTAATAATAAAATTTGTATCACGAAAAAGAATGTTAACGGAAAGAACGTCAGCATAATAACTTCAATCGGATATTTAGCCTTGGGTGAAATTCCGTAATATGCAGTTATTGCAATGATTATAAGAAATATGAGTATTAAATTATCTTTCTGCTTTATTTTAGTTATCATAATATGATTTTTATCTTCCAATTTTATTTTTTTATTCTTTTCAATGTATTACTACTTGTTACGAAGAAAATAATTTCATCATTTTTCTTTGAAACAATAATTCCGGCAGTAGGAATCGAATGCTTTTCATCTTTTTTCATGTAATAAATAATATAATCTTTATAATTATTAGAATCGGGTAGAAATATCCCTTTGTTAATCTGATTGTCTAACTCTTCTTTTGGAAGAAGAAGTGTTCTATTCTTTCTGATTATATTATTAATGTATTGTTCATCAATATTAAATCGTACTATGATTATGCGACCATTTTCCCCGTTTGTATATTCAAACCAATAATTTTGTGCATTCTGCGGAATTGACTTTGGAATAAGTTGATAATAATAATCCCTAGCCACATCTAATAAGAACTGAATTACATATTGATAATAATTTCTACTTGGAGCAAAGGCATTATCCCTCGGATCTTTATTAAGGTATAACTCTCTTGTTGAGAAAAACGTAATATTGTCTTTTTCTCGTGATACGGAAAATCCTGTAAGATATTTAGGATATTTCTCATCCCCTTTTAAAACATACATGCTGTCGATATCATATATATCAAGTTTTTTACATATTTTAAAATTGTTGCAGATGACATTAGCATTGTTTTTCCAAAAGATATATTTCTCATTTTCTTCAATAATCTTATCTATGTCTTTTTTATTTATATCAAGTTTTAAGTAATTAATAGAATCTTTGTTACTTATATTAAAGGAAATATCATTTGCAGCTTCAGGAATTTCTTTAGGAAAATATTTAAAAATTTCCTTTCCGTCATAACCTTTTATAGTTTTTTCATAGTTTGCAACTCTTTCTGAGTATGGTATTTTTTCACGTTGTTTAGGTCTTTCATCTTGTCTGAGAATCAAAATTGTAGAGTAAAGTAAAAAGATAATAATAAATATAACCGTAATTAAGATATTTAATATGATAGTAATAATTTTATTCTTCTTGATAAACTTTAAAATCATTAATAACCTGATTGCAATTATAGGGGAAATTATAAACATAAGAACGTCTATAATATCAAGTAGGTAAGTTGTATTATACCCCATATAAATTATCATTAGTAAATATGTAATTAACAAATAATCTGCGTATTTTATTTTACTTATTATTTCTATTAATTTTTTCATTTTTTAACCCTTTCCTCTTTCTAAGAGGTCATCTCCTGTCATAAAGAAAACAATTTCATCTTTTTTCTTTGAAACGATAATGCTGGCAGTAGGGCGTGTATATTCTTTGCTCTTTTTCAGGTAATAGATAATGTAATCTTCATAATTATAGGAATTGGGTAGAAATATCCCATTGTTAATTTGATTGCTCAACTCTTCTTTTGGGAGAAGAAGTGATTGGTTCTTTCTGATTATATTATTGATGTATCGTTCATCAATATTAAAACGTACTACGATTATGCAACCATCTCTTCCGGTTGAATATTTAAACCAATAATTTTGTGCATTCTGCGGAATTGATTTTGGCATAAGCTGGTAATAATAACTTCTATCCTCATCCAATAAATATGGCATTACATATTGATAATCATTTTGGCTTGGAGCAAAAGTATTACATCTTTCATCAATATTAAGAGATAAGTGACTTGTTGTGAAAAAAGTAATACTATCTTTCTTTCGTGATACGGAAAACCCTGTAAAATATTCAGGATATTCCTCGTCCCCTTTTAAAATATACATACTGTCAATATCATATATCTTATTAATGCCTTTGCATATTTCAAAATTATTGCAGATGACATTGGCATTATCATTCCAGAATATATTTTTTTTATTTTCTTTGATAACTTTGTCTATGTATTCTTTATTTGTATAAAGTTTTAAATACTTATAATAATCATCTGTATTAAAGTATAAATTATTTACCTCTTTAGGGAT
>CAYYPD010000049.1:0-14214 GCA_964473445.1 uncultured Muribaculaceae bacterium
TAAGGATTTTTCTTCCAATATCCGCATTTGGCATTTTCACCATATATATTATAATATTTTAATGCTGCCTGATTAAGCATACTGATTGCCTTATATAAACTGCTTCTATATTGTTCTTTTCTTATTTGAGTATTAAGCACGGGAACAGTAATTGCTGCAACTACACCAATAATAACGAGGGTAATTAGAACCTCACTAAGAGTAAAAGCCTGTTTATTAATTCTCATCTTATATACTTTCTATCTGAATCGATACTATACTCTACACATATTAACACGATTTTTTTTAGTTTTCCTCATTCAAAATAACTATATACAAAAGAGTTTGAGATGTAACAAACTTCCCAAACTCTTTATAATTGATATACAAATTTATACTATTGAATTATTACCGGCTCTTGGATTAATAACTTTCTTGCTTCGTAAGCCGTTTTTCTTAATTGGGTATAATATTCTCTTTCTTGAGCATCCGTACATTCTTTTTCACCAACAGAAGCAATTTCTCCAATTTGACTGATAAAGTCTGCCGTTTGCATTACTTGACGGAAAATACTTCCCTCATCTGTTTCATCATCATTTATTTCAAGCATTTCTTTCCAGTTCGACATAGTAGAATGATTTACCTTGTTCAACATTGCCCATGTATAAACATTTTGTGCCGCAATCTTACTGTATCGTTCAGGCTTATTATCAATACCGTAATATTCTTCAGTTCGGTAAATATCTAAACCTTTATTTATTGCAGCATTTAAAGCACCGGAAGAGGAAGCAAAGTTCTTTATATTTTCAGTTTCAATATCATTTTCTGTACAGTAGTCTTCAATTGACATTAAACCGCTTATTGCCGAAACTAAAGTATCTTTCGCCGTTAATTGTGTATATAATGTTGAGATTTTAGCAAGTTCTTGTTTTACACTTCTTGTAGAATACTCTCTTGTGTATCTGTAGTTTTCAGAAAGTTTATCTGCAAGATTATCATCTAAATATTTCAAAACTTTTGCTTCTTCTAATTCAGCATTTAATGATTGAACTTTCTTAGCCAACTTATCTTTAGCCTTGTTACCTTTTCCTGAAACCTCAGCTTGAGCAATTTCATCTTTAATTCGTTGAATCATTTCAGATATGTCCTCAACATGATTTCTTTTTTTATAAGTTTCAACATTTCTCAAGCACTCTTCTAATGTCCAAGTCGAAACAATTCTTCCCTGTTTCAGTTTTGCTTCAATTTCTTTATATGACATCTTATCGCCGTGTTGATTAATTTCACTTAATTTAGCTTTTATAGCAGTAAGTCTGTCCAGTTCAGCCTTAACCTCATCTACAGAAGAGCTGTCAGGGCTTTCTATCGATTTTGCATAATCTAACATTGACTGATATCCGCTAAAATCAAATGTACTCATACCAAGTTTCTTAAAAGTATCGCTTACTTTGTGTTTTAATTGGTCATATAACATATCAATATGCGGAGTAACATTATCAAATATATCAGAAATATCATCCCCGACACCAAGTGCATTTTCATTCGGTCTTGCAGGGTTTGCCATTGCAGCAGCAACAAGTGTTAATGCTTCCGGATTCATATCTTTAAACTCTTTGTCATTTATAAGTTCAACCAATGTTAATGCATCATATCCACGAACTTTTGCTGTCATATCACCTGATAAAGAAGGAGAAATTTTTCCGTCATTATTCTCTAAGAAACCTCTTTCTTCAAGCACTTTTGTTTTATTGTCGGTTGAAGATAACAACTTATCAATTTTTGATTGCTTAATTTTTTCATCAGGACTATATGCGTAGAAAGATTTATTAAACACTTCTTTTAATCCCAAATCATTATCATTATGTTGATAATATCCTGTTATGAAAGCATAATCAGGGTTATATTTACTTTTAATCGAATCATAATCCAAAGATTCCATCATTAAGAAATCTTGTTCAGCCGCACTACTTGTCGGCATTGTATAAACATATCCGACTTCATCAATTCCTCTTCTGCCGGCTCTGCCTGACATCTGCTTATATTCATTCACCGTAAGCAAACGCATTCCGTTCATTTCTTCATCTTTTACTTCGTCTGACGGTTTATACGGATAAGAAATCACAACTGTTTTTGCCGGCATATTAATACCCGCTGCAAGTGTTTCAGTAGCAATTACCGCTTTTACAAGTTTTTTCTGGAATAACTCTTCGATTAATTCCTTTTGTTGCGGCATAATACCCGCATTGTGTATTGCGTAGCCTTTTCGTAAAGCATCTTCATCCAAGTCGGAACCGATGTATTTTTCAGCTTTATATCTTCTTACTATTTTATCAATTTCTTCTTTTTCTGCTTTTGTAGTTAAATCGGCACCCTCTTCCGAGAAGTATTCAACTAAATCTCTTGAAAAATCTTTACTGAATACGAAGAAAATTGCAGGCAATTGTTCTTTTTTATTCAATTTATCAATAGCAAACTTGAAATCACTTAAAACAGGTCTTGGCGGTAATGAGTCCTCTTCATTTCCCATTGAAGAAGCACCTGTCTTTTTAATTCTGTTTTGAATTCTTCTTTCTTCCGCACGATAAGCACCTGTAGGAATTGAATCAAATTTTAAGGGAACAGCTCTTTCTTCCGGAGGAATTGAAACAAGCTGAGAATCTTTCTTTTCAATGTTTCCAATCCAACCGATTAAATCTTTCGGATTACCGATTGTAGCACTCAAGCCTAATGTTTGAACACCTTTCGGAGTGTACATCATTGATTCTTCCCAAACAGGACCTCTGTCAGAATCGCCAAGATAATGAAATTCATCAAAAATAACAGTGCCTAAATTTTCCATAATCGGATTTTTTTCACCGTACATTTCAGATAATGCCATATTCCTATATACTTCCGTAGTCATAATAACAACCGGAGCGTCCGCATTTTCACGGCGGTCGCCTGTTAAAATTCCGACATTTTCATCTCCGTAAACCTTACGGAACTCGTTCAATTTTTGGTTACTTAACGCTTTCAAAGGAGTTGTATAAAAAGTTGTTTTGCCCTCTTCCATATTTTTTGAAGCAATATAGTGTGCAATGGCAGTTTTCCCTGTACCTGTAGGAGCTTCAACCAATACATTTTTGCCCTCATTTAATGCTTTTGCTGCTTCAATTTGAAATTTATCAGGATGACATCCCTCCGGCAATTGAAAGAATTTTTCATCTACACTGCTAACGGCTGATTTAAACGGAACTAAATCTCTCTTTTCATAAATATTTGTAACATAACTGTGTGAACCGATATTTTTTTGACTATGTGAATTATTCACATTTGAAAGTTTTTTAATCTTAGTAAAGTTTGAAACCCCGTTAATAGGTGATATTTTCATGATAAATCCCTTTTTTACTCTGCATGTGGAGTAAACCTTGAAAAAATTTTTTTATTGCATTTCAGGCACCATGTTAACATAATTTTACATTTAATTTTTATTGCCTTTTTATGTAAGCAATCCGGAAAAACCAGAAGTATTTTGTATAAATGGTTTAGATATGAATAGGATATAGAGGTAATTATATGAAACATTTAGTTGAGCCTATAAAAAACAGGGAAGACGTTAGTAGAATTGAAAAGTATTTAAATACAAAAAACGAGAGAGATGGGTTAATTTTTGTATTTGGCATAAATACAGGATTAAGAGTTTCGGATATATTAAATCTAAATGTATCTGATGTAAAAAATAAAACATACGTAGAAATAAGGGAAAAGAAAACTAAAAAATACAAAAGATTTCCACTTAATAATAAAATCAGGGAATTATTGAATGAATATTTAGCGGACAAAGATATTAATGCACCATTGTTTGTCGGCAAAAGCAATAAAAGACTTCATCGTTCAATAGTATATCGTTTTTTAAATAATGCATGCAAAGAAATAAATTTACCTGTAAATGCCGGCACACATACAATGAGGAAAACCTTTGGTTATCATCATTATAAAAAATTTAATGACATTGCTTTACTCCAAAAAATATTGAACCATTCATCTCCATCGATAACATTACGTTATATCAGCATAACTCAAGAAGAAATAGACTATTCTTATAACAATTTTGAACTATAAAATGGAACACTATATCTAATTTGGAGCAAATTGCTCTAAAGATAAATTTAATAAGAGTTTTTGCCTTTATAATTAATTTATTTTACAAAATTGATAATTGTCAAATAATGCTCTAATATTATTTTTATGGGAGATTGAAACATTATAGATATTTTGGAGCAAAAAATGAGTGAATCATCAGATAGAAATAATCTTTGTATAGGTTTAAAAGAAAGAATTGAATTTAATCAAGATTTTAAACCGGACCGGCATGATAAAGACGAAATTAGAGATGGTTATCAATTAAAATGGATAGGAAAAGACTATGCTCGTTTACAAAGCGGAATGATGACCGAAACTGTTATTATTCCGAATAACGAACATAATAATAAAGAAGAAAACAAGAACTCTAAAAATTTATTTTTTACAGGCGATAATTTAGAAGTTTTAAGACATCTTCAAAATGCGTATAGTAATTCTATAAAAATGATTTACATTGACCCGCCTTACAATACGGGAAGTGAGTTTGTATATAATGATACTTTTGAATTTTCTGATGAAAAATTAAAAGAAATGTTGGGGTTTACTAATGAGGAAATCAAAAGATTACATACAATAAATGGAAGAAGTTCGCATTCTGCTTGGCTAACATTTATGTATCCTCGTTTAAAAATAGCAAAAAGACTTTTAACAGAAGATGGTGTAATTTTTATATCCATTGATGATAATGAACAAGCAAATCTAAGACTATTATGTGATGAGATTTTTGGTGAAGTGAACTTTATAGGTAATATAGCTTGGGAATCAAAAACAAAATCCCAAAACACTAAAACTGCTTATAATAAACTACAACCTAAAATAGAACATATATATGTTTATTCCTTATCAAACAAAAGAACTTTTAATCTAATTCAAAAAGGAAAAAAGATATATCCTTTTGAAGACGAGTACGGTTTTTATCGAGAATATCCCTTGGAAGTAATGAATGCCAATGGAATAAGAGGAAGAGAAACAATGATTTATGAAGTTATGGGAATTATTCCTCCTGAGGGCAAACAGTGGCAACTTGGTCAAGACCAAGTTGCCTATTATAAAAACAGTGGAAACTTATTTGTACGAGAAGGCAAAATTATTATAAAAATGCGCCCAGAATTTGAAGATGAAGCCATTAATGACCCTTTTTGGGCATTTTTTCCAAAGGAAATTGGAACAGCAGAAAGTGCAAAAAAATATCTTAATAATTTAATGGATGTTGATAATATATTTGATACAGTAAAGCCTTTAGAATTAATTCATAGATTACTATTTCATTCAACAACAAATAATGATATTATCTTAGACTTCTTTGCGGGTTCTGCCACAACAGCACACGCAGTTATTCAATTAAATTCAGAAGTTAATTCAAATAGACAATATATAATGGTTCAAATACAAGAACAAACAAAAGAAGATTCAGAAGCAAGAAAAGCAGGATTTAATACAATTGATGAGATATCAAGAAAGAGAATTGAACTATCTGCAAATAAAATAAAAGAAGAAACAAATGCTGATATCGATTATGGTTATAAGCACTATTACGTTAAAGAAACAGATGTAAACACGATTAACAAAATAGAAGAGTTTGATCCTACTCTTACCAAATTAATTGCTGATAATATGGTTCAAGAGTTTGATAATGAATTTTCAAAAGGAAAAGATGTTATATTTACAACTTGGCTTGTAGCTGATGGATACAAATTAGATAAAGAAGTAGAAATTATTGATTTTGAAGGTTACAAAGCTCATTATATTGATAATTCATTATTATATTTAATTGATACTAACTGGAATTGTAATCAAACAAAGCAGTTATTAAATCTTATTGGCGAGAGAAAATTAAACATAAATACAATTGTTGTTTATGGTTATTCATTCACATTGGAAAGCCTAAAAGAGTTAGAAATAGCTGTAAAACAGAATTTTGACAATAAAATACAAATTGAAAAAAGGTACTAAATGAAGATTAATTTAGTTGAATTAGAACATCAAAAAGAAGCTATAAATGCAATTTTAGATAATATTCCGGATGTTGTAGAAGAAAAGTACAATAATATATATTCAAATCCATTATTAAATATCAAATTTGATAATGAACAAAAAGTTTATGATGAAAAAAAGTTTATTGATATAAAAATGGAAACCGGAACAGGAAAAACATACGTTTATACAAGAGCAATGTATGAACTAAATAGAGAATATGGCTTTTTTAAGTTTATAATTATTGTTCCAAGCAGAGCAATTAAAGAAGGAACTAAAAACTTTATTGAATCAGATTATGCAAATCAACACTTTTCAAAATTTTTCCACAATAAAAGAATTGCATTACATACTCTACAAGCATTAAAATCAACTGCAAAAGGGAAAAGAAAAAATATACCTGCATCCATTATTGAATTTTGCAATGCTACATCTAATGAAAAAAATACAATTCAATGCCTACTGTTAAATGATGATTTATTAGGAACAGACAAATGGTTGTCAAAAAATGATTATGACCAAACTTTATGGGGCGGAGCAAATTGCCCAATTGATGCTATTAGTAATACAAGACCAATTGTTATTATTGATGAACCTCATAAATTTAAAAAAGATAACAAAGTATTCAATGTTATAAAACAAAGAATAAAACCTCAAATGATATTAAGATTTGGAGCAACTTTTCCTGAAATAACAATAGGAAGAGGGAAAAATGCTATTAAACAAAAGGATTATTTTCAAGGTATTCCACAATATGACTTAAATGCAGTAGAAGCTTTTAACCAAGATTTGGTCAAAGGAGTTGATATACAGTTCCCTGTCATTTCAAATGACGAGTTAAATGTTTATAAAGTAAAAAGTGTTTCAAAAAGCAAATTAGTTCTTTCTCAAGGCAATAACTCTTGGGATATAGGAGTTGGTGAAGATTTAAGTGATGCAGGTGGCGGTTTTCATGGAGATATTACCTATGAGGGCAATGGAAAATTATCCAATGATTTGGAGCTTCAAGAAGGAATGGAATTGTGCGAGGGAATTTTTACTAATTCATATCAAGAAATTTTGATTAAGCAAGCAATTGATGCTCACTTTAAAAAAGAAGTTGAAAATTTTCATAGAGAAAATTCTTACAGGGTTAAAACAAATACTTTATTCTTCATTGATTCAATTGATAGTTATAGAAAAGAAAACGGATGGTTAAAACAAACCTTTGAACGTTTATTGAAAGAAAAACTTGATAAATTATTAAACGAATATAAAAGCAGCGAGTATTATGAATTTCTTCTTGCAACAAAAAATAATTTGAAATATTCACATGGAGGCTATTTCGCAAAAGACTGGGGGGAAGCAGATGATAGTGCTATAGCAGAAGAAGTTCAAGATATTTTACATAAAGAAAGAACTTTGCCTTTCAAAAAGGAAAATGGTGAATGGAATATAAGAAGATTTTTCTTTTCAAAATGGACATTAAGAGAGGGCTGGGATAACCCTAATATTTTTACTATTTGCAAATTAAGAAGTTCCGGCAGTGAAAATAGTAAAATACAAGAAGTTGGTCGTGGTTTAAGATTGCCTGTTGATGAGAAAGGAAATAGGCTTTCAAATCAGGAATGGAGATTAAATTATATTGTAGGTTGGAATGAACGAGAATTTACAAGTAAATTAATTGGTGAAATTAATAAAGATTCTAAAATAGAAATCAACAAAGAAAAACTTACAGAAGATATGATTAATATAATCTGTAAGGCAAAAAATATTGACGAAGAAACTCTTTTAGAACAACTTGACGAACAAAATATAATAAAAAGAAATAATGATTTTAAGGAAAACGGATATGAAAAATTTATCGGGTTATATCCTGAAATTCTACAAGTAGAAGTTAAAAAAGGGAAAATTATTGATTCAACTACACCAAAAAGACAAAAGGTAAAATTAAAATTAAACAATTGGAAAAAAATAGAACATATATGGAATGAACTTACAAAAAGATATATGGTTTGTTTTGAACGATTAAATAGCAATGAAATAACAGTTTTGTTTAATAATGTGTTAAATTATGATGATGTTTTTGATGAGAATAAAACAATAAAAATTATTATCCAAAAAACTCAAAAAACAGATGATAATCAAATAAATAGTACTGAAACTTATGAAGAGAATATAAACATTAGTGGTTCCGGTAAATGCCAATATAATGATTTTGTTACTGAACTTGCTAAAAGAACTCTTATTCCGATTAAAATAATTCATGATTGTTTATGGCAAAAATTAAAAGAATTTTCAGATAATGGGCAATCAAAAGATGAAATAAATGCAATGCTAAATAAAACAACTCTTGAAAAAATCATTGTTATTTGGAAAGAAGAATTTATAAAAACATATGCAACTAAATATAATTATGACTCTTTAAACTTCCGAATAGAAACCTCTATTATGCAAAACGGTAGTTTTTTGAATGAAATAGAACAAAGTATAGTAGGAACAAATATTGCTAATGATGTTGAAGTTGATGAAAGAAACTTATATGAAAAACCAATTGCATATGATAGCGATATTGAACACGAAGTCGAAAAACATAATCCACCTTTACATATAAAAGTTTTTGGCAAACTTCCAAGACGAGCAATAAAAGTACCAACTTATACAGGTGGTTCATCAACACCGGATTTTATATATGCAACGGAAAAAGATGGAAAGATAGACTTAACACTATTAATCGAAACAAAAGCAAAAGATATGCGTGAGGCTGAAAAAAGAGCTGTTGACGCACAGTCTAAATTATTGAAAAATATTCCAAATACAAAATGGGAATTAGTTACTAATGCTGATGAAGTTAGCAAGCTATTAAATAACTTTTTATACTGATATGAAATCAATTTTCAAGCAGTAAATGAAAAAAATGTTTTATAAAATCTATGCAAATTTGAAGAAAAACGGGGTAAAAAATATCCATACGCAATAAAAGTTTGGCAAAACAGTTGAAATGGAATAAAGACGTTGTTTGAATATTCACAGGAGATAAAACATTTGATTTATACAACAAATGCCATTGAGGGGTTTAATAACGGAGTGAAAAGAATAACAAAACGAAATCTAATTTTTATTGTTATCAAAATGCAAAACGACATGTCCCTCTTTTAGAGTTTTTGGAACATCAATAATTCTTTGATTAGAACTTCCGACCCACTGAAGATTATCATCTTTTAATCCTTTTATAAATCTGCCGTCCACCATAACATCAACATATTTCATTTCCGGAAAATCTTTAAAGTCATCCCAAAGAAAACCTGTATATGCCCAAACTGTTTTATCCGGGTGCAATTCCTTCACTTTTTTCATTAAACGAAATACTTCGCCTCTGTTAAACGGGTGTAACGGATCCCCTCCCGAGAATGTAATTCCGGAAATATAAGGCTTATTTAATGCTTCAAATAATTCACTTTCGGCTGCTTCATCAAAAGGCAAACCTCCTGTAATATCCCAAGTAACGGGATTTTGGCAATCTTCGCACTGGTGGTTACACCCTGCAACCCACAAGACAACCCTCAACCCGTCGCCATTCAACATGTCGTCTTTTGTTATATTATGGTAATTCATAGTTACATACTTACTCTGTCTTTAATCTCATCCATTTTTGCTTCGTTCAGACGTGTGTCGCCTTTTACTCTGGAGTAAGAAAGGTAACCGTTCATTCTGTCGATTTTTGTTAAATTTTTGCTTCCGCATTTCGGACATACATCCATATTCAATTCTTGATGTCCGCAATCATCACAGTATGAAAGTGATAAATTTACACCCTCGTAAAAGCCCATATCCATTGCTCTTTCAATCAATGTTCTGATTGCTTCTTTATTATAAGAAATCGGGTATTTTACATACTGGATTTTTCCACCGTTCATTAAATCCCAAAACCTTTTCTCTAAGTTTTGTTTTTCAATCGGACTGATATTCTCCGTAACATGACAATGGAAACTGTTTGAAACATAACTTCTGTCAGAAACATTTTCAACTACTCCATATTTTTCACGGAATTGTTTGACCTGTAAACCGCATAAACTTTCAGCCGGCGTTCCGTATAATGCATACAAATTGCCGTCTTCTTCTTTAAATTCATTAACTTTTTTGTTTATGTATTGCATAACTTCAATAGCAAATTGACCGTCTTGGACAAGAGATTTACCGTTATGAATTTCTTGCAATTCATTTAATGCCGTAATACCAAATGAAGCTGTTGCGGATTTTAACAACGGTTTAATTTTATCGTGAAATCCCAGATGACCACCGTAGAAACCACCCTCACAATATGCCAGCGGGTTAGTTGAGGCTTTCATCTCGCCAAGATAATCATAAGTTCTTATATGAATTTTTCTGATTAACTCCATATAATAATCAAGTACGGCATAAAAATCTTTGCTTTCCTTTTTAGCTTTTGCATATATCATCGGTAAATGCAAGCTAATTGCACCAATATTAAATCTACCGACAAATATAGGTTTGTCATTCTCATCAACAGGTTTCATACCGCCACGTTCAAACCAAGGTGATAAAAATGCTCTGCAACCCATCGGAGAAACAACTCTGCCGTATTTTTTGTACATTTCCGCAACATATCCCTCACCTGTTAAACTTAACCAATCGGGATACATTGATTTTTGAGAACATTCAATACCTGCCTCAAATACATCTTCATTAGGGCAACCTTTGCCGTGAAGATTTTTATCGTATAAAAATACAATTTTAGGGAACAATACAGGTTTCTTGCACTCTTTCTTACCTTGTCCGCCTTTTCTTGTATTAAGAGCAGCAATTGAAGCCATTTTTTCATATTCATCAGTCCCAAGACCCAATGTAATTGTGATAAACGGATAATCACCTCTTGATGAAGCAACTGTATTAAATTTATATTCCCAACCTTGGAAACCTTGTTCAAAGTCAATTTGAACATCTTTTAGTGCTTCTTTTCTTGCTTTTTCAAAGTTTAATCCCATTGAAATATAACGTTCATATTGTTTATCATAAGTTCTTTTTGCATAGGGAGCCAGTAATTTATCAACTTCAGGAACAGTAAAACCGCCATATTGTTGACTTGCAGCAGCCATTACAATATCACCGATAACATCAAATGCTACGGCAAGAGATTTCGGCTCATTATACCAAAGGTTCCCCATTTCAAAGCCGCCTTTAAGCACTTCACCCACATCAAACAAGCAACAGTTCATTGTATCACGTCTTGCAGACATATCATGTATGTATATATATCCGTCACGGATTGCCTGTAAGTCATCAACCGTCAAGAAAAATTTCTTATATAACTCTTTATTGAGCTGGTTAAAAATTAAAGAACGTTTTGTTGATACCAAAGCAGAATCAGAATTTGAATTTTCTTTATCTCCGACATACATAATCTTTTGGCTTTCCTGATAAACCTTATCAAGCATTTTAACAAAGTCTTGCTTGTAATTACGATAGTTTCTGTAACTTTCACAAACCTTTGGAGCAACTGCATTTAATGCTTCTTCAACATAATAGTGCATATCTTGAATTGCGACTTCTTCGTTACCTGACTCTCTGATATTCTTTTGCACAATAGAACAAATTTTATCCAATTGTTCTTGTGTAAAATTAATCAGCACACGTCTTGCTGACTTTTTAACAGCATTAACTATCTTGTTAACATCAAATTTTTCTCTTGTGCCGTCTTTTTTGATAACAAAGAATTCTTTATTTTCACAATCACCCATAGTTCCGCCTATCTGCAATATTTTACATACTTAAACAGCTCAATCATAAGCTCTTCAAGATGTATTATTTTTTCCCTAAAACTTTAAATAAGTATTAAAGATATAATACAATATGTTTAATGAAATTGCAATAAGATATACAATATGATAACAATTATCATATTTCTTATAAGGTTAAATTTGGAGTTTTTTTACTAATTTTTTATTAGATTTCTACAAAAATATTTTTCAAAAATTGTAGTACAATTAAAAAGTAAAATGAGGTATTTATTATGAAGAAAAAATTATTTATAGTTGCAGCCATATCAGTTGGAACATTTTTACTGACAGGATGTTCTAAAGACGCAAATGTAGAAATGCCAAACCCATGGAGTGATTGCGGAGATAATTTACAATGTACCTCAAATGCTGCCGGATTTAACTTCCCGCTTGTATTATCAAATTACAGTGCGAGAGCAATGAATGGTCTTTTTGAAATAACATACCCGTTAGATGAATTTAGAAGTGTAACAGTAAGAAAAAGCCTTACCGATGGCAACGGAGATATCTCGGGCATATATAATGACTACCCTGTTAATAAAGAAATAATGTTATATAATGCAGTACCTATCCAAATAAGAGGAAACGATGACAAAATTTATGTAATGAATATGTCAGCAGAATCAGGGTACTATAGTGCCTATTGCGAACAAGGGATGACATTAAAAGAAGTTGAAGGAGTTTACAACGTTATAGCAGAAGCCGAAGCACCAAAACTCCCTGATTAAGCAGTAAACTATTGAAATGACTTATAAAATAATATATAATATAAGAGTAAATAATTAAAGGTTGTGTTTACATGAAGATACAAAAAAATAAGCTGAAATTAAAAATTGTAAAAAGAGCAAAACATTCTTTTACCCATATTGGCAGTAATTGTGTACTTGAATGGGCAAGCACCTGTTCCGGTGGCGATGGTTCTACAAGGTACTATTAGTACTATATGAAACAATTTTTTGTTCCGGATTGGATTTCTTTTCATACTTACAAAGATAAAAACAACCGGTTAAGGGTATATATTTCAAACGAATATACTCACGAGTTTTTTGCATTTGATGAGATTACTGCCGAACTTTGGGATTTAATTTCTACTGATAAATTTTCTTCAAAAGCAAATGAATTTATAAAAAAATATGAACTTGAAGATGAAATTAATAATTTTTTATCTGAACTAATTTCTTTAGGATTAATTGTAAGCAATGAAGACCACAAAGACCTTCATATTAATACAAGGGCAAGTTTAACTGCAAAAGATGAAGATGTATCAACTCAATTCCAATCCGAAATGAGAAGCCGGCTGACCCAAAACGGATATTTATCCAGATTATTTTTAGAATTAACATATAAATGTAATTTAAGATGTTTACATTGTTTTAATGACAAAGATATCCCCACCAAACAAATCAAATTTGAAGACATAAAACATTCAATTGATGAAGCGTATGACTTAGGCATTTTCAATGTAACTATATCAGGCGGAGAATGTACTTTAGATGATGATTTTTTAAAAATAGCAAAATACATTCGAAGTAAAAAAATCTCTCTTGATATTTTCACTAACGGACAAACTTTATACGATAATGAAAAATTATTTAATGAACTTATAAAATTATATCCTTATCGTATTTCTTTAAGTTTATACAGTATGAACGACGAAATACATGATAAGATTACAGGGGTTATCGGGTCTTGCAAAAAGACAAAATATGTAATAGAAAAATTACTAAAAAACAACATCCCCGTTGAGATAAAATGTTTTTTGACAAAATATAATGCAGACTCTTATGTCGATATAAGAGAATACGCAACTAAAATAGGTGCAAGTTTAACTTTAGCTTGCGTTTTTGTAAATAATCCAAAACGAAATAACTCTGATGTTCAAGTTACTGATGAGCAACTATATAAAATTTATTCAGATGATAAGTCATTGTTGAAAGTAAAAAAAGCAAAAGATATTAAATATTCCGAACACCAAAATCAAAAAATATGCATGGGCGGACATAACGGACTTTGCATAGACCCAAATTTAGACATATACACATGCCCGACATTAAAAATCCCGTTATGGAATATAAAAACAACCTCTATTAAAACAATTTGGAATAATAAAGACAAAAACTCCGAACTAACTAAGATACGAAACCTAAGAAACAAAGACTTAAAAGATTGTTTCAAACATGAATACTGCAAGCATTGTTTTTATTGCCTTGGAACAGCATTATCCGACGGACAATATTTGAATAAGTATGAGTCTTTTTGCAGACACGCAAAAATAAAAATGGAATGCGAATAAACTGTAATGCAATACCAAAGTTCGCATAAGAAGATGCTCACTTGCTATCGTATTGCATAACATTTATTG
>CAYYPD010000050.1:0-14194 GCA_964473445.1 uncultured Muribaculaceae bacterium
CCTTCTCCTTATTACCTTTTAGACATTGTAGCATTATCAAGGGATTTTGTAAAATGAATATTTCTTCTAACTGAGCGAAATAAATTTATTTTCATCTTAACTGCTTTTAATATAGAATTCTTGCGAAATCCTATCCTTTAGAGTAATATAAAAATATTATGTATAAATGTTGTCACCAAATTTTGCACGGATTATGTTTTTTTTGACAAGGCACTTGTTTCTTGTTGTTATTCCCCTGTTGACCAAGTTCATAATTTACATCCGCCAATGATTTTTGATAATTATAACGGTGAAATTATAAAAAAAGATGACCTTTTTAAAAGAATACAACCATTTGTTGATACTTTTAAAAAGGGTAAAGTTCCTCTTGAGTGTGGTGATTGTTTTAAGATAGAAGAAAAAGTCTGGGATGAAGAACAGTATATTGATTATATTACAATTACTCATTTTTCAACCTGTAATGCAAATTGTATATATTGTTCAAACAATTTAACACCTGAAGAAAGAACAAATAATGTTTATAAAATCATGCCGGTTTTAAATTCTTTTAAAGAAGAAGGTGTTATACGAAAAGGCGTAGAACTACATATTGGCGGTGGAGAATTTTCAATATATCCTGAAGCGGAAGAGCTTCTGCAAAATTATTCAAAAGATAATTTCGCAAGATTTTTCATCCCTACAAATGCAATAAAATATAGTGAATCTATTTTTAAAGCAATGGATTGCGGTTCAACTTTTATTATTGTTTCCTTAGATGCGGGTTCAAGGGAAACATATAAAAAAATCAAAAGAATTGATGCATTTGATACTGTAATTGAAAACTTAAAAAAATATACAAGAACAAAAGTATCACAAAAAAGGTTAAGGTTAAAGTATATTCTTATTCCTGGGTATAATGATAATATACAAGAATTTACAAAATTTCTTCAGTTAGCAAATGAATTCAATGCTAAATATATAAAAATTGATATAGATGCACGTTATGCTAAGCTGGTAGATTTTCAGATTAATTATCACTTTGTAATTCTTTTACATCAAATGCAATCAATTGCAGAAAAAGAAGGGTTTATTCTTGAGATATATTCATTTCTCGAACAAACTTTGCATAGCCTAAAGAAACCAATGTTTCCGTTTATTTCAAATTTTGTAGCAGAATTAAAATTCAAATATTCCAGAGACGAACAAAGAAGAATAGCTGAATTGTATGATAATTACTATTATGCAGATAGGGCAAAAAATAAGTAGTTATATTTTAAATTCTTAATTTGTTGTTGCAATTATAGCAAAACGGACAAAAAATGTAATGAAATACAACATAAGTGAGCATTTTTTTATACAAACTTTAGTATTACATTACAATTTATTAGTGAGTTAATCTCCTGCTCCGTTTTGTGAAACTTTTTAAAAAGTTTCACAAAAACGCAACATATAAAAAAAGTTGATAGTATTCTAAGAGCTGATAATCTAAAACAAGTTTAGGTTAAAAGTTCTTTTAAATCATTTTCTACAGTTGTAATTGGTTTTATTTTGAATTTTTCAATCAAGAAATTTAAGATATTCGGTGATACAAATGCGGGCAAGCTTGGCCCTAAGCGAATATTTTCAATTCCTAAATATAAGAGAGTTAGCAATATACAAACCGCTTTTTGTTCATACCAAGATAAAACAAATGAAAGCGGAAGCTCGTTCACACTGCAATTGAATGCTTTTGCTAATTCACTTGCAACTTTGATTGCAGAATATGCGTCGTTACACTGTCCCATATCCAGTAATCTCGGAATACCGTCTATTTCTCCTAAATCAATATCATTAAAACGATATTTCCCGCAAGCGAGTGTTAAAACTAACGTATCTTTAGGCGTGCTTTTTACAAATTCCGTATAGTAATTTCTTCCGGGTTTTGCTCCGTCACAACCGCCTACTAAAAAGATATGTTTTATATTTCTCTTTTTAATTGACTCAATAACATTAGCTGCAACTGACATAACATAATCATGCCCGAATCCGACAGTTAGAACATCTCCGCCGTTAATACCTGCCATTTTTTTATCTTCCTTATATCCGCCAAGTTCAAGCGATTTTTCTATCAATGGGGTAAAATCTTTATCTTCGCCGATATGAATACACTCAGGAAATTCAACAACAGAAGTTGTAAATACTCTGTCTTTATAACTGTCCTTAACAGGCATTATGCAGTTTGTTGTAAATAAAATCGGTGCAGGCAGATTATCAAATTCTTTTTGTTGATTTTGCCAAGCTGTTCCAAAATTACCTTTTAAGTGAGGATATTTTTTTAGTTCAGGGTATGCATGACAAGGTAACATTTCTCCATGAGTATAAATATTTATACCTTTATCTTTTGTTTGTTCCAAAAGCAAAGCTAAATCGTGAAGGTCATGACCCGTTACAACTATAAACGGTCCTTTTTCTATGTTTGTTGTAACTTTCACAGGTTCAGGTTTTCCATAAGTTTCAGTATTCGCTTTATCAAGCAGCTCCATGCATTTTAAATTTATTTCTCCAGTTTTTAATACAAGGCTTGTTAACTCATCTGTAGATAAATCTTTTGATATAGCTTGAAGTGCCTCATAGAAAAAATTATCAACCTCATGACTTTTATAGCCTAAAATTCTTGCGTGATGTGCGTATGCCGCCATACCTTTTAATCCGAATAAAATCAGTGATTTTAGACTTCTGATGTTTTCTTCACAATTCCACACTGAAGCAATGTTAAAAGTAAAATCACAATCAGTTTTTTGTCTGATTTTTTCGGTTAAATCTTTAATTGATTTATTATCAAAATTAACATTGGTAACTGTTGTAAACAACGCTTCAATTATCAATTGTGTGTTCTCGTTGTTTTCTTTTACACAATTTGCAAACTTTATAACGGAACTTGTAAGTTCATCTTGTAAATTAGCCGTATCGGCTTGTTTCCCGCAAACTCCTGCGACCGTACAACCTTTTCCTTGTGCTGTTTGCTCACACTGAAAACAAAACATGCTCATATAATTCTCCTTTTTTTATACCGCTTTAATCATAACATTAATTGTAAAATTATGCTTATCTTCAACAAGGTTATTTTTAAGAATAGTATTAATTTGATTGATAAAAAAATCTAAAAACTATATCATTTATGTATGAAAAAATTTTGTCTAATCATACTTTCAAACTTTTTAATATTTTGTTTTCTTATATTTTTAGCAGAAGTTATTATTTGGCAATGCGAAAATAAAAGGCTTGAAAACCAAAAAGATGTATATTATATGTCATTTGGGAAGATTAAATTTCATCCTGAGATAAAGCCTCCTCAAATAAACTTAAATATGTTTTTTGATGATAACAACAAATATGTAAGAAAACCTGTAGGATTAAATTATAAAAAGAAATCTGTTGTAATATTCGGATGTTCTTTTGCTTATGGTTTTATGCTTGATGATAAAGATACTTTTTCATACAAATTATCACAACTTACTCATCGTCCTGTATATAATCGTGCTTCTACAGCGTGGGGTGTTCAGCACATGTTAAAACAAGTCAGTGATGAAGAATTTTATAAAACCGTTCCCGAGCCTGATTATGTTATTTACTTATTTATTTATGACCATTTTAGAAGATTGTATGTTCTGTCTTTTATGTCGGGAGATATGTTAAGAGATATTCTGTATTTAAGATATAAGGATAAAAATGGGCGACTGAAAGAAATAAATTATAATAATGATTTGCTTAATCGCTTAAAATGTTTATATATTGTACAAAAATTTCATCATTTTGTAGTTAATAATTTTATTGTAAATTCTAAGCATATAGAAAAGAACTTTGATTTTGCAGTTGAACATTTTTCTCAAAGTAAAGAAGAAATGGAAAAACATTGGGAAAATACGAAATATTATGTATTAATCTACAATGATTTTATAAACATTGATATTTTTAAGTCAAAATTGGAAAAATCAGGCTTTAATGTAATTAAGTTGAGAGATTTATCAGGCGTTAATTTAGAAAGCGAAGAATATCAAATTGACGGCAATCATCCGAATGCAAAGGCGTGGGAATTGTTGACACCAATGGTTATAAAAGAAATAGGAATAAATTAAAAATACTAATAATTTTGCTATCTACATGTATTTGATTGATTTTTTATAAAAAAAATACAATAAAAGTTTACATTTTATATTTCATTTTAAGTCTTTTGGGGGAATTATTTTATTTTAAAATTTATTATTATACTTATGTCAGAGAGAAATGGTTAATATCTGCATAATAATAGATTTCAGGACAATTAATTTATGAATAAAAGAGAAATTCAAGATATAAAAGATAATATAAAAATGTACAAAAAGAGATTAAGTACTATTCAACCGCATTTATCTCCCGAAAAATATACTTTAAATGAAACTTTTAATAAATTATTGGTTGAAAAAGCAATTCTAAGAGATAAATTAACAAATAAAGCACCCACGTTTTTTAATAAACTTCTTAGAAAGTTAAATGCAAATAAACGTGAATTAATTTGTGATTATTTTAAATAGAAAGATAAAATAACTAATTCCAATATTTATCAAGCCATTTTGTCGGCTTAACGTACCTGAAACCACCTTTACCCATAAATCCGTTGTATGCTTGCTCCGGATTTGGTCTGCCGTGGAACACCAAAATTTTTGCATCTTTAGGTTCTTTCGGTACTTGGAAGTAATTTAACGGGAACGGTCTTAAACAATTTCTTTTGAAACTTACACACCGGCTTTTATCCCAATACGAAAGAATTCCTTTTGCTTTCATTTGATATGATAAAAAGGCTTGTTCATTTCTGTATCTTTTTCTGATGTCTTTGCCTTCTTTATAGAAGTTTTCAATGATGTCTTTGTGTTTATTTACTTCAAAGCGGAATACGGAAGAATTTCCGATAATATCATTTTCAAAGTCCCAATCTTTTATTATAACAAACTCCCCGGGAACTTCGAAAAACTCATCAATATTCTTCATTATAACTACATCTAAATCCAAAAATAAAGCTCTGCCTTGTAAGTCAGCAAGTTTATCCGTAAATAAACCCAGTTTTTTCCACGCTTTTTCAGGTAACCCCGAATCATCAAGTTCATAAAAAGGTCTTATTTCTACATTTTTGTCTATGCCTTCCGCGTTATCCGTAAAACATACAAAACGATGAGGTACGGTAAGATTTTTTTCAACCATTCTATATAAACGGTTTACATATTCAGGTCCGAATTTTGTTCCCCATTTTACGCATACAACATTATTTTCCATTAATAAAACCTCGTTAAACTGTCAGATATAGTATTTTTATCATAAAAGACACATACAATCAATTTGTAAACTTTATTGTATGTTATTTGTTAAATATTTTCCCGGGATTGAGAATATTCTTTGGGTCAAAAATTTCTTTCATTTTTTTCATAAAGAAAAGATTGTTTCTATCCAAAGCCTGTTCTATAAATTCTGATTTTTCACATCCGATTCCGTGTTCTCCTGACAGATTACCGCTCAATGATAAAGCAAGCTCAAAAAGCTCTTTCTTTGCCATTTGAAAGTTTAAAACTTCCTCGGGGTTTCTTAAATCTAAAGCTATATTAGGATGAATATTTCCATCTCCGATATGTCCCATTATACAAGTTTTTAAATGATATCTGTCACATATTTCGTGAATGCCTTTTACCAACGGAACAATGTTTTCTCTCGGAACAACAACATCTTCTGTTAATACGTTTGGAGCTAATTTTGCGGTTGCACCGAAAGAAGAACGTCTTGAAATCCAAATTCTGTCTTCTTCTTCTTTTGTAGAAGCAGTTTGAATATAAGAAGAATTATTAACCTTACAGATGTTTATAATCTTTTCATATTGAGAGCCTAAATTTGTTTTAAACCCGTCGATTTCAATTAAAAGAGCTGCCGTTTTATCCGTTTTTAATCCGCATGGGTAAAAACTTTCAACCGTAGCAAGTGTATTTTTATCCATTAAGTCAATAACTGACGGAGTAATCAAGTTAGAGATTATATCATTTGCTGTTTTTGAAGTATCTTCAAGCGTATCAAAATAAGCAAGCATAACTCTTTTAGCTTCAGGCTTCGGAATTAATCGCAGAGTTGCTTTGGTTACTATTCCAAGGGTCCCCTCGGAACCGATAAACAATTGAGTCATGTTATAGCCTGTTACGTCTTTAGAACAATTAGAACCTGTGTGCATAATTCTTCCGTCAGAGGTTACAATCTCCAGCCCTATAACGTAGTCTTTTGTAGCACCATATTTAAAAGTATGAGGTCCGCCTGAACTTAGCCCGATACTTCCTCCTATCATTGAAACTTTAAGATTAGACGGGTCCGGCGGATAAAATAAATCGTATTTTTCTACTTCTTTCTGTAAATCTTCAATGACAACTCCGGGTTCTACCTTACAAACCAAGTTATTTTTGTTTATTTCCAAAATTTTATTCATTTTGCTAAAGTCGAGAATAATCCCGCCTTTTTTAGGCAAACAAGCACCGCAAAGGTTTGTTCCTGCTGCTCTTGCAATTACAGGCACTTTTTTAGAATATGCATATTTCATAATCTCGCTTACTTGGAGTGTGTTTTCGGGAAAAACGACAACCGAAGCCATTTCTTTCGGATTAGTAATGTTTGTGGAATCGGTTGAGTACATAAAAATACCCTCGTAGTCAGATAATACATTGACTTCTCCGACAATTTTTTTCATAGTTCCAACTAAATTATTTTTATTAAATAGAATATCTAACATAATCCCTCTTAGATAAATTATAAAATAAAATATTTTTTTGTAGCAATAATTTATACTTAATTTGAAGTTATAATAACATTTTTAATTATCCGCACTAAATTCTTTTTAGAGAATGAATTATTAAATAAACAGATTTTTAATAAATTAGCGGGAGGATAGTTATATGTTAAAAATTGCAGCTTCATTATTGGTTTTGTTTGTATCTTTTTATAACGGATTATATTTACCTGCAATTGGGGATAACAGTTTAAAAGATGATGAATTTATCAATGTAACCGTGTATGAGAAAATAAATCCATCTATTGTTTTGGTTGAAGCACAGTTGCCTGACGGAATTTCAAGCGGAACAGGCTGTGTTATAAATAAAAACGGGATAATTTTAACAAGTTCTCATGTTGTAGAAAACGCTTCTTATATAGAAGTTACAACTTCTCAGGGAGAAATTTACAAGGCAGAAATTGTTAATTCCGAAAGCAGAAATGAAGATTTAATTTTACTAAAAATACAACCCAAAAAGCCTCTTGCTACAATAAAATTGGGAGATTCTTCAATTGTTAAGGTCGGGCAAAAAGTGCTTGCAATAGGTAATCCATTCGGATTTAACGGCACTTTAACAACAGGAATAATATCAAGAATAGACTATGAACGAAATAAAATCCAAACTGATGCCGCAATAAACCCCGGTTCATCAGGCGGTCCGATTTTAAACAGCTCGGGGGAAGTAATCGGTATAAGTCAATCTATTTTTAATCCCGATAATAACAAGTCAAATATCGGAATAGGTTTCGCTGTTCCCGTAAACGAAGTAAAAAAACTTGTTAAGTCTTATTTATAATTTCATACAGTTACTGTCTGATTAGTAAATCAGTCCTACAGTTGATTATTGATAAGTATGCTATTTCACTCTTCTATAAGGAGAGCGGATTTACTGACGGACGACATTTTAATTTATGAATTTACATTTGCAACCATAGTGGAACGAACAATAAATGTTATGCAATACGACAGCAAGTGAGCATCTTATGCGAACTTTGGTATTGCATTACAATTTATTAGTGAGTGAAGCTCAGGTTGCGGTTTTGTGAAACTTTTTAAAAAGTTTCCCCGTCCGGAGGACATAAAATAATTAAATTATTAGAAATGATAATATTCAAAACTCAAATTATTTTAATTGATACTTTCTTGTGCCGACAAGGAACGTATCTACTTACAAATGAATGTGTAAAGAAATGTAACAAGTGTATAAAGTACACGTTAGAAAATTTTTGCATGTGGAAATTAATATAACAGAGGAATAAAATTCAAAATGTAAAAATAAGTGTTCTCTTTCCTGATTTCTCTCTCTGATAAAAAAGTTAACCGATGATTATATCGGTTTTTTTATTGCCTTTTTGTTATTCCTTTTCCTGTAAGATATTTTTCCCTTCATTTGAATACATGTTCGACCGCATGTTTTTTATATCGGTCAAAATTTTTAAATCTTTAGTATTTTTTATCTCGTTAATAGAAACTGCTAAATCATCAAACGCAGCTTCAATATTTCGGGCATTATATTTTTTCATATCTTCTGCCATGTCAAGGTTTGAGGTTGCTAATCGTGTCATGTCCCTAAAACCGCTCGAGGCAAGTTTTAATGCTAAATCATTGCCTTTTACACTGTTAAAAAGTGCTTGAGATAAAATGAGCGGCATGTGGCTTATTAATGCAACTGCAATGTCATGTTCTTTTGCGTTAGTAATTATGGGGTTTGCACCTGTAAGTTTTATAATTTCTTCCGCTATTTTGATATCGTATGAGGATATTTTTTTACTTGGAGTCAGTACCCATTTTGCACCGACAAATAACTCTTTGAAAGAATTATCGTAACCTGTAAATTCTGTTCCCGCCATTGGGTGAGAGCCGATAAATTTGTACGGGCGTTCTTTTTTCATAACAAATTCTTTTGCACTTGCACAGTCAAGAACTAAGCATTTCGGGCTGACAATATCTTCAAGTTCGTCAAGTATATCAAGTGTTTTGCTGATAGGGGAAGAAACAAATACTGCATCACAATCTTTCAAAATTTTATAATCATCAGTAACGTGTTGTGATAACTCTTTTGCTTTACTTATTGTGTCTGCATTTCTTGTTACCGCATATATTTTGTGTTCCGTTTGAGTTAAACATTTGAACAATGAGCCGCCAATCAGCCCTAAACTTACAATTCCTATCTTCATTAATTACCTCGCAATAGTATCAGATTAGCATTTTTCGCTAAATGTTAAAAATTATTAACAAATATTCATAAATTTGCGTAGTATTCAAAATTATGTAATAATACAAATAAATTAATAGTCTAACCATTCCTTTCTTGACTTATGCGGCTTTATGTCGCATTTTATTTTGCAAAAAAAAGAACAGGAATTACCTGTTCTTTTCACATAAGTCTTGTAATTTATTGTTGTTCTTCGGTTTCTTGCAAATTAAACGGATTAGCAGCTAAGTCTGCTTCTGTTAAAGGAACTACTTCTCCAATATTTTCGATTGCTTGAAGAACAGCTTGTGAATCTTCGCTTAACACTCCGCCATTTGCCGCTGCTTCTTCTTGAATCCTTTGTAATGCAAGAAGTTGCAGTTCTTTTATCTTGTCATTATTTTCTGAAATTTGGTTTACAGCCGTTTTTTCATTCTTTTCTTTTGCAATTTCTCTTTCGTTTTTGCCAACGATTGATTTTGTAATTTTACCGGTTATAAATGTACCTATCATACCTCCGACGAAACCTACGGCAGCTCCGACCGCAGTACCTATCCCCGGACATATTGCCGTACCTATTGCGGTGCCGAGTTTTGCTCCGCAAATCCATCCTGCGGTGTTTGCAGCAACTTTAACTGCTGATTTTCCTGCTTGTTTTATACCTTTTTTAGCTCCTAATTCTTTGAAGGTAGGAATAACTTCGTTAAATAATTCCATACAGCCGTCTATGGCAAGCATAAAGCCTGCTCCTGAAGTTTTCAACAGGTTTCTAAATTTGCCTAATTTCCCGACATTTTTGACAGCTTCTTTTCCTACATTTTTAGCTGCTTCTGTAGCTGCTTTTGCTGCTGTCTTTTCTGCTGCTTTTGCTGCTGTCTTTTCTGCTGCTTTTGCGGCAGCTTTTTGTGTTGTTTTTGGGAATAATTTTTCAAATCCTTTTTTGACAAGATTTTTGCCTCTTTTAAATAATCCGGGATGTGCAGATTTATATTCCGTTTTGACAGCTTTTTTCAGTTCACTGTATGCTTCTTGATTTTTTCTGACATCAGACATGTAATTTTTTATCCTTTGTCCGAGTTTGTCAGTTCCTTTGAATAATTGTTCCTTAGACTTATTTATGCCGTCTTGCAGCTTTCGCATTCCGTCAGAATAAAATTTCCCGTCAAGTTTTTTATTTCTTCTTAACAGATTTGCAAGCGGAATTCCTTCAAACAGAAGTGCGGAAGATGCTGCACTCTTTGCCGTACCGGAAAAACTATCAGGTTTATTTGTCAGAGATTCACCATTTACATATTTTACAAGTTTTTTTATATCACCCTTTTTAACTTTCGGATTTGTATTAAAACTGTTGATATTTACATTGTTATTAACACTTACCATTTATGTAATTTTCCCCTATGTCTTTATTACTTATATATATAAAGTATTTTTCAGATTTAAAATTTACTTTTTGTATTAATTTGTAAAGATTGTAAATTTTGAAGTAATGCTTGAAATCAGTATTTGTTCAAGATTTTGCACAATACGGTTTTTATTAAAGATAGTTTAATTTTTTATAAAAACGGGAAAGATAAAATTATTAAAGTCTTAATACGAGAGATTGCAGAGGTAGTAATGAAAAAATTATGTTTAGTTTTGGTTTTTATGCTTTTTATTGGCAATTTGCCGTCATTTGCAATGAAAATTATTGTTAACAATGATAATGATAGAATTGTATATTCTCGCTCTTCGGCTCCTTCAGATGAAGTCTATAATGACTATAACAGCAGTGAAAGCGGTAACGTTCCAGTAAATTATAAAAAAAATAATTTAACTAATGAACAATTGCAATATTTAACAAATGAAATTCGTGATGAATTAATAGGAACATATTGGAATTTTAATGACAATAATGCTCAAAATGTAAATAATTCAGATAATTCTGCAGATTTTAATTCCACTGCATATAATAAACGCGGTTCAAGAGAAGCTGCGGATTATTATATGGTTGATTCCATAAAAGCTCCTGATACACCTGTCCCCTCAGGCTTTCCGCAATAACAAGTAACTTTGTATCAGATTATAAAAGAGGCATGAAAGTGCCTCTTTTTGTTTTTACCTTTTAGAACCTTGCCAAGAGCTTCTTTCTTCTAAAAGTTTGTCTATTTTATTCAGTACAACAAATTTCTTGCTTAACCAAGCAGGTGCAAGCATGTTGGGTTTTAACCCGTTACCTGCAAGGCGGTGAATTGTTACTTCGGGCGGGAGCAGCTCGAGAAAATCGCATGCGGTTTCAACATATTCATCTTCTTCCATCATTGGAATTTTCCCTTGATAATATAATTTTACGAGTCTTGTATTATTTAAAACGCACAATAAATGAATTTTTACTCCGTTTACACCTAAATCGCCTAAAACTCGGGCTGTTTCCAGCATATCCTCTTTTGATTCGTTCGGTAAACCTAAAATTACGTGGGCACAAACATTGATATTTCTTTTCTGACTTTCTTTTAGTGCTTTGCGGAAGGTTTCAAACGAATGTCCTCTATTTATAAATTTTAAAGATTTTTCATGAATACTTTGAAGCCCGAATTCCAGCCACGTGTAATATTTTTTAGTGTAATCGGCTATTAAATCAAGTTTTTCATCTTCAACGCAATCCGGACGAGTTCCTATATTTATACCTATTACATCTTTATGAGAAAATGCCGAATCATAAATTTCTTTTAGTTCATTAACAGGTTTATAGGTGTTTGTAAAGGCTTGAAAATATGCGAGAAATTTTTCTGCCTTATATTTTTCTTTTGATAGGGCAATACCTAAGTCTAACTGCTCTTTTATAGAGATATTGTTAGGATAAAGCTGTGAAAAACTTCCGCCACCGTCACAAAAAATGCAACCCTCATCAGAAATAGTCCCATCACGGTTTGGGCAAGTAAAACCTGCGTCTAAAGTAACTTTATAAACTTTAACTCCGAACTTATTTCTTAAATGGTCACTAAAACGATTGTATCTTTTATTTGTATTATAAAAAAACATTAATTTTCTTGTTTGGATTCTGCTTGTACAGGATAAACATAATGTTCTCCGCAGTTTGGACATACAACTTCTTGTTGTTTTCCGTCTTCTAAAACGGCTACTTCAAATAAGCATTTGCAGCCTGATTGTACACATCTTATTGCCCAAGTAGGTCTAACGATTCTTGCCATAAATTTATTCCTTTTACAAATAATCCTATGCAAATTATACACAACTTAAAGTTATATGAAAACAATTGAATGGTTGATAATGAAAAATATCTGTAAAGAAATATTAAATTAATAATTTTTGTTTTTTTATTAGATTTTCAAGTTCCCGAGAGATATGCAATTTTTAATAAGAACGGAAACTTAGAAGAAGTTCTTACTTATACAACGGATTATAATAAAAGGGATTCAATAGTTGTACAAAATCCAAATAGTAGTGTTGCAAATATTTTAATTTCAACTGAAACTATAACTACCGAAGCAATTCATTTTCAAGGATATGAAGCAGTTCTGGATAGATACAATATCGAATAAATTTTATATGAGTTTTTATATGCAGGCGTTGAATAATATATTTCTACGCCTGTATGTTTTTAGAATTGGATGTGCCAAAATAGTTGCAAACTGATCCCCCAAAAACATACAATGCCAAATTTATAAGAAATTGTATAGACTTTTGCATCCGGGTTTTGTTTCAGACAAATTAAGTAGAAACTTGCATTTTCTATAGTTTCTATGTACAATACTTGTATGAAAAGGCATTTTTTATTATTTTTTGTATTGTTCTTAATTTCAATTGTATTTACAATATATGCAAATAGTTTTTGTCTTTCCGGTGATGATATATGGATAATGATTCAATCGGCTAATGACTTATTTGCTGCTGATCATGGCAGTTTGTTGCCGGTAAAAATTTTAACGTTCTTAAATTTTCAGTTACCAATATTTTTAAATATAAATCCTCAAATTATGCTTGCAAAATATAATATATTTTTGTACGGTATTTTTTACACTTGTATTATATATTTATTAACAAATGCAGCGTTTATTTTTAATAAAGATAAATTATACAGACCTTTGTACCTAATAATAAATGCTGTTTTAATTTTTTCTTTTTCAATGTTAATATCCGCTAATCAATATTTTTATTGGATGAAAGAGTCCTGTACATATTTGAGATTTACATTTTCAATCATAACTCTTTTGTTATTGGTAAGTTTTGCTATACAAAATATTCTTTTAAAAAAAATTAATATAATTAGTAAAAAAAATATTATTCTTATTTTTTTCTATTCATTATTAGCGGCAAATACAAGTGAATATAATTGCTTTGTCTGTTTTATTTTTGGATGTTTATTTATAGCGGATTTATTATTTTCGAAGGGCATAAAAAACAACAAAAAATTATTAAAATTTTCTTTAACTTCGTTATTCGGAATAATTACAGGTGCAATTCTAATAATATTAAATCCTGCTTTTAGAGAAATCACTTATGAAAGCGGAAGAGTAGGACTATATTTCCCGGGCAAGAGCTTGTCTGTATTTTTACCTGTGTATGCAAGTGAAATGCTAATGATAAATTTAATATATATGCTAATTGCAGTGGTATTTATACTTATATTAAAAAAAATGTATATAAGACCACTTTATAGTTTATTTACTAAAATATCAGTTCTACTTTTTATATCTGTCAATCTGTTTTATCCTTTTTTATATTTATTTACAAAGAGTCTTGGTGAGTTATCACACGGTGATTTAAAGTTGCTTGTTGTTTGTTCGTTAGTGTTTAATTTATGGCTTCTATTTGGTTTGATTTTGAAAAAGATAAAAAATATAAAAGTAAAGGCTATTATAAATATCATTATTTTAATTTGTTGGTCTTTGATAATTGGAATAAAGTATAATGTAATAATAAATGAGGTTGTAAAAATCAGAAGAACAAACTTTAAGGAAAGAGCTTATTTAAGTTATTTAGAGCATAATTTATCAGAACAATATATTAATAAAAATACTCGAGAAATAAGATTGAAAATAGATAAAAGTATTCCGCTCGACTATAGAGAAACATATGTATATAATTATATACCAATAATTAATAAAAAAATTATAATGGATACATACAAGGTTGAATGGATTACTGAAGAAGAATAATTTTACAAAATCCCTTGATAATGCTACAATGTCTAAAAGGTAATAAGGAGAAGG
>CAYYPD010000051.1:0-13785 GCA_964473445.1 uncultured Muribaculaceae bacterium
ATCTTCCCCTGTAACAGATTTCCCGTCATCTCCTACAATTGCATTTCCGATGTATAAACCCTCAGAATTTTCTGCGGTTCTGGTACTGTCATAAGCTCCGATCCAGTTATTAGAAAATACAGTATTCCCGCCATCTGCAACCAGCTTAAAAGCCTTATCTGAAATAGTTTTTCTTGGGTTATATTCAATAGCCGAACCGGAATAAAATGAATGGTTTCCCATAAACTCAGAATTAATAACAGTAAGAGCAGTCCCGGTAGAAATTGCAGCACCTGAGTCGCCTGAATAATTATCTTTAAAGACACAGTCCTTAACATATCCATAAACATTATCAGTTTCGGAAGCGAGTCCTAAAGCACCTCCCCAACCTGAACCTGTACTATTTTTTCCTGTAATATTACCGATGAAGTTACTGTTTTCAATATTAAAACTTACGTAATTATCAATATAAATGGCCCCACCGAGAGAACCTGACGTATTATTTTTAAAATCTGCATGTTTGATATTCAAATATACTTGTTTATCTGATGTTCCTGTAACATATAATGCCCCACCTCCTGTTGCAGCAGTATTTTCGATGAAGCTTAGGGAATTAGAGCCGTCTGCCAACTCCTTTCCGATTATATTTGCAACACCACTTTCATTAAAAATAGCACCGCCTTTCTCACTTGAAGAGTTTTTACTAAATATATAATTTCCAATAAAATCAATCGTACCGGAATTATAAACAGCTCCTCCTCTAAAGGCATTGTTTGATGTAAATTTTATAGTTTCAGAATCAGCTGTTCTAAAAAATATTGAAGCTGCATTGCCAAGATTTAACGGGTTTCCGTTATATATAGCACCACCTTTACCATTATTATTATCATTTCTGTTATTCGTAAAAGAAGTCTTGCCGGATATATAAACATTACCGTTATAATTTCCGATTGCACCTCCACCAACTCCGGAATGATTAACGATATTACCTAAAAAAGATACATTATCTATATTTAAAATGCCGGCTGATTCGTTACTGACTTCGTTATATATTGCTCCACCCCAGCCTATATCGTAAAAGTTTTGTACTGTTGCATTTATAACAGATAATGTTCCCTTATTATCAAAGGCTAAATGATTCCCAGTTGAAGTTAAAGAATAGCCGTTTTTACCGTTAATTGCAATATCTTGCCCTTTTGAAATATCAAATTTTTTATCTATTCCTGTTATGTTATTATTAAGCTCAATAGTTCTAAGCTCGCCAATAGCAGCACCCTCAATTGCAGATTTAAAACTGTCATAATCTTCAACTTGCAAAGTATCAGCGTATGATTTTGGAGTCAAAAACATTCCTGATAAGATTACAGCACTTAACAGTATGTTATTTCTATCAAACTTTTTCATAATCTATTCCTATATAAAAATACAATAATAACAGTATACCAACTACCCCCGAAAAAGTCAAAATAAAATAGGAAACAGAATTTTAGAATTCTGTTTCCTATTATTACTCGGTGTATGGATTAGTAGCAGCCACAACCACACGAACAAGAACTGTTAAGTGCCTTTTGAGCCTCTTCAAATCTTACTTTAATACGTCCGTCAACTGCAATGCCCTCTCCTGTTTTTTCAGAAATTAACAACGGGTTAATATCTAACTCATCAATGAACGGATAATCGTGAACCAATTGAGATAATCTCAATAATGTTTCTTGGATTTGTTCCATTTGAGCAGGGGTTGTACCTCTTGCACCTTTTAATAAACCGTATGCTTTAACTGATTTAATCATTTCTTCTGCGTCAATATCTGTTAAAGGAGCAATTCTGAATGTAACATCTTTCATAGTTTCGATAAATACACCGCCTAAACCGAACATCATCATAGGTCCGTATTGAGGATCTGTTGCAATACCGCAAACCATTTCTCTGTTACCTTTTACCATTTCTTGAATAATAACACCTTCAAGACCGTCTATTAAGCCTTTTTCTGTTAATTTTGCAATCAAGTCTTGGTATTCTGCTCTTAATTGTTTTTCTGATTGAATATTAACTCTTACCCCGCCAACATCTGTTTTGTGCGATGTTGTCTTAGAAGTCATCTTCATTACTACCGGATATCCGATTGAGTTACCTAACGCAACTACTTCTTCTTCGTTTGTAGCTAAACCGTATTTGCAAGCTCTGATTCCGTATGCTGCTAATAAATCGATAGATTCCAATGTTGTTAATTGAGCACGTCCGTCAGCTAATGAACCTTTCATAATAGCTTCTGCTTTTGCTCTGTTAACATCATAGCAAGGAATGTTTCCAACCGGTCTGTTTACCCATTTTCTTTGTTGATCTAATCTCATAAAGCCTTCTGCAGCTTCTTCGGCGTACATAAAGAACGGCATATTAACATTCATATCTGATAAAGCGGTGAAGAATTCACTCTTTGTCATAAATACACCGATTACAGGTTTATGAGGATATTTAGCTTTAATTTCCATTACGGCTTTAGCAACATCGATATCTTTTAAACCTAAGAACGGTAAGTAAATTACCATAATCATATCAACATTTTCATCAGCAATAACTGTTTCAAGTGTTTGCTTGTAGTGTTCAATAGGAGCTGATGCAATCATATCAATCGGGTTCTTAACAGAAGCTGCTGACGGTAAGAAACTGCGTAAAGTTTCTTTTGTTTTATCAGAAATTTTAGCCATTTCCATACCATATTCACAAATAGCATCTGTAGCCATAATTCCGGGACCGCCTGAGTTTGTGATAATTGCAACTCTATTACCGTTCGGAATCGGGCAATTAGCAAATACTTTTGCTGTTGAGAATAAGTTCTTTAATGAATATTCTCTAATAACACCTGATTGAGCCAATAATGCATTTGCGGCTTTATCTGCACCTGCTAATGAACCTGTGTGAGAAGAAGCTGCACTTGCACCTGCTGCACTACGTCCTGCTTTAAGGGCTAAAACAGGTTTCTTTTTAGAAATTCTTGTAGCTAATTTTCTAAAGTTTGCAGGGTTTTGGATTGATTCCATATATAATAAAATTTGTTGAACGTCTTCTTCGTTTTCCCAATATTCAAGAGCTGTTTCTGCATTAACATCTGCTTGGTTACCGATTGAAATGAATTGAGCGAAGCCTAAGTTTAAGTCTTTTAAAATATTTAAAATACCGCCGCCTAAAGCGCCTGATTGAGAAACAAAACCGATGTTACCACGTTCGGGTAATGATTCAGCAAAACAACCATCCATTCTTACATCAGGATGAGTGTTTACAACACCTAAACAGTTAGGACCAACACATCTCATACCGTAAGAGTGAACTTTTTCAGCTAATTGTTTTTCAAGTTCGGCACCTTCTTTGCC
Organism: uncultured Muribaculaceae bacterium; assembly: GCA_964473445.1. GTDB lineage: Bacteria > Cyanobacteriota > Vampirovibrionia > Gastranaerophilales > Gastranaerophilaceae > Avigastranaerophilus. The sequence goes on from CAYYPD010000051.1 coordinate 3,348, forward strand.
TGTTTCTTTAAATCCTGCAGTAATAATGCAAAGACCTTTAATACCTTTTATGTGGCATTGATCAATGGTATCCAAAACAAATTTTGCGTTAACTACGATGATAGCTAAATCAACTTCACCCGGAATTTCGTTAACGTTTGTATATGCTTGTAACCCTTCAATAATACCTCCTTTTGGGTTTACAGGATATATTCTACCCGTAAATTTGTATTCTTGTAATCTTTTCATAATGTCCGAACCGATAGTGTGTTCTTTTGTTGAAGCACCAACTACCGCAATTGATTTCGGTTTCATTATTTTGTCTAAAATCTCATTTTGCATTTTTTCTCTCCTGTTTCGTATGATTTTAGTAACCGTTATTTAACCATGGGCGTTCTCTGAACTTTGCCCCTAACTCTTTTGTAATTTCAATACATTTTTTCATATCAACTTTGTAATTTTTGTAACCCGTTACAATAGTTGCAGTTGTATCAAAACCTTCTTTTACCGTTTCCTTTATAAAGTCTTTTACTGATTGGTAAGCATTTTCAATTAAAGGTTGAGAGAGTTCATTGTAAACTTCTTCATTTTCACCGTTTAAGCTGATTGAAAATTTATCAACCAAACCTTTTAGCTCCGGAAGGACATTTCTTTTGTAAACAGCATTTGCATGCCCGTTTGTGTTAATTCTTACAATAACATTAGGGTAATTATCTTTAATATATTTTGAAACTTCTTTAATAACTTCAAGTTTTAGCATGGGTTCACCATAACCGCAAAATACAATTTCTGATGAAATTTTATCTTTCATCTCATTTAATTGTTCAATAACATCAGCAGCCTTAACATTTTCCGTTGTTAAGAACAAATCTGCTCCGACTACGTCATCCTTAATATTTCTGATACAAAAAACACACCTGTTAGTACAACTGTTAGTAAGGTTTATATAAATTTTTCCGTCCAAAAAATATACTAAATTGTATTCTGCCATTGTAAAATTACCCCTAAAAAAATTTTCACACAAATAAATATTAATAACAAGTTTTAATTATTGAAATATTTTATATTTGTTAAAATTTAGCCAAATAAGTGATGTTATGTTATCCTAAAAATATGATTGAAATATTAATATTATATGTTATTCATAAACGTGAAAAAACAATTTATTCTATAAGAAAGGATATAATTGAACTTTTTGGTACATTTACGGTTCCAAGTATCGGAACAATTTATCCTGCTTTACAAAGGTTGCTTAAAGCCAATGCTGTTGCCTTAAATGAAAGAATGACAGAGGGAGGAAGAAAATCTTCTTACTTTTCAATTACAAATAAAGGTTTAAATTATTTTAAAGAATTATTCTTTGATTCAGCCAGTACTAATCCGTCTTTATTTTATACTCAGCTTCAAGCCAGACTCGGCACTATGGGGTTATTAAATACGGAAGACAGAAAACGTTTTATCAATGAATTTTCAAAAAAAATTGAAATGGCTCAATTTGATATTGAAAACAAGTTAAAAGATGAATTTATAGAACTTGATTACTATCAAACCCAACTTTTAAAACGTACTTTAAAAGAACTAAAAGACCTTAGAGATTATTTAATGAGCTTGAAAGTTGACTAATTATGCCTGCTCTGATTACATCCATAGAAGAAAACTCTATAGCGAAAGATTTTGAAATAACACCTAATTCGGTCTTGTTAAGCATAAATGAAACAAAACCTCGAGATTATATTGATTACCAATATTTGACAATGGCAGAAGAGCTGGTTATTGAAATTCAAGCCCCTGACGGTGATATTTGCGAGTATGAAATAGAAAAAGATTTTGATGAAGATTTAGGGCTGGTATTTGAATCTGCTATTTTTGACAAAATAAAACCGTGTGCAAATAATTGTATTTTTTGTTTCGTAGATCAGCAACCACAAGGACTTAGAGAATCTCTTTATATTAAAGATGATGATTACAGGCTTTCTTATCTTCAAGGAACATACGTTACTCTTACTAATTTAACTAATAAGGATAAAGAACGTATTGCAACTATGCACTTAGGACCGCTTTTTATTTCAGTACACACAACAAATCCCGAATTAAGGGCAAAAATGCTCAGAAATAAGAATGCCGCAAATCTTATGAGAGAACTTGACTTCTTAAAAAAAAATAATATCCCGATAAATACTCAAATTGTTTTGTGTCCAAACTATAATGACGGCAAGGAATTAGAAAGAACACTCAATGATTTATGGAAGTATAAAACAATTCTAAACTCAATAGCAATTGTGCCTGTCGGAATTACAAAATTCAGGAAAGAGAAAATCGAAAAAGTAAGCAAAGAAATAGCACAACAGACAATAGATATAGTTGAAAAATTTAACAAAAAAATTAAGAAAAATATAGCAAGTGTTTCGGATGAGTTTTTCTTAATTGCGGAACAAAAATTACCCGATAAGAAATACTATAACGGTTACGCTCAATTAGAGGACGGAGTAGGCTCTTTAAGATGTCTTTTAGATGATTTTAAATCAAGAAAAAAACATATAAAGAAAAGCATTAAGCAGAAAAAAGAATTCACAATTGCATGTTCAGAATGTGCAAAATCCGCATTTACTTTATTTGCAGAGGAATTAAATAAAGTAGAAAACATAAAATTAGATGTCCACCCGATAAAAAATAATTTTTGGGGTAAAGATGTAACCGTTGCAGGGCTTATTACCGCACATGATTTAATAGAACAATTAAAAGATAATTGTTTTAAGGAGGTTATAATTCCGTCGATTGTATTAAGACCATATACAACCGAGTTTCTCGACGGAATGAACGTAAAAGACGTTGAGAAAAAATTGGGAGTAAATCTCCATATAATTGAAGACATCTACTCCCTAAAAGAACTTTTTGACCTGTTATTTAATTAATATTTTAAATATAGCTTTCTTTGCATATTTGGGTTCATCTGCCGCTAATGACGGCATGTGAGCATCTTGAGGGTAAAATATAACAAAATAACGGTTATCTGCTTTTACTCTATCAACTGCACCGTTTAGAAACATTACATCTTTATCATTATTATATTCTTCACTTACGGTAGTATTTGAGAGATTTGTATATCCCATATACTCTTCTCCTTTAATGACAACTTGGATATCAATATATTTCTTATGAGCTTCAAGTTTTTGAACAGGTTTTGTTTCGTACTCTTGTAAGTTAAAATATAAATTTTTTCCGTCAATTTCATGAATACCGCATTCCATAGAAGATAAATCATGACTTTTTAAGTAATCAAACACGGTTTTAAAATTTTTATTTAAAGAAATGTAGTTTTCGCAATTAGTTAATGTATCAATAATCATAAGCTCTTTCTCCTTTTCATAAAAAATAATGTAACATAAATTTTTACATTTGTTAAACAAAAAGGCAATTATTGAACTCAAAAAAACTTTATTAAAGTGTAGATGGTTATAGATTTTGTTTAGGGGAATTACATGAACGAGAAGCAACTTAATGATATATTGGGAACAATGAGTGATCCGATAAAGAACAGATACAGATTGGATACAAGAAAACAAGTTAATGAAGTTCAAAGATTAATGAGAATTTTTGCAATTAACGAAGAACAAAAAATTAAACATAAATTATTATCAATTAAAAATTTAGCAACTATGAAATTGGTTTATAGTAATAACTAATAAATTAAATTTATCAGAGAAAAATAGAGAACATTAATTTATACGGATTGTTTCGGACTAATATGCTTATTTTAAGCAAAACACCAATCAATCCGTTTTGTATTTATTATAAAATTAATAAAACCTGCCACTATGTTTTTCTTTAATTTTAAGTTATAATTGACATATTATTATAAGAAAAAGACAGGTTATTTATGGGTGAACAATTAAAATACAAAAGAATACTGCTAAAAATTAGCGGTGAAGCCCTTATGGGCAAACAAGAATTCGGAATTGATCCGACGCCTTTGGAAATGATTTCAAAGGAAATAAAAGAAGCCTATGATGCAGGAGCAGAAATTGCAGTTGTAGTAGGCGGGGGAAATATTTTCAGAGGGGTAAAAAACTCTACAAAATATGGTATGGATCAGGCAACAGGTGATTATATCGGCATGTTGGCTACCGTTATGAACGCATTGGCACTTCAAAGTTCATTAAGAAAATTGAACGTACATTGCCGAGTTCAATCTGCAATTGATATGGATAAAATTGCTGAACCGTATATCAGATTTAAAGCTATAAGACACTTGGAAAAATCAAGAGTTGTTATTTTTGCCGCAGGAACAGGCAATCCGTTCTTTACAACAGATACGGCAGCAGCTTTAAGAGCTTCCGAAATCGGAGCAGAAGTCATGCTTATGGCTAAAAACGGCGTTGACGGAGTTTATTCCGATGACCCGAGAACAAATCCAAATGCTAAAAAATACAGCAAAATTACTTATGATGACATTATTATTAAAGGTCTAAAAGTAATGGATACAGCTTCTTGTGCGTTATGCAAACAAAATTCTATACCTATTGTGGTATTTGATTTTGCCGCAAAAGGAAGCATTATAAGAATATTAAAAGGTGAAGACTTAGGAACATATGTAGGAGGTTAAAATGGCAGTTGACGCAATATTTTCAACAGGTACAGAAAAAATGGAGAAAACTATTTCTCAGATGAAAAAAGAATTTGCATCTATCAGAACGGGAAGAGCAAATCCTATGATGTTGGATAAGGTTTTAGTTGAATATTACGGTGCTCCGACTCCTCTAAGACAATTATCTCAAGTTAGTGTTCAAGACGGAACAACTCTTGTTATTGCTCCGTTTGATAAGTCAATTTTGAAAGAAATTGAAAAAGCAATTGTTAAAGCTGATTTAGGTATCAACCCTAACTCTGACGGTGTAGTTGTAAGACTTGTATTCCCGCCGTTGACATCAGATAAAAGAAAAGAAATCTGCAAAGATGTTAAAAAAGTTTGCGAAGAAACAAAAGTTGCAATTCGTAACATCAGACGAGATATGACAGATGAACTTAAAAAAGTTGAAAAAGCTGAAAATTTATCTGAAGATATGGTAAAAGACAATCAAGACAAAATTCAAAAGTTAACTGATAAATATATCAAAATTGCAGATGAGCTTGAAGTTGAAAAAGAAAAAGAGGTTTTAACCGTATAGTGGCAGAAACTGATGTAAAAACTAAACAGACAAGATTTATAACAGGTTTTGCTATTGCATTGGTTGTTGTAGCTTGTATGTTACTTGGCGGTAAGTTCCTTCTTCTTTTTTATTTGGCATTTGTACTTATAGGAACGAACGAATATACAACAATTCTTAAAAATAAAGGTTTCTTACCTTTTTATAAGGTCATTGTTGCGGTTTCTCTGTTGTTAATTTTAGCAACGGCTACAAATAATAATATCTTGATTCCGCTTATTCTTATATTCGGAACTATGATATCATTTTTTGCGGTGTTGTTTAGAGGTCGTCAGCCCTATATTGCAAATGTAGCAACAACAATACTCGGTTTTCTTATCGGGTGGTTGCCTTGCTATATAGTTCAAATAAGAGGGCTGGGAAGTGATGTTTCTCTGTTCGGATTTACTTTTAAACAAGGTTTATATTTCCTTTTATTCCTGTTTTTTGTAATTCTTGTAACAGATATAGCCGCTTATTTCTTTGGAACAAGATTCGGTAAACATAAGTTATCACCTGTTATAAGCCCTAAAAAAACAGTTGAGGGCTCTGTTGCAGGTACAATATGTGCAATGATTACAGGTGTAATCTTAGGTAAATTAATCGGGATTTCTCTGTACCATTCATTAGTACTCAGTTTAACAATTACGGTACTTGCACAGCTTGGTGATTTATCAGAGTCTTTAATAAAAAGAGATGCAGGAGTTAAAGACTCCGGTCATTCACTCCCCGGACACGGCGGATTTCTTGACAGAGCAGACAGTTATTTATTTTCTGTTCCTGCAGCATACTTTTACATTAAGTACTTTATCTTGTCAGGGTTAACTTTTCCTATGTTAAAAGAAATAGGGGAAAATGTTCTACATGTTATCTGCGGATAGAATAAAAGAACTTAATGAGTTCATAAATAAAATGAATATTAAAAAGACGGATTTAATGCTTTTAAATTTAGCATTAACACATCCGTCTTTTAATTTTGAAAGAAGTATTGATACAAATGAAGATTATGAACGCCTTGAATTTTTGGGAGACTCTGTCCTAAGACTTGTTATGAGTGATTATCTCTTTGAAAAATACCCGAATTTTGACGAGGGAAAACTTACTAAAATAAGAAGTTATCTTGTAAGTGATGAATTTTTGTTCAAGATTGCAATAAAAATAGGGTTGAATAAATACTTAAATATCGGAGTTCATGAAGAAAAAGACGGAGGGCGAGATAAGCAATCAATTGTTGCCTGTGCAACAGAAGCTACTTTTGGTGCTGTTTATAAATCGCTATCTTTTGAAAAAGCCAAAATTTTTATTTTAAATTTATATAAAAAAATGGATTTTGATATACATGAAATTTTGTATATGTATAATTCAAAAGAGATATTGCAGCAGTACACTCAAAGTTTGAATAAAGATTTGCCTGAGTATAAGCTGATTTCTGAAACAGGGGAAGCCCATAACAAAACTTATTCTGTTTTGGTGGAATACCATGGAGAAGAATTAGGTCGAGGCAGTGCCAAAACAAAAAAAGAGGCTGAAAAAATAGCCGCTTTTAATGCCGTAAAGAAACTAAAAATATCGGAAGAGGTCTTATAATGGGTAAAACAATTATTGCACCATCTATTTTATCAAGTGATTTTGCAAACCTTGAAAATGAAATTAAAAGACTCAAATTAAACGGGGCAGATATGGTTCACGTTGATGTAATGGACGGTCATTTTGTTCCTAATTTAACTATCGGGGCACCTGTTGTAAAAGCAATAAGAAAAGTTACCGATATGATACTTGATGTTCATTTAATGATTGATAATCCCGAAAAATATATTAAAGATTTTGCATTCGCAGGTTCTGATATTATTACGTTTCATTATGAAGCAACAAAAGAAAAAACATCTGAAACTATAGAGCTGATAAAATCTTTTGGTAAGAAGGTCGGAATATCAATAAAACCTAAAACAAGTGTATCTGAGATAATCCCTTTCTTAAATGAGGTTGATTTAGTTTTAATAATGACTGTTGAACCGGGATTTGGCGGACAAAAATTTATGAATGATTCTGCCGATAAAATAGCAGAATTAAAACCGATTATAAAAAGTGATACAATAATTGAAGTTGACGGAGGGATTAACGCTGAAAGCGGGAAGTATTGCAGAGAAAAAGGGGCAACGGCTCTTGTTGCAGGCAGTTATGTATTTTCAAGTAATGATATGAAAGAAGCAATAGCTTCGTTGAGGTAATAATGATAATATCGCAAGGTTTGATAGAACAACATATTCACGGTGCATTTGGTATTGATTTTATGAATTGCAGTGAGCAAGAGTTGCTAAATTGTTCTGAAATTCTTACAACTTGCGGAGTAGGGGCATTCTTCCCGACTGTTATGACTGATGATATAAAAATTATAAAAGATAGAATTTTATTTATAAAGTCATCTCAAAAAAAGCAAAAAAGAAATATGGCAAAAATAGCAGGTATTCATCTTGAAGGTCCATTTATAAACCCCGAGAAATCAGGAATACATGATAAAAAATATATTTTGCCTTTAAATATTGAATTATTTAAAAAAATTGAAGATGAAGCAATAAAAATAATTACAGTTGCACCTGAATTTGATAAAAACGGAGCTTTTATTAATTACTTAAAAAACAAAAATATAAAAATTTCGGTAGGGCACTCTGTTTCTGCTGATTTAACAAATGCAAATCAGGTTACGCATTTATATAATGCAATGGGAAGTTTTTCTCATAGAGGGGAAAATACCACCGTAAAAGCTCTTGTTAGTGATGACATTTATATTGAAATTATTGCTGATTCAATGCATGTAAGTGATGAAGTATTAAAAATTACGTTTAGACAAAAGCCTTTAAACAAAGTTTTATTAATAAGTGATGCTTTGCCGTTGACCCATTCTGACAAAGAGTACCATATATTTGCAGGACAAAAAATCTTTAATAAGAACGGTAAATTGGTAAATGCTGACGGAGTCTTTGCGGGCAGCTCAATGCTGCTTTGCGATATTATTAAAAATTTGGCAGATAAAAACATTTTAAAAATAGAAGATGCAATAAAATGTGCATCTTCTAATCAAATTTTTTATCATAATATTGAAAACAATCTAAAAGTTTATTGGAACAATTCTAATCAAATAGAATTTGTTGAATTTATTTAAAACAAACTGTTATCTGATGAAGTTTTAGCATAAAATCCAAACGGAACTTTTTTGAATGAGTTAACTTCTTTTTTTAATCTGTAATTTTCTTTGTTTAATTCGTTAATTTTAAATTTCATAGTTTCATTTTCGGTTTTAACTCTGATAAGTTCCATAACAACGTCATCCATGCCGTCAAGTTTTTCGTCTAAAACGGCAGTAAGTCTGTTTGTAATTGATTTTTCAATATTTTTTAGTGTATCAACAAGTTGAACAATAGAACCTGTTGTAATAGAGTTTGTCCCTTTTAATACGGTGCCTTTATTCGGGACTGTAACGGCAGTAGTATTTTTAGCTTTATCGGAAACAGTTTTTAAACGTGTTGCATCATCTTTCGTGAAATATGTTAACCCACGTTCATTTCTTTTTAACTTGATATCAGCAATGCGGCACAACTCTTGGATTTGAGTGTTGTCTATTCCCAACATTTCTCTGATTTCTTTCGGTGAAAAGTCCTTATTTTCCAATTTCTCTACCACTGATATACCCATAAAATCCCCTTTTAGATTTGTCATGCAAATTCTGATAATATTATATCTTTTTTGAAAAAAAAAGTCTAAAAAGATGAACTATCTTTACATATCTTTTCATTTTGATAGAACATAAATAAAAAGGTAAAATAAAGATGTTTCATGTTATATTTATATAAAAGGAATTGATAAATAATGAAATGTGTTATACTGGCAGGTGGTTCGGGAGAGAGGTTGTGGCCTTTATCAAGGACATTAACACCTAAGTCTTTATTGAAATTGTACGGAAAAAAGACATTAATTCAGAATACTTATAAGTTAGCAAATTTACTTGCTAAAGATGTTAATATTATAACTGTAACAAATGTTTCACAGTTGACTGATACAACACTTCAATTAAAAGAAGTTTGTAAAAAGCCTGTTGTAATATCTGAACCTATAGCAAAAAATACTGCTCCGGCGATAGCTTCCGCTTTAAAATTTTTAGAGGGGAAACGTGATGAAATTGTTATGTTTTTACCTGTAGATTTTGTTGTTGAAAGTGAAGAACTGTTTGTTGAAACGGTAGAAAAAGCTAAAAATCTTGCAAGGGCAGGTTATATTACCGCTATCGGGGTAAAACCCGAGTATCCCGAAACAGGATTCGGTTATATTGAAATCGGAGATGAGCTAAAACACGGGTATAAAATTGAAAAATTTACGGAAAAACCTGATTATGAAACGGCAGTAAAGTATATTGAAAGCGGAAAATATTTTTGGAATTGCGGTATTTATATTTCTAAAATTTCGGTATTTTTAAAGGCAATAGAAAAATATGCTCCGTCAGCTTGTTTTGAATTTTCAAAAGACATGTTTGATGAAAATAACAAAATAAAATACAGATATTATGAACATTTAAAATCAGATTCAATAGATTATGCGGTTATTGAAAAAACAGATAACACCGCTTGTGTTGAACTTTTAACAAGTTGGTACGATACAGGCTCTTTTGAGGCTATATATGACCACAGTAAAAAAGATAAACATGGTAACGTTATTTTGGGAAATGTTATTACGGATAACGTAAAACAATCTTACATTCAATCAACAAAAGAACTTGTTGCCGTTTCGGGGGTTGAAAATACAATTGTTGTTGAAACGGAAGATGCGGTATTGGTATGTGATAAAAGCCGTTCAAGAGAAATAAATAAGATTGTTAAAGCACTAAAAAATGTAAAAAATGAAACTGTAACAACACATAAAACAGTATTCAGACCATGGGGTTTTTATACTTGTTTAAACGGCGGGGACGGGTGGCTTTCTAAAGTTATTACGGTTTCTCCCGGGCATAAGTTATCACTTCAATCTCACAATCACAGAAGCGAGCATTGGGTTGTGTTAGAGGGGTGTGCTACAGTCATTTTAAACGATGAAGTTCATACATTAAATAAAGCTCAAAGTATTAATATACCTGTTAAAGCAAAACATTCGCTTCAAAACCATACAAAAGAAATTTTAAAGATATTAGAAGTTCAAAAAGGCAATTACATAGGGGAAGACGACATTATTCGTTATGAAGATATGTATGGGCGTGTTAATTGACAATTGTTATAAACACAAAAAATGTT
>CAYYPD010000052.1:0-13315 GCA_964473445.1 uncultured Muribaculaceae bacterium
TGCAATAGTATCTTTATGACAATCGACTCCTACAAAAACTTTTTCTAAACAATTTTCCATTCTATACTCCTTATTGCAAATTAAAATGAGAACAACGGACAACCTTGCTTCAAGTATTGAAAACGGGTATTTCTTAAGTCACGTTGTTATGAGGAAAGGACAGGACAATCTACACGATAAGTTTTTAAAACCAGGTCTGACTAAGTTTCTGTCCCTTTTTCATTTTATTTTGCAAAAAATCGTTAAGCAAGGTCTGATTTACTAATCTGACAGTAACAGAAATCAGCAACTCAATGGGGTGGACAGACGGGAAAAACTTCTTCCATATAAGTCTGCTTCAATAAAACCGAAGAACAAGCCTTCCAAAAATGCAGACAGGATAAGGCATATTGTACTGCTCTATTATCTTTTGATGATTGGGAATTTAAAGAAGATTACCCATATCATATTTAAGGTATTTTTGTAAAGAAAAGTTTCTTTTTCTCCAAAAAGTATCAAAAAATCTTATCTTGTGTTTTATTTAAAATATAAAATACGAAAGAAGGAAATATATGAAAATTAATTCTATGAATGCGGTAAATGCTAATAATATTAATAAACTGGCAAAAAAAGGTAAAAAAATAGGTACTTTAGCAGGTGCAGGCGTTGGAACTGCGTTTTCAGTATATGGATTTCGTGATGCTTTAGCTCGTAATCCGCTAAAAGAATCTAACCCTAAAGCTGCATTGTTAACGACCGCTACAGTTTCTGCATTAGTCATTGCCGTAACAACTCTGGCAGGAAGAATTTCAGGTGCAATTGCCGATAAGATTGCAGCAAAGAAAGCTAATCCTGAAAATATTCAAAAATAAGTTTTATATTTTTAATAAAAAAGACTCTAAACTCAAAGTTAAGTTTAGAGTTTTTTATTGCTAATTTTTCCACTTTAATTTTATTTAAATTTAATCTAAATATAAATTGTAGTTATTCTTCGTTTTAATTGTATTGTCAAATTTTTTGTTTTAATATAAGATTAAAGTATATGTGTCGGGAGTAAAATGAGTATGTCGAAGAGTGTTAAATTGTTTGATGACGTAAATTATAGTCATTATAATTCTGTATATGAGCTTATGGACTATTGTATGTCCCGTTGGGATAACTTAGATGCAATTACGGATGAATATTCAAAAATAAAATTAACATATTCTCAATTGAGAAAAGAAATAGACTTATTTGCAAGAGGACTTCAATCTCTTGGGGTTAAAAAAGGTGATTATATCGGTTTATTTTCGGAAAGCAACGGAAGATGGCCGGCTGTCGATATGGGGATTTTAAAATGCGGTGCAATTGATGTTGTAAGAGGTTCAACCGCACCCATTGATGAACTTTGTTATATTACAATCCATGCTGATTGCAGAATTGCAGTGTTCCAAAACGATAAATTACTTAAAAATATGAAATCTCACCTAAAAGAGCTTGATTACACCTGTATTATTTTAATGTTTTCAGAGAAAGATGTTGATTGGGGTGATATAAAAACACCTGTTTATAAATATGAAGAGATTTTAGAAAAAGGCAGAAATACAGAGTTTGTTCCTGTTGAGATAAATAGAGATGACGTATTTACTGTTTTATATACATCAGGAACAACAGGATTACCCAAAGGGGTAATGCTTCAAAATAAAAGCTATATCCATCAAATTAAATATGCACATATTGCAATTCAATCACCTCCCGGGGAAAACACATTGGAAATCCTTCCAATCTGGCATGCATTTGAAAGAATTGCATGCTATTACCTTTTATCAAGAGGTTGCCATTTACACTATACAACACTTGCAGGGTTTAAAACCGATTTAACAAAGTACAACGTAGGAATTATGATGTCTGTTCCCCGTATTTGGGAAGCTATCAGAGTCGGAATTTATAAAAAACTCCAACAAACCTCGCCTTTCTTGTACAATTTATTTGATTTTGCCGTTAAATTAAGTATAAAATACAAAACACACAAAATGTACGGTGAAAGAAGAATTACAAACAAGTGGAATTATCATACGCTTTCAACAATAAAGCACAAAATAATTCGCTCCTTTTTAAAGCCGTTTCATGTATTGTTTGCAAATACGCTTTATAAAAAAGTCAAAAAGGCAGCAGGATTAAATTTTAGGGTTACAATCTCCGGCGGTGGTGCTTTATCAATGAGGGATGAACTCTTCTATGATGCAATCGGAATGAATGTAAGAATCGGATACGGATTAACTGAAACTTCACCTGTACTAACAGTAAGAAAAGTAACAGATAAAAATTTCTTAGGTTGTGTTGGTGATCCGTTTGGTGAAATGGAAATAAAAATTGTTGACCCTCAAACACACAAAGAACTTGGTGTTTTTACTCAAGGGCTTGTCATGGCAAGAGGACCTCAAATAATGAAAGGTTATTTGAAAGACGAAAAAGCAACGGAAACGGTTATTGATAAAAACGGTTGGTTTAATACAGGAGATTTAGGTTGGCTGACAAAAGATAATAATCTTGTGTTGGTCGGCAGATTAAAAGAAACCATTGTTTTATCAAGCGGTGAAAATGTTGAACCTATTCCGATAGAAGAAGCGTGTTTAATGAGTCCTTATATAGAACAAATAGTTCTTGTAGGTCAAGATCAATCAGGAATTGGGGCGTTAGTAGTTCCGTCTAAAGAAGCACTTGAAAAGTGCGGAATAAAAATGAGCGATATTTCAGATTACAAAGACTCATTAATTGATAATACGGCACTTCAAGAATTAATAAAAAAGGAAATCAATGCAAATATTATTAATAAACCGCAATTGAAACCGTTTGAAAAGATAAAGCAATTTATGGTATTAGCAAAAGGGTTTAGCGTTGAAAACGGTCTGTTAAGTGCAACTCAAAAAATTAAGAGAAATAAGGTTTTTGAAAAATATCGTAAACAAATAGAAAAAATGTATAATAAATAATAAAAATACCGCCATTTCATTGGCGGTATTTTTTTGTCTATAACAATATATCTTTTTAACATATAAAATTAATTTAGAATTTAAAATCTCTTTCTCCGTGAGTGATTTTATCTAAATTTTCAATTACTGCTCGTTTACGCTCATTATCAGTAATTTTTTCAAGTTCTTTTGTAATTAACTTTTCACCTGTTTCTTTTGTTTTTGAAGAAGCATAATCAACCAAATACTCTTTCAGTGTCATAATTGCGTTCGGATGACAGAAATTATGAATTTGTTCATTTTTGCAAATAGACATAAATCTTTCACCTGTTCTGTGGCTACCATAGCATGCAGTGCAAAAACTCGGCAAATAATCTGATTCCATCAGCCAATTTACAACTTCATCAAGCGTTCTGTTATCATTAACTTCAAATTGGCTGGTTTCTTCTTTCTCGGGTTCAGGGTCATAATAGCCACCGACACTTGTCTTTGAACCGCCTGAAATTTGAGAAATCCCTAAATTCAAAAGTTCTTTTCTGCACTCTTTGCTTTCTCTTGTTGAAATAATCATTCCTGTATAAGGAACAGCTATCCTAATAACCGCAACTATTTTTTGCATTGTTTTGTCGTCAATAGCATTTACAAACGTATCAGGGTCAATATCATCAGCTCTACGAATGCGAGGAACACTGATTGTATGGGGACCGACTCCGTATGTAGCTTCCAAATGCTCAGCATGCATAAGAATAGCGACAAATTCATATAAATAGTTTTCCAATCCAAATAGAACACCGATTCCGACATCGTCAATACCTGCTTGCATTGCTCTATCCATAGTTTCCGTATGATATGCGTAGTTATGTTTCGGTCCTGTCGGGTGGAGCTTTTCGTAACTTTCTTTATTATATGTTTCTTGGAACAGAATGTATGTTCCAATGCCTGCTTCGTGTAATTTTTTGTAGTTTTCAACGGTTGTAGCGGCAATATTGACATTAACTCGTCTTATTGCACCGTTTTTGTGCTTAATTGAGTAAATTGTTTTTATAGATTCAAGAATATATTCTATCGGGTTGTTGATTGGATCTTCGCCTGCTTCAATTGCTAAACGCTTATGTCCCATATCTTGAAGAGCAATAACTTCCTTTTTTATTTCTTCCTGCGTCATTTTTTTTCTTGGAATGTGCTTATTTTTAGAGTGATAAGGACAATATGTACAACCGTTTACACAGTAGTTTGAGAGATATAAAGGTGCGAATAATACAATCCTGTTACCGTAATAGGCTTCTTTTATTTCTCTTGCCAAAGAAAAAATCTCTTTATTTTTCTCTTCATTTTCACAAGCCAGTAAAACCGCTGCTTCCTTATGGGTTAAACCTTTATGAAATTTTGCTTTTGCAATAATAGAATTGATTAAGTTAATGTTGTTTTTATTATTTTTAGCGTATTCAATTGAAGATAAAATTTCTTCGTTGTTAATAAATTCTTCCGCTTTTGTTGATTTTAGATTATACATAATTTGCCTTTCATACAAATAAAGTATAACTCAAAATCAATTTATGGGATTAATTTATTATTTTATTAAATTTTGCCATATTGCATACTTATCGAACGGTAAGGTGATATTGTAAGACAGGATTCCATGAATTTTGTAACATACTTAATCCTGCTGGCAATAGTACGATTGTTACGCATATCTTTGTTTGAACAATTTAATTCATACAATTTTTTATCTTCTTTAATTTTCCTTTTGATGATTTTTATATCTTTAGAAACTTTTTCACCGTTGGCAGTTCTTTCTTCAAGTCGTTCCAGTTCTGCCATTCCGGCATTTTGTCTTGCGTTGTATTCTTCATCACTTGCTGAATATTCAATAAATTTTTCAGAACTTTCACTAATCAATTTAATTTTTTTAAACGGATTTTTTGTCTGGTTACAAGCCTGAGTAGCTTTTTCAAATGCAACATTTCCTTGTACGGATTGAATATTTGACATAATAGAGCTTTTTACCATACTTTTTTCTTCAGGAGTTAATTCAGGCATTTTTTTGTTAATTTCCTGTTTTCTGAAATATTGGTATCTGCTTTCGATAGAAATTATATAGTTTAATAATTGTTTTTCATTTTTTCTTCTGTTAAATAGTCCGCCTTTTACCATTGGCTTTGCATCTTTCAACAAATCTGACAATTCATCTTCAAGAGATGATAATCTCCTTTTTTCATCGGCAGTTAATTTATTAGCTTTAACTTCATATTTTAAATGATAGTATTCTTGTAAGTTCTCGGATAACTTAGAATCGTCGGTAAACAGATGTTTTTGCGAAAACTTAATGAGTTTCTTTCTCTCAGATGTATTTAATACCAGAGATTCCATTGTTTCGTATGTTTGTGATTTTTCATCATAAGAGCGAATAATAGTAATATTTTCTTGTCCGTTTTTCATCATATCAATCAAAACTGCTTTAACTGCAGCATTTCTTTCTTCTGCAGAAAGGCTGTTTCTTACGATTGCTTCTTTTGTGTGATGAAGTTCATGTCTGATTGTATCGTTTAACAGAAATTCGTTTTCGCAATTATTGCCGTTAATTTTGATTGTATGAAGTTCAGAATCATATAATCCGTACCCGTCGGTGCTCTTGTAATCTAAAGGTCTATCTTTAGTTGTTTCGGTTCCGTCAGGATTAATTGTATGAATTTTTCCTTGGTACTCAATTTGAATAACAGGTTTTAATTCATCACTGATGTTTAATTCTCTGCAACGGCTATTGAAAGTTTTTAAAGATTGCTCTTTTACTGTTCTCGGGCTTAATGCTTCTGATTTGATTTTGTTGCCGCAATCTATGAATAAAGAGCTATAATCCAATACTCCGCCAAATAATGTGCCGGTGCCTTTCATTTTACTCTCTTTAATTTTTGAAGTTATAGCAATAAGAGAGAGAGCTATGACAGTACCGGCGGCAATTAATTTTACGGCTTTAGAATTTGCTTCTTTTGTAAAGATGTTCGCAACAGTAGTGGAAGCTGTGGTTGACGCCGTTGTTGAGGCTGTCGTGGATGCAGTAGTCGAGGCAGTTGTAGAAGCAGTTGTTGAGGCGGTTGTTGATGCAGATGTTGAGTTCATTGCACTATTTGATACGGAATTTAGTCTTCTTCCTCTGAAATTTGGTTGTACCTCTGCTTTTGCCTTGTTTGAATAAAAATTTATGTAATTCATAGTTCGCCTTATTGCCCTATATACCTTTTTTCTCTTTAAACCGTTTCAAAAAATAAAAATTCTTAAAAATGATTATTTGTGAAGAAAATGTTACAAGTGTAATTTGTTTACGCTTGAAAAGAGAAATTGTTCATGTTATAAAAAAAGTACTGTGAGGGTGAAAGCTCTTGCTAGTTCAATGAATGGAAGTTTAGGACACTGAAAAAAAATATTAAATTGGCTCAAAATGCAGGATTTTGTTACGGAGTCAAAAGAGCGGTCGAAACAACAAAAAAAATAAAACTTGAAAATAAGTCCGAAAAAGTATGGGTGTTAGGTGAATTAATCCACAATACTCAAGTTATAAAAGAACTTGAAGAACTTGGAATAATTACCGTTGATGAGTTACTCGAAAATGAAACGGGCATTTGTATTATAAGAAGTCACGGTATGGCTCCTCAAAAAATTAAAGAAATTCAGGAGAAAGGCTTCAAATACGTTGATTTAACTTGTTTGGATGTTAAAAAAGTTCAACAAAAAGCTATCCAATTGGCACAAGAAGATTTTCTTGTGTTGATTTTAGGAAAGCCTGAACATCCGGAAGTTATTGCAATTAAAGCCAATGCAGAAATGTATTCCGATAAAGTATATGTTGTTCCTGATATTGAAACACTTAAAGAATTAACCGAAAAAATAAAAGAACACAAAAGAGTCGGTGTAGTTATCCAAACAACCCAAAAACTTGAACTTCTTGAAGAAATTACAAATTATTTATTACCGATTGCAAATGAATTAAAAATTTTCAATACAATATGTAAGTCTACTTCCAAAAGACAGCAAGAAGCAAGAGAACTGGCAAAACACTCTGATTTAATGCTGGTTGTGGGCAGTAAAAAAAGTGCAAACACTACTCATTTAGCAGAAATTTTATCAGGAATTACAAAAACTTTGCACATTGAAACTCCTGAGGAATTAAAAAATTATACGGAGATAATCAAAAATTCACAAAACATCGGGATTACAGCAGGTGCTTCAACTCCCGAAAATATAATAAAAAACGTTATTAAAGAAATAGAAAAAATATAAGAAAGGACATTTTTAAAATGACAAACACAATGAATGAACAAGATGAATTCGTCAGATTATTGGAAGAAAGCTACAACTACAAATTCTCAGTTGCAGACGTAGTTAAAGGTATTGTTATAAAACAAGAAAATGATGGTTTTTTGGTTGATATCGGTGCAAAAACAGAAGCATTCTTACCAAACAAAGAAATTACAAACGCTCCCGTTGCCGACAAAAATTATTCTGATTACTTAAACATCAACGAAGTAAAAGAATTTTACATTTTAAGAGAAGAAGGCGATGATGATAACGATAGAGTTATTTTATCATTGAAAAAATTATCTTGTGCAAAAGCATGGCAAGAACTCCAAAACGCAAAATACAACAATGAAACTATTGCTGCAAAAGTTGTTTCAATTGTTAGAGGCGGTGTAATCGTTGAAGTTTCTGATTTAAGAGGATTTGTTCCTGCAAGCCAATTAAGAACAGGTGCTCCGTTTGACAACTTAATCGGTCAAGATATTGAAGTTAAAGTTTTAGAAGCAGACGCAAAAAGATCAAAATTAATCTTATCTCAAAGACAAGCTGTTGCTGAACAAAGAGAACAAGTTGTTGATGAAATCATCGCTAACTTAGAAGTCGGTTCCGTTGTTAAAGGTAAAGTTGTAAGAATTGCTGACTTCGGCGGATTTATTGACATTAACGGTGTTGACGGTTTATTACCAATCAGCGAAATTTCTTGGCAAAGAATTAAACATCCGTCAGATGTTATTTCTTTAGGTCAAGAACTCGAAGTTAAAATTCTAAAAATAGATACAGATATGAAAAGAATCAGCTTAAGCTTAAAGAGAATGGGTGAAAATCCTTGGGAATCAATTGAAAATGAATTCCAAGAAGGTCAAGTTATAAAAGGTACTGTTAATAAAGTTACTTCTTTCGGTGCTTTCATCAACATCTACCCCGGAGTTGAAGCATTACTGCCTTCAGCAGAAATGGAAGGTTCTAACGTTAATCCATTCAACGTTTATAACGTAGGAGATGAAGTAGAAGTTCTTATTAAGAAATTTACTCCGCAAGAACACAGAATCGCTTTAAGTGTTAAAGATATCCAAAAATAAGTTTGTAAAGAATGGAAAAGAGAGAACTTTATGTTCTCTCTTTTTCATGTTATTAAACTTTTAAATCTTATTTATAATTGTATTAAAGGCAGTTTTTCCGTCTCTTGCGGGTGCATATTCAACTGTAACTTTATTTTTTTCAACAAGAAGTAAAAAATTATCTTTTCCAAACTTATTTGAACCTTGAAAACCGTTTTGCACTTTCATAATGTCTGTTATTGCCACTTGATGGAGTAAAGACTACAGTACTATCTCCGATTATACTCTCTTTAACTTGAGCAGGGTTAAGTACATTTTTTATAACGGAAAGATTCTCTTATATTTTGAATACAGTTCTTTATTTTGAGAACTTTGAATAATGCTTGAAACAGTGATAGCTGCAATAATACCAATAATGACGAGGGTAATTAGCACTTCGCTAAGAGTAAAAGCCCCTAAAGGGGGATTTCTTTCTCTGTGTTTTTAGATATTGTAGCATTATTAAGGGATTTTGTAAAATGTAACTAATTACTTGACGCAAATGGAATATTATTATAAATTAAAAGAAGATTGTGCATAGTCTAATATGTATTGAATCAGGACATCTTCTTTATAAAAATATATAATACTCTTTAAATAAAAAAGATTTAAATTAATGATTAATATTAAAAAGCGAAATAAACATTTATTTTTAAGAAAAGTATGTGCATTTACGTTATCGGAAGTTTTAATTGCAATAGCTTTAATTGGGGTTATAGCTGCAATAATGGTTCCACAGGTAGTAGTAACATATAAGCAACAGGAAACCGTCGAGCTTTTGAAGAAAGCATATTCAGAATTATCTCAAGCAGTAAGGTTATCGGAAATGGAAAACGGTCCAATTTCAACTTGGAATTTTAAATTATCATCTAAAGATTTTTCGGAACAATATTTAAGACCTTTTGTCAAAATAAATAAATCAAAAGCTAAATATACTACATACAGATACCTTAATGGCAGTATCGCAACTTCCGCCATCTTCAAAGTTGCGGCAAAAAATGGTGATGCGACAGACGTTTTTACCACAGTTGGTGGAGCTACATATTTTATTGACGCTTGGTATGAAGAAGATATGGAACATAATATTTTTGCAAGAGGAATTGGTGTAGATATTAACGGAACCGGTAGAAAACCAAATGTAATCGGACGTGATTTTTTTTACTTAATGATTGACTCTGAAGCGGGTGGGGTTACAACTGCATTTAGAAATGTAAAAACAAGAAGAGAGATTCTTTCTAACTATTGCTCAAAAACCCAGACCCATATAGATAGCAGTATGGGGTGTGCAAAATTAATTCAAATGGACGGATATAATATCAACTCGGATTACCCTTGGTAGTATGCAGATATTTCTCTTGATTATTACAAAAATGAAACAAATCAAGCAACAAATAAAATCTTCCAAATTTGGTTAACCACTTGCACGACAAGGTGTTTGCGAGTACGTTTCTTTCTTTTGCATTCCGCCATCTTTCTTTGAAAATAAACAGAGCCTTTCTCGTCAAACTTGAATTAAAAAATTGTAATGCAATACCAAAGTTCGCATAAAAAGACGCTCATTTGCTGTTGTATTGCATAATATTTTATTGTTTGTTCCGCTATGGTTGCAACTATAAATTAATTATAGAATTAGTCTTTGTTGTAAAAAACGTTATAGAATTGTTGTTGTAAACTTTTAAGGAATGTGCCGTCGCTTGTGGATTCATCTTTTGGGCAATCGGCTTGATATTGAACAAAATCAAGCTTTCCGTCAAGAGAATCAACTAAACTGCCGTCAGTTTTGTTATATGCTTCCCGGTCAACATCAGCAATAAATAAATTTGAAACGATTTCTCCGGCATTTATATTTGTATTGTCGTTATCAAAGTTTATATTATCAAAGGCTGCTTTCAGCATTGCGTCAAATTGTGATTCGTAACCGTCAGGGATTTCTTGCCTGTCAAGTGCCATAGCCTTAAATTCATCGTAATTCCAAGTTCCGTCGTTATCTTTATCAAATAATGACATATATTCTTGTGCGAATTCTTTTAAATCGCTTGAGTAGGTTGACGGGTTAAATTCAAAGGCATTAAATTGTTCAACCTGTTCTCCGTTTATAGCTTTGTCAACGTATTCATTGCTGTTTGTCCATTTTGCAAATTCTTCTGCACGTTTTGTTATATTGTTAGAATTAATTTGTAAGTTCATGTTTGCTCTCCTAATATATATTCGTTATATATAGAAGCGTTTTTTAGGCTGTAAAAATTGTCAAAAATCAGAAAAAATATTGAGTTATCTTGGAAAAACAATGAAATTAGCGATGTTGCATTTAACATTTCTTAAAAATACAATTTTGCGTTACGGAAATCACTTGATTTAAAATTATGTTTTATATAAACTCATGGTATAACCGTAGAAAGCTGGGGGAACAGCCGAGGTGAAATCAGGGGCAGGTCGCAAGATTAGCCTAAATGATAAAAAGCTGAGGTCGGCGAAAAGAAAGACCTAGTAACCGACAAGTTCCTTAAAACACAAACCCTGCCGAGGAAAACAAAAAGTATAAGTCAATTTTTGGATTGGTTTCTATAAAGTTGTTGAAGATTTACGGTTATACGTAAATCTTATTTGTATGTAAATGACGAATAAGATTTACGTAGGGCAGAAGCCCAATATGAGGTCGATACAAAACAAGGAGCTAAAAAATGTCAACAAAAGCCTTCAAACAAGAAAAAATTGAAGAAATGAAAGAAAATTTCGCAAAGGCTAAAGTTGCTGTAGTTACTGAATATAGAGGTTTAACTGTAGAAGAAATCACAAAGTTACGCCGCACACTTCAAAAAGAAGACAGTGATTATATGGTAACTAAAAACACTTTAGCAAAACTTGCATCAAAAGGAACTGAATTCGAAGTTCTTGCTGATACATTAAAAGGTCCTGTTGCTATTGCATTTGGTTTCAAAGATGAAGTTGCACCTGCAAAAATTTTAACAAAATTCATAAAAGAAGTTAAAAAAGGTCAAATCGTTGCAACTGCATTAGACGGTCAATTATTAGATGCAAAAGAAACAGAAAAACTTGCAAGTCTTCCGTCAAAAGAAGAACTTTATGCAAAAATGCTTGGCAGCATAAATTCACCTGCAACAGGTATTGTTGGTGCTATGAATGCCGTTATGAGCGGATTAGTTAGAGCAATGGATCAAGTTGCAAAACAAAAATCTGCATAGTTATTACAAAATTACACAAAAATAATTAAAAGGAGAAATACAATGAGTGTACAAACTATTTTAGAAGAAATTGAAAAATTAACATTAATCGAAGCTGCTGAATTAGTAAAAGCAATGGAAGAAAAATTTGGCGTATCTGCTGCTGCTCCTGTAGCTGTAGCTGCTGTAGCTGCTGCTCCTGCTGAAGCTGCTGCTGATGAAGCATCAGAAGTTAGCGTAATCTTAGCTGACGCCGGTTCAAACAAAATCGCTGTTCTTAAAGAAGTAAGAGCTATCACAGGCTTAGGCTTAAAAGAAGCTAAAGATTTAGTAGATGCTGCTCCGAAAGCAATCAAAGAAGGCATTAAAAAAGAAGATGCAGAAGCTTTAAAGAAACAATTAGAAGCTGCTGGTGCTAAAATCGAAATTAAATAGCGAAATTCCGTACGGACGAAGTCCGGTAAGTGAGAGCAGAAGTGAGTGCAGGCGAAGCCGAACGAACGACAAGCTCGAACGCAAAGGAATTTTAAGAGGCGAAATTTGCGTAGGCTAAAAGCCGAAAATATCGCACAGATTGATATTATAATGAAGAGGAATGATTGAAAAATTGTTCCTCTTTATTGTTACTTAATTTTTTAGCCTAAATTTTAATCCCAAAGTACAAATTATTTTTATTTTTTTATTGTCAATATATTCGTTAAAAATAGAGAAAATAAATCTAATACATTGTTTTAAATATAGTTTTAATTTGTATAGGAAAAGTGTTCGTATAAAAATCGGGCTAAAAAGCACAGGATTTCTTTGTTTGCATTTATCAAGTGCATAAAGAAGATATGGAGTGCTGATTTCATAGACATTGAAGATATTTTTGTGAATTTCATTATTTAGAAATTTTATCAGGTTTAGCAGTTCCAGTACATCATCTTTAGAAAAATCTTTTTTCTTGAAAATTTCGTCTGTAAAACTTAAAGGATAATTGTAGTATTTTGAGAGTGAATATATATTCATCTTGCTTTTTCTGTATTTCATAAGTTTAGGATAGCGAGCCATAATCGATTTCTCTGATATATAGTTTTCGGATAAGATTTTATCGATAATTTCAAGTTTTTTCCCTGCCAGTAATAATTTTCTAAAAAGCAGGCAGTCCTCAAGCGGCATTATGTGTTCATATTTGATGTTTAATTCTTTTCTGAACATCATTGAGGGGTGGACAATTTCTTGACATTTTATGAGATTTAGAAGAGTAATTTCTCTTGTATGTTTTGAAAATTTGTGTTTACTTGTATCCCCAAAATATTTTACAAGGCAGGAGCATAGTGAAATATTAGGGTTTTCTTCTAAAAATTTTACTTGTTCTTCAATCCTGTTGGGGCGAGCTATATCATCAGAGTCCATTCTTGCGATATATTTGCCTTTTGCTTGAGATATTCCGTAGTTTAGGCAGTTGATATATCCTTTTATTTTGAAATATCTTATTCTCTTGTCGTTAATGAGTGAAATAATTTCAAAGTTTTTGGTGTCATCACTTCCGTCTGTTATTATTAGTTCAAAATTATTAAATGTTTGATTAAGAATACTGTATATTGCAGTAGTCAGTTGTTCTTCTGAATGTTTATATATCGGCATTACAATGCTGACAATAGGATTTTCACCCATATAGCTTCTCTCCCTAATAGTGATGTTGATGTGTACCCCAAAAAGTGGACAAAAAACTCTCTAAAGGAGTTTTAATAAAATTGAGAAAGACATACAGTTCATTCCATTCCCCTTTATTTTGTGTAATTATATTATTTCTCAATGATTTTTTCAACTA
>CAYYPD010000053.1:0-12678 GCA_964473445.1 uncultured Muribaculaceae bacterium
GGGGAAGATGGAAATGACAGTAATGTTTATTTTAACGCAGGTAACTCCGGAGAAATAATATTTAATGATATAGTTAATGCGTTAGGAAATTCTTATGATGATGAAATTGCTAAAAAATCAGATCCAAGCTCTACATACTACAGAAACGATGTAAATAACCCTAATATACAATTAAACCAAAACGGAATTTATTATTCTAAATTTGTTGAAACAAATGCAAAAGATGATACATTGGCTCCGACTAATGGTAGAATTATTTTTAACAACAAAGTAAAAGGTGCAAATTTAGTTCTTCATAACGGGACGCTTACGTTCGGGCAAAAAAATACCTATGAGGGATATTTGACACCCGATAAATACTTTGATAACACTGCAAAAATCACATTAAAGGGAGGTACTCTTGATTTAGTAAATGATAATATTGAATCGAAGACCACCGGTATATTTAACCCTGAATCATTAAACGTTTTGGGCAGTGCAAATTTAAGACTTGATGTTAATTTAGCTTCAACCGATGAAGTTATTGATTATATTGACTCTGAAATAAAAGGAAACGGTATTCTTACAATAGATAAATTATCTTTTATGGGGGATTCTCTTACTTCTTTTGATTTAGGCGATACTAAAATAATGCAGTTCGCTAAAGCAAATTTACTTAGCGATGGTAAAACAGAACTTGCTAAAAATCTAGAAACAGTTATCACAAGTAATGCAGGATATTCTTTAGCTCTTACTACAACGAATACAGGTAAAGACTCTATTGCGATTACAAAATTTGTTGATACGGGAGGTCTTCCTGTTGCTTTATCTTTAGGTCAAGATGAAGAATTTTCTGCCGGCGAAACATATATCTATAATGTAACAACAGATGAAGAAATTACGAAAATCGGCGGAGAAAACGCTTGGGATAAAGGTTACAACTTTTTATTAAACGGAGAGCAGGTTTCAAGAACAACTTCTAACAAATTAAGAGGGTCTTTGCTTCAAATTAACGGTAACGGGAAAAATATTATTACATCAGATAATATAATCGGTATTGAGCTTGGGGTTGAAAATGGAAAAGCTCAAAATTTAATTATTAACGATGTTAAAAAAGCTGATGGGACCGGTTGGAAAGGTTTTAATTCTGCAATTATAAACCATGGCGGTGTTGTGGACATTAATAATTCTATTTTTAGTAATAACGCTTCTTCTGTAATATTATCGGACGACTCTTCTGTATTAAAAGCCGGTAATGGTGGTGCTTTATATAATGAAAGCGGAATTATTAATATAATAAATACAAACTTCACTGGGAACACGGCAGAAGCTAACGGCGGAGCAATTTATAACGCTGCAGGTTCCACAATTAATTTGAAGGCTGATAATTCTAAAAATATCGAGTTTATAAATAATACCGCTTCAAAAGGGAATGATATATTTTCTGACGGTACGATTAATATAGCAGGCGACGCAAAAGTAATATTTAATGGAGGGGTTGCAGGCAGTGGTGCAATGAATCTTAAAGGCGGTACTGCAATTGCAAATGCGTTAATAGAACAAGATAATTTGAATATTTCAAATGGTGCAACATTCAATATTAATGCCGAGAATTTAAGAATTGCTGATTTATTTGAAAATAACGGCACATTGGAGTTAACCGGCGGAATAAATACAAACAATATTTCAGGAAACGGAAATACAAGTATTTTAGGAGTGGTGATAAATAATGCAAATATTGCTCAAAATGTACAAATTACTTCTTCCAGTAACTTGACATCTTCATTTGATAATATTTTGGGAACAATGACAAATTCAGGCATATTTAATCTTTTGGGAGATTTATCTAAAGATGTCGCAGGTACAGGCGAAACAATATTAAATAACGATATTCTTTTGACTGATAACCGTACAATAGACGGAACTTTGAATTTAAACGAAAAAACCGTTGATATGCAGGGTGCTGAAAGTTCGGTTTCATATTCAACATTAAATACAGGTAACTTAAAAGGAACAGGTAATCTTAAAATCAAAGTCAATATGAATAATATTGGTAACAAAGCTGAAAATAGCAACAAAATTAATATAGCTGACGGTTCAAAAAATAATGCGGTTATTAATCTTGTTGCAATAAATGTTCAAAATGATGTTAGCAGCAGTTCTTCACCATACAAAGATTATGTTGATTACATTACGGGTAATAAAACAGGTTTAACTTACAAATTAAGCGGTTCAACAGCAGGGAGTATAATTTCTGTAACCGATAGCAATAAATATACATTTACCAATGGCAGTAACGGCTCTCTTGATGTGTTTGTTGAAAGTATTGCGGAAGGGTTAAGAGAATATATTAACGGTTCACTTATTGCAGACAGCTACTCAATAAATGGAAATTATCAAATGAAAGGTACTCTCCCGATTGGTACAACTGGCAACGGAAACACAAAAGATGTATATATAAATAATGCAAGTTCTCTTGTCGGAGCCGGCGGAACAGACGGTATTACCGTTGCAAACGGATATACCCTTAACTTGACAGGTTCTCAAGTTGAAGATAATACCTCAACAATGAAAAACTTTAACACTGCATTGAACAATTTGGCAGGCGGTACATTAAACATTAAAAATATGAAGTTTGAAAATAATACCATAGATATTGCAAATGCAGGAGAGTTAAATTTAACGGGAAATAATATATTTAATAGCGGAATAGCAGGAACGGGAACAACAAACATTAATGAGGGAAAAACTATTTCTTACGGTTCTGTTGCTCAAAATAATCTGAATATACTTGATGACGCAATATTAAATATAAATGCCGATAACTTAAATATATTAAACGGTGTTTCAAATGAAGGAAATCTTGAATTAACAGGCGGTACACTCTCTTCTGTAATTAACGGTAGCGGTAAAACTGATATCAACGGGGAAGTGATTGCAAATGCAATTATAAATAACAAAATTATAATCAACGATTCAAATAAATTAACTTCATCCGCTGATAACATCGGAAATACATTGACGAATAAAGCAGGTTCATTGATTTTAACCGGTGGCGCATTAAAAAACAATGTAACAGGAACCGGTAATACAACAATCAACGGCAATGTCATAGCAAAAGGCGATATAACTCAAGATGATTTATCAGTTAATTCTTCGTCAGAATTTTGGTCTGAGGGTGAAATTAATTCAAATGTAGATAACAAAGGAACGACGGTTGTTAACGCAAAAGTTAGCGGAAATATTGAAAATACGGGTAAATTCACATCAAATAGTGATATAATCGGTTCAGTTTCAAATAAGGACGGGGTTATAAACTTTAACGGAACAGTTCAAGGCAGTGTTTCATCAACAGGCGGTACATTGAACTTTTCAACAAGTGCAATAGATGCAACAGGAGAAAATCCTCTTACTGCATTGACGTTAAATGGTGCAGAGTTGAATATTTCTGATTCTAAAGTTAACACACTTGTTGTTCACACAATGAATTTAACAGGCGAAAATAAACTTAAATTAGATGCTGATTTGAAGAGCAAACAAATAGATATCCTTCAAATCAAGGAGTCAGATATTGATCCTGCTGCAACAATTACAATAACTGATGTAAAACTAATGTCTGACGCAACTGAAAAAAGAGTATCTTTGCCGATTTTTGAAGATGAAACAACCAAAACCGCACTTATAAATAATATAAGAGCAAATTTAAAAGGGGTTCGATACTCAAATTTATATAAATATAACGTTGATTACGATAAAATTAACGGACTGGTTAACTTCAACAGATATTCATCCGGCGGATATGAAGATTTTAACCCGTCAATTGTAGCAAGTCCTATAGCAGCACAAATCGGCGGATATTTAACACAGTTAAATATTTATGAACAGGCATTCTCAAATATGGATATGACTATGGTTATGACGAAAAAACAACGTCAAGCTATGAAATATGCAAATAAATACGCTTCATCTCAAGGCAGCGGTCAAGGCGGGGTTATAACTTTTAGTCCGAACCAACAACCTGAACAGGATAAAGGCTTATGGTTCAGACCGTTTACAACATTTGAAAGTGTCGGATTGAAAAACGGTCCGAAAGTAAATAACACGGCTTATGGTTCATTGTTCGGCGGTGATAGTGATTTAATGGAACTATCCAATGGTTGGGATATGTCATATTCTGTTTATGCAGGTTATATCGGCTCTCATCAAACTTATGACGGTATCGGAATTTATCAAAACGGTGCAACATTAGGTACCGGTGCAGCTTGGTATAAAGGTAACTTCTATACAGGATTAACCGCAAACGTCGGAACAAATATTGTTGATGCAAGTACGCTGTCAGGCAGTGATGATTTTACAATGTTGCAAGCAGGTATCGCTAGTAAAACCGGTTATAATTTTGAATTTTTGGATGGTAAATTTATTGTTCAACCCAATTATTTAATGTCTTATACATTTGTAAATACATTTGATTACACAAATGGAGCAGGTGTTAGAATTAAGTCAGATCCTTTGAATGCTATTCAACTTGCTCCGGGGGTAAAATTCATTGGAAACTTGGAAAAAGGCTGGCAACCTTATGCAAGTGTTCAAATGTTGTGGAACTTAATTGATAAAACAGATTTTAAAGCAAATGATGTATCTCTGCCTAATTTAAGTGTAAAACCTTATGTTCAATATGGCGTTGGTCTTCAAAAACGATATGGTAACAGCTTCACGGCATTTGGTCAAACAATGCTGAGAAACGGCGGAAGGAACGGTATATCATTCCAATTCGGATTACGCTGGACATTAGGTAAGACAAAGAACAAAAATTAAAATTCAAATAAACCAAAAGCGTTAAAAGAAAAATCTTCGGTATTTCTACCGAAGATTTTTTATATTAATAATTTTCACATTTAATCATGAAAAATCCTTTAGGGTGAGAACATACGGGGCAAACATCAAGAGCTTTTTCTCCTATGTATGTGTAACCGCAATTTGCACATTCCCATTTAACAGGCTCTTGTCTTGAAAACACTTTATTTTGTTTTATATTGTCAAGTATTTTTTGATATCTTTCATTATGCATTTTTTCAATTGTTGCAACTAAACCGAACAAAGTTGCAATATCCTCAAAACCCTCTTCTTTTGCCTCTTTTGCAAAATTTGCATACATTTCGGTCCACTCATAATGCTCTGAAATTACGGCATCTTCCAAGTTGGAAATTGTATCTGAAACATCACCCCCGTTAAGCAGTTTAAACCAAATTTTTGCGTGAGCTTTTTCATTGTTTGAGGTTTCTTCAAAAATTCGGCTTATTTGTTCATAGCCGTCTTTTGCCGCCTGTTTTGAATAAAACGTATATTTGTTGCGTGCTTTTGATTCACCCGCAAACGCTTCCATTAAATTTTGTTCGGTTTTTGACCCTTTTAAATCCATAAAAGACCTCCTTGTTAATTTTTTTTCATATTAAACTAACAAGACGGTTTTTGTATTAATCAACAAAGCGATATTTTATGATAGTAAAAATAGCATGCACGCCATCTTTCCAGTTGATTTTTTTACCTTCATCGTGTCTTCTTCCGTTGTATGAAATCGGTACTTCCTTAAATCTGACTTTACTTTTCATCATTTTTGCCGTAATTTCAGGCTCAAAATCAAACCTGTCGGATTTTATTTTAATATTCTTTATAAATTCACTTTTAAATGCTTTATAACAGGTTTCCATATCTGTTATTTTAGCTCCGAATAAGATATTTGTAAGCATTGTTAAGAACAGATTTGCAATTTTATTTTTAAAAATAAAGTTCTTGGAATTATCTTTATTTCTAAAACGAGAACCATATACAACATCTGCTTCATTATTGATTAAATAAGGAAGAAGTGAGTCATAGTCATCAGGGGAGTATTCTAAATCAGCGTCCTGAATAACAACAAAATCACCTGTTGCTTGTTCAACGGCAGTTCTTATACCGGCACCTTTTCCCATATTTTTTGTATGGTAGAAAATTTTGTATTTATTCTCTAATTTTTTCAAAATATCGGTTGTTCCATCCGTAGAACAATCATCTACCATGATTATTTCTTTCTCTAACCCGGCAAAATTTGCTTGTTCAACTTTGTCTAATAACAATTGAAGAGTGTCTTTTTCGTTATAAACAGGAATTAAAATGCTTACTTTTTTCATTTCTCATTCTTTTCTATGTCAAATCTATGAATTATATTGTATAATAAATGTGTTAGTTTGTTAAGGTTGTGAGATGAGAGTAAATAAGGAAAACTCGTTTAAAGAGTCAATAGAGGATGCAATTTCCCTTTTAAATAAAGGAATAGAGTTATATTGTGAGGAAAATTACAAGAGTGCGATTGAAAAATTCTCGCTTGCTCATAAAATATTTCTTGCTTATAAAGATATTCCAAATGTTTCAATTTGTTTATCTTTGAACGGGTTAATGAAGTATCTTTCAAAAGAAGAAAGTTATTATAAATCACTTTTACTGCTTGAAGATTCTAAATTTCTGGCTGAAAGCAGTGATGATAAAGTTGTTATAGGTGTTAATAAGTTTGCTTTCGGACAAATTTACTTTAAAGAAAGTAAGTATAATGAAGCAATCTTTTATTTGTCTTATGCTGTAGAAGCATTATCTTCAAAATCTGCATTACAAGCGAAAGCCTATGAATTACTTTCTATGATATATATGAAATCTCAAAATACAAAAATGGCTTATGATTCGTTAGAAAAAGCCGGTAAAATTGCAGATAAACAAAATACCGAAAAATTAAAATCTGAAATCAGAGAGCTTTCTCAACGTTTTATAAGTTATAATGCGGAATCTGCAACGGCTGATAATAATTCAAACAACATTAAAAATGAAAAAGAACAAAATGCTTCTTTGCTTTTGGCATTAACTGAAATTGCAAGGTGTGTAAATGCTCAGGCTAATATAGATGAACTTCTTATTACGATAGCAGAGCAAACAAAAAAGGTTTTAAATGCAGACAGATGCAGCGTTTTTCTTTATGATAAAGATAAAAATGAACTTTGGTCAAAAGTTGCATTAGGAATGAACAGCGAAGAAATCAGATTTTCTGCAGATAAAGGATTTGCAGGACACGTTGTAAAAACAGGCGAAACTATTCGTATTCAGGACGCATATAAAGACAGTCGTTTCAATAATGAAATTGACAAACATACAGGGTATAAAACATATAATTTACTTTGCATGCCTATTCGTAATATTAAATTCGAAATAATCGGTGCTTTCCAAGTATTGAATAAACTAACGGGGGATTTTACGGATTCTGATGAAGAAATTTTATTTGCAATCGGAACAAATGCGGGAATTGCAATTGAAAACAATATTCTGTTTAATATTCAACAAAAAATGCTGGAAGACCAAAAGAATTTATTTGAGGGCTTTATTGATACGCTTGCAGCTTCAATTGATGCAAGAGATAAAATTACACAAGGGCATTCAAACCGTGTAAGAATATACTCAGAGCTTATTTGTAAAACATTAGGGCTGAATAAAGATGTTACGGAAATAATATCGAAAGCGGCAAGATTGCACGATATCGGTAAAATCGGAATCAGAGATAGCGTTTTACAGAAAAAAGGTGCTCTAACAAAAGAAGAATATGAACATATTAAGGAACACGTTAAAATTACTTACGATATTCTTTGTAAAACAAATATTAATGCTTCATTTTCTGAAATTACCGAAATTGCGGCTTCTCACCATGAAAAATATGATGGGACAGGCTATTTTAGGGGGTTAAAAGGTGAAGAAATACCTTTAGGCGGAAGAATTCTTGCGGTAGGTGATGTGTTTGATGCTATAACATCTGTCAGACACTATCGTGACAGAATGCCTATGAATGACGCTTTAAAAATCATGATTGACGGAAAAAATAAACATTTTGACGGTAAAATTGTTGACGCTTTTCTTAGTATTCCCATTGATGTAATTATCGATATTTTAATAAGCGATTATCACTTGCAGATAAAAGATAAAGATAGAAAAATTCTTTCATCTGTTACTATGCAGCAATTGAGCGGTATCTTAAAGGAAGAAAACCCTTCTCCTAAAGAAAAAGAGCTTATTAATATTTTTAATTCATATTATGTAAGACAACAAGAAGAAGTTTTGGCGTAGAGGTTTTATGTACAAAATTTTACTGGTAGAAGATCATGAATTAATACGTTTCGGCTTAAAAACAGCTTTTGAAAATAAAAATTTCATAGATGAGATTATTGAGGCTTCATCAGGCGAAGAGGCTGTTGAAACAGTAAAAAATCGTCCCGTTAATGCTGTTATAATGGATTTAGGGCTACCGTCAATGAACGGAATTGAAGCTGCCCAAGAAATAATGAAAATAAATAAAGATATAAAAGTAATTATTTTAACTTCACACAGCTCGGAGGATGAAGTAATTAAAGCAATTAAGGCAGGGGCAAGAGCATACTGTTCAAAAGACATTAATCCTGAGCGTTTAACAACAATTGTTCAAGAGGTTATAGAGGGTGCATTGTGGTTTGACCCTAAAATTGCGGATATTGTTTTAAATGCAATATCGGATGAAAAGAAACCTGATTTTTCACTTGACGAAGACTATAATCTCACGGATAGAGAACATGATGTTCTTGAATATATTTGTGAGGGGCTTAATAATAGCGAAATTTCAAGAATTTTGGATGTCAGTATTAATACGGTAAAAGTTCATGTAAGCAGTATAATTCAAAAGTTGGGAGTAGAAGACAGAACCCAAGTTGTTGTAAAGGCATATAAAAGTTTAAAACATAACCCGTAAGGAAGTAAAAATGGATAAGAAAAAGACAGTTTGTGTATATTGTTCATCAAGTAATAATTTAGATGAAAAATTTTATAAGGTTTCAGAAGAACTTGGTGAAAGATTAGCTTTAAACGGATATAATATGGTCTATGGCGGAACGACCGTCGGGATGATGGGTGTTATCGCTAATAATGCCTTGAAAAACGGAGCGGAAGTTATAGGTGTTATTCCTGAAAGAATAGCAGAGTTTGGTCTTAAGCATCCTGACTTGGCAAAAGTTATTATTACAAAAGATATGAGAGAGCGTAAGGCAACAATGGAAAAATATGCAGATATTTTTGTTGCAATGCCGGGTGGCTTTGGTACGTTTGAAGAAATTTTTGAAATAATTGTTGCAAAACAGTTAAATTATCATAATAAACCGATTGTGTTTGTAAACTTTGACGGTTACTACGATAATATGCTAAAAATGTTCGATACTGTTTATGAGAACAGATTTGCAAAAGAAGAAATGAAGTCTTTATATTTTGTTGCAAATAATTTAGATGAGATGTTCGATTATATAAAATCGTATGCTCCTAAAGAATTTGTTCATAAGTGGTAATTATTTAAGAACTTCAAATAAATCTTTATTCTTTTCACTTTGCCTTTTATTCCAATCAGAAGTGCAAAAAATTGAAACTGTTACAATTTGTTCAATGGGGAATTTTTGAATACAGTTCCAAGAAGATTTTATAAGATATTTTTGTCTATATTTTCTTTTAACAAAGACATAAATTTCTCTTTTTTTCTAGTTCAACATCTGGTTTATCTATTGTTTTCTGCATTTCAATAATATACCCGTCGATAAAGGCTTCATAAAACATATTTTTATCATTTTCCCCGTATTTATGTGCTAATGTTGTATTTACAGACAAAATATAAATAATAAAAATAAAAAATACCTTTAAAATTCGCATAATTTGCCCTAATAAATAACTCGTACCGATAATTATTTATTTAAAGAAGAAAATTTGTATTGTCGTATTGAATAAAAACTGTCAGGGGATTTTTATTAAAAATATTACTATAAACGTAACAAAATAGTAGCAATTATTCTTTGTCTTGTTAGATTTGAGCAAAAACGGGCAATAAAATATTAAGCATTATTAAAATAAAGAAAAGTTTGAAATAATAATATAATATTAAAACAAGAACGGAAAAACTATGGGAAATAAAGTATTAAAAACATTTAGAGCATTTACCCTTGCGGAAGTTTTAATTACCTTAGTTATAATAGGTGTTGTTGCCGCAATTACCGTGCCTACATTGATGAATAATACAAATGGGGCAGAAATGAGAAGTGCATTAAAAAAAGCCATATCCTCAATTAATCAGGCAATGGAAATGAGTTTTGCCGTAGATAATATGTATGTTCAAGACTTTGCAACTGCAGAAGATGTAATTGATAATATTTTTTCAAAAAGAATGACCGTAATGAAAGATGAACGCTCTAAGGTATTTACAAATCAAGAAGTATGTAATGGAGCTACTTTTACAACGGCAGACGGTGCTATGTTTTGTATTACAAATTGGGAAGTTTCTCCGGATACAAACGACCAAACATCTACTTGTAACTCATATAATACTATCCCTTGTGCGGCAGATAAAGATTCCCCAAATCTGTATATTGACGTAAACGGTCAAAGAAAACCGAACAGACTTACAACATCATCTGATGTTCCAAGAGATATTTATGAAGCACAAATGTATAACCAACGTGTAGTACCGTTTGGTGATGCAACTCAAGGGATTATGTACGATAAAACGGTTTGGGACAGAAAATAGTTTTGATTTAGTGATTGCCTATTAATTTTTCCATCCATACCATATTATACCAACGGTTAAATTTAGAACCGCATTTTGTAAATTTGCCGACTTCTTTGAATCCTAAATGCTTGTGAAACTCATAACTGTTAAAGGTTAAGAATTCATCTTCTTTATTAGGAACCCCAATACAGGCATACAAATTTAAAATACCGTTTTCTTTTAACCTTTTTTCAAGTTCATTGTAAAGAAGTTTGCCTATACCTTTTTGGGTGTGGTTTTTATCAAGGTATATTGTTAACTCGCAAGAACGGTCGTAAGCCTTTCTGTTTATAAATGTTGCAGCATAGGCATATCCGACAATCACTCCATTTTCAACGGCAACAAGATACGGGTATTTTGTTGTTATGTTTTTTACTCTTGCAGTATATTCTTCAATACTTGGGGTTTCATATTCAAATGAAATAGCAGTATTTAACACATAATAAGAGTATATGTTAAGTACGGAAGTTATGTCTTTATCTTGAATATTTCTGATTTCTATATTGTTCATATTTATATGGTATCACTATTTTCTAAATAAAAAAGAGGAATTTTTATTTAAAATTCCTCTTTTCTCATATCGGATATTCTTTTATTTTTCTTCGTTCCAAGAATACATTTTTCTTAATTCTTTTCCTACTTTTTCAAGTTGATGTTCAGCTTTAACTCTTCTTGTAGCTAAGAAGTGAGATCTTCCTGCTGCTTTATTTTCGGTAATCCATTTAGAAGCAAAAGTACCGTCTTGAATTTCTGTAAGAATTTTTTTCATTTCTTTCTTTGTTTCATCAGTAATAATTCTTTTGCCTGTTTCATAGTCGCCAAATTCTGCAGTATCTGAAATAGAGTATCTCATTTTAGCAAAACCGCCTTGGTAAATAAGGTCAACAATCAATTTCATTTCGTGAATACATTCAAAATAAGCATTTTGAGGGTCATATCCTGCTTCAACAAGTGTTTCAAAACCTGCTTGCATTAAAGCAGTAACGCCACCGCAAAGAACTGCTTGTTCTCCAAATAAGTCGGTTTCAGTTTCTTGTCTGAAAGTTGTTTCAAGAACACCTGCTCTTGCCCCGCCGATACCTGCAGCGTACGCTAAAGCATTTTCCATCGCTTTACCTGAAGCATTTTGATAAACGGCAACCAAACAAGGTACCCCTTTTCCTTCAACGTATTCACTTCTTACCGTATGTCCCGGTCCCTTAGGTGCAATCATTACTACATCAACATCAGCCGGCGGAATGATTTGAGCAAAATGGATATTAAAACCATGTGCAAATGCCAATGTTTTACCTGCTGTTAAGTTAGGTGCAATGTGAGCTTTATAAACATCTGCTTGTTTTTCATCAGGAAGTAAAATCATGATGAAGTCTGCAAGTTTTGTAGCTTCTGCTACCGTAACAACTTTTAAACCTGCTTCTTCTGCTCTTGTCCAAGATTTAGAACCGTTGTAAAGACCTACAACAACATTAATACCGCTTTCATGCAAGTTCAATGCGTGAGCATGACCTTGGCTGCCGTATCCGATAACTGCAACTGTTTTACCTTTTAATAAATTTAAATTACAGTCTGCCGCATAATAAATTTTTGCCATAAAAACCTCTTTTCTTTTAACTTCGGCTTATTATATTATTTTAAGTTTAAATCTTTACTCGAAGTTAGTCAATAAAGTTACTTAACAATCATATTTGTTAAGTAATCAGCTATATATTTTGCATATTATTCGTCAAATATGAAGATTTCAGGTATTTGTCGGTTAAACAATAACAAAACGGCATTTGCTTAAAGTTATGCCGTTTGGATTGAACTTACAGTATCAATTAAAATAATTTGAGTTTTGATACTTATTATTAAATTTGTCAAAATAATGTTAACTTCTTTCGAAAGAGTATTAACATTTATTAGTTTGTTTATAATTTACACGGTCCGTCGTAGCCGAAGGGTACGTTATAACAAGATGGGTAACCTGCTATTCTATCAAAGTAAACTTGACAATCGTCTTGAGAAAATCTTCTTCTTTGAAACATAAAAAATATTTTAAATAATAATTCTTTCAGCATAACTTACCTCTCAACAAATAT
>CAYYPD010000054.1:0-12441 GCA_964473445.1 uncultured Muribaculaceae bacterium
TGTATATGGACCTCCGGGGACAGGTAAATCACAAACAATTGTAAACCTTATCTGCCACTTGATTTCAAACGGCAAGACTGTCTTGGTTGCTTCAAGAATGGATAAGGCAACAGATGTTGTTGCAAATCGTCTGAATGATTTCGGAGCACCGTTTTTAGCATTAAGAGCAGGCAGAGCTAATTATCAAAAACAGCTGTCTTTTGATTTACAAGATTTAATTTCAAACAAAGTTGATTTAGATACAGGTTTTGAAAACTCTATTCTTGTTGATGTTGAAGACATGCAAAAACTTGTAAACTCCATAAGAGAGAGAGAAAACAAGTGTGAAGAAATTATTAAACTTGAAGAACAATGGCAAAAATTAACAAAAGAGTGCAAGCAAAAGGAAAGAGAGCTTGGGGCATTACAATTTTTGACAGGTAAATTAACAATGCAAGAAATTGATGACATTGATAATGCAATCAAGAGCTTAGAAAAAAATGCCGAAAAACAAGGATTTTTCTCTAATATATCAACAAACTTTGCAAATCATCAATTAAAAAAAATAATTAACAACAAAGATTTCAAGCCTGATTTTGAAAATATTGAGAGACTTAAAATCGAGCTTATTATTGCACGTTTAGCAACTCAAGCCCGTTATGTTGAAACACAGGTTTTCAAACTCGGCAATATTCATAATCTGCTTGAAGAAATAAAAATGCTAAAGAAAAAACAAAAAACTCTAGCAATTGAAATATTAAAAGGTAAAAGACGTAATGCGTTAAAGGGGTTATTGCGTGATCAGGTAAAAAGACAAAGATTAATTGTTCACACAAAAGCACTTACTACAAGAAAGAAAAATTTGCAAAACAGACTTCTTGAGGATGAGGACTTTAAACCGTTATTGGAAGCATTCCCTTGCTGGTGTGTAACCACTTATGCTGTTTCAGATTCACTCCCGATAAAACCGGGGTTATTTGATGTTGCCATTATTGATGAAGCATCTCAATGCGATATTGCAAGTTGTATTCCTATCTTATTCAGAAGTAAAAAAGCGGTTATAGTTGGAGATGATAAGCAGCTTCCTCACCTGTCTTTCTTGGAAAAATCAAAAGAACAATCCTTTATGAGTCAATATGAAATTCCTGACAAATATCAACTTATGTGGCGTTTCAGAACAAACTCAATGTTTGACTTGGCAAACTACTATTCAACAAAACCTGTTCTTTTGGATGAACACTTTAGAAGTTACGCTCCGATTATAGATTTCAGCAATAAAGAATTTTATGGCGACAGAATAAGAATAATGTCTCAATGCAACAGCAATGACGTATTAGAATTTATACAAGTTCCTGACGGCAAAGTTGATATGGAAATAACACGAAACATGCCGGAAGTTGAAGCGATAATGCAAAGGCTTCAAGAAATAATCTTAGAAGATGACAGAATAAAAAAAGATGGAGAAGAACCTGTTTCAATCGGTATTATTTCACCGTTCAGAGGTCAAGTTGAGCTTATAAAAAAAGCTATTGCTCAAGTCTTTTCAGAAAGCGTTATCAGAAAACATAAACTTGAAGTCGGTACCGCTCACACATTTCAAGGTGATGAAAGAGATATAATTATGCTTTCTTGGGCAATTGCAAACAACAGTTTTAATCAAAGTTTAACTTTCTTACAAATTCCGAATTTGTTCAACGTTGCAATAACAAGAGCAAGAAAGAAACAAATTGTATTCCTGTCTAAAGACCCAAAGACGCTTCCTGCCGGAATTTTAAAGGATTACATAGAATTTGTACAAGCCTATGTTGAACGAAACAAGCTGAAAGAAGAGTTAAAAACAGATGAAAATATATACAAAAACTCTTTTGAGAAAGAAGTTGCAGACTTTTTAAGAGATGAGGGGTTTGAAGTAGTTGCAGGCAAAACAATTGCAGGATTAAGTGCAGATTTAACAGTTCTCTCACCGACAGGAAAGACGATTGTTGTTGAATGCGACGGAGTTGAGGATAATCAACGCTGCCCTAAGACTCAAATAAAGAAACAAACCTTAATTGAAAGAAGCGGAGTAACGGTTGAAAGAATTTCATACCGTGAATGGGAACACAGCCAACAAGGCTGCATTGAAAGAATAAAAAATATATTCACCGAAATTTAAAACCTTTATTCAAACAAATAAAATCAATCAAAAAAAGGGTTTACTTTTCAAAAAAAATCATTAATATGTTAGTACGGAAAAGTATGAATAAGGAGCAAGTATATGAGCATATTAAACGGACAAACATTGTTAACAAGTGCAATGGCAGGACTTACAAATACATATTCAACAGTTATGAGTAAACATAGCACATCAGGGAAAGGGTTAACTCTTAAAGACTTAAACAACGTTTCATCAGAAACAGTTTTAAGCCTTGGAGGAAATACATCTTTTCTTCAATACTTAACTACAAATTTTAATTCTCTTGACAGTGACGGTGACGGAGAAATAACAGGAAACGATTTAAGTAATTTGATGTCACAAATGCAATCACAAGGTTTGACATATAATGAAATTCAATCATTATGTGCCTCAACAGGAGATAGCTCATTGTTATCAACCGTTTTAACTTACTTTAACAAAATTGATGCAAATGGCGACGGCAGAGTAACCGGTGATGAAATTACAAAATTCAGTTGTAACACACAAAGAGATCAATATGAAGCAAAATATAAATCATTTAAGGCTTCAAGTGCAAGTTTGTACTATAGTGACGGTGTTGAAGACGATACATCAAGCATTCTTGATACATTACGTCCAGATTTAGGCACATCTTCAAACTCGTAAATATGATTGTAAAAAATGTTAAAGGCTTAAATATTAAATTTAAGCCTTTTATTTTTGTTAATTTTTTGGCTATATTACTTATTTGAGTTTATTATTATAAATATGATACAAAGGATAATAGTACTTATTTTTATATATTTTTTAATTCTGCCGGCAATCGGAACATTTAACAACAATTGCACTACTTGTGTTGTTATTCAAAAAGCCTGTGCAGAAGAAAGTTTAAAAATTAATTCAATTAATTTTGATAATTCCGACTCTATTATCTTTCTCGGAACTTCAGGGAATTCTGATACCGCCGAGATAAAAATTACAAAAAAAACACTTACAAACCCTGACAGAGTCTTTTTTGATATAGAAAATGCAATAATTACATTTCCAAATTCTTCTTATGAATTAAAAAACAGTCGTTTAACAAATTTAAAAATAGCCCAAAACTCAACAAATCCCGACGTTGTAAGAATAGTTATAAATAATTCTCCGAATTATAATACTTCTCAAATAAAAGTTTTAAAAATCAAAAACAATATAATCATAAAATTGAGCAATGAAACACCATTGCAACAATATCTGACACAAACTTACAAAGAAACAAAGGGAACATCGGTTGAATATTACGATAAAACAGTCGTAATACAAGAAGAAACAGAAAAAAAAGAAGCGGATGAAATATTTAATAAAGTACAACAAGCATTTAAAAATGATGACAGCCAACTGGTACGTCCGAACATAGAGCAAAAACAAGCCCGTTTAAAATCAAGATTTTTCTTGGAAAAAATAGGTGTAAATAACGGTAATATTCTTATTTCAGGTATCGGGGTGATAAATGTCGAAAAGCCTTTCACCCTGACAGAACCGTCCAGAGTTGTAATTGATTTACCGAATACTATTGTTTTGCAAGAATTAAGAGATAAAGAATTCAGATTATCAGAATTTGAAACGGTAAAAATAGGACAATTTGAACCGTCAAAAGCAAGAATAGTAATAAAAACATCAAATCCGACATTATATCTTCCGGTTTATTCCGACAGTTTGCAAACACTACTAATTGCAAACAAAAACAAATTTTCTGCTTCATCTTTCTCAAATGATAAAACAGAATTGACATACTTTAAAGAAGAGAAAGTTAATTCAACTACGGACGTACTAAATATAACGTTTTCTAAGCCGATTATTTATTCAATAAGAAGAGAAAGCAATATATTAAATGTTACACTTTATAACCTTACAGGATTTGATGTACAAGCATTCAATACGGTAGCTGCAAACAATAAAACAGAATATTTAATAAAACTTCTACCGTCAGGGGCTTATCAATTATCATTACCTATTGCACCTGTCAGTTTTGTTGATTGCTATGAAACACTAAATGCTTCACAATTAAGATTTGTATTTACAAGCAGACTCCAACCTGTTCAGCAACCGACCACGACAACAAAAACTCCAACAACAAATAATAATACAAATACAGTTCAACCGCCAAAACAAACAACAACACCGGTTCGTAAACCCGAGGTAAATTCATTAGCAGAGATATTACAGAAAAATAAAAAGCAACAAACACAAAAAACTACAAAAACTCAAAATAAGGAAGAAAAAGCTGCAATAAAGAAAATTAAGAATAAAATAATAGTTATTGACCCCGGACACGGCGGAAATGATACAGGTGCTATGCGTGGACAAACTTTGGAAAAAGATTTAACGCTTCAAATAGCGTTAAAAGTCAGGAACGCACTGAAAGAACAGGGTCTTGAAAATATCATAATGACAAGAGATGCCGATAAAACACTGACTCTTGCAGACAGGGTTGAAATTGCAAACTCTCATAAAGCAGATATTTATGTAAGTATCCACATTAATGCCAGTGTAAAAACAGAAATTCACGGGGTTGAAACCCACTACTATACCGATAGAGGCTATGAAGTTGCTAAAGTAATTCATAAAGAACTTATGGAAAAAATAACCGCAATAGACAGAGGCTTGTTTAAGTCTAAATTTTATGTTATAAACCACACAGAAGCACCTTCAGTTTTATTGGAATTAGGTTTTATTTCAAACGAACAGGAAAGAAGTCAACTATCTTCGGAAAAACGACAAACAGAGTCAGCAGAAGCAATTGCCGAAGGTATAATTAATTATTTAATGGAGCATTAAAATGAACAACAGTCCGATAGGTATATTTGATTCGGGAGTAGGAGGATTAAGCGTTTTCTCCGAACTTATTAAAATTTTACCTGACGAAAATTATATCTATTTTGGAGATACAAAAAATCTGCCTTACGGGACAAAAACTAAAGAACAACTTGTTTCATTTTGTACCGATATATTTGATTTTTTCAAAAAACAAGGCGTAAAAGCAGTTGTTATGGCTTGTAATACAACATCTGCAGTTGTTTATGATAACTTAAAAGATAAATATAATTTTAGGATTTTTCCTGTTGTTCAAACAGTTGCAAAGCAAATTGCAAACAGAAATTACAAAAATATAGGGGTCTTTGCCACAAACGCAACTATCAACGCTCACGCTTACAAAACAAATCTGCAAAAATATAATCCAAACATAAACGTCTTTGAAATAGCCTGCCCTGAATGGGTTAGTATCGTTGAACAAGCCATTGAAAATACTCCTGAAAGCATTGACAATATAAAGTTCCACCTTGACGAAATGCTAAAAAATAACGTTGATGAAATCATTTTGGGATGTACACACTACCCCTATCTCTCAGATGTTTTAGCTAAATTTGCACCAAGGGATATGTTTATCAATCCTGCAAAATATTTCGTTCAGTATATTAAAGAAGATTTGCAAAAAACTGATTTGTTAAACATAAAAAGAGATTTTAATCCGCAATTTATTGTAAGTTCTAATCCAAACCAATTTATAAAAGCGGCAAAATTATTCTATGATGTAAAAGAAGCAAAAG
The DNA here is from genome assembly GCA_964473445.1 of uncultured Muribaculaceae bacterium. Classification (GTDB taxonomy): domain Bacteria; phylum Cyanobacteriota; class Vampirovibrionia; order Gastranaerophilales; family Gastranaerophilaceae; genus Avigastranaerophilus. Next base: position 5,725 of record CAYYPD010000054.1, read on the forward strand.
AAATTATTTTAACGTCAAACATTTAAACTAAACCCCAAGCAAGTTTTTTGCAAAAGAAGTTGATTCTTCATTTATTTCGCCGGCTGCTAAAAGTGCAATAGCTTTTACTCTGTTTTCATCTTCAAGTTTGTAAACCTTTACCCGAGTTACTTCTGCTTGCTCTTTCTTTACAAAGAAATGACAGTTTGCTTTTGCGGCTATAATCGGCTGATGAGTTATTAATATAACCTGATGTGATTTTGATAGGTTAACAAGAGCGTCCGCAACAGCCTGAGAGGCTTTACCTGAAATACCCGTATCAATTTCATCAAAGATAACGGTATTTGTTTGGTCTGCATTTATCGCAAGCATAACCCTTGAAATTTCACCACCTGATGCAGTTTTTGCAAGCGGTTTTACATCTTCCGAAACATTTGTTGAAATCAAAAATTCTACCTTATCTACACCGTTTTCATTCATACTGCAAGGTTCAACAAATATTTCAAAACGTGATTTAGGAAGTTCTAATTTTTCCAATTCCATTGTTACTGCTTTAGATAACACTTTTGCAAGATCTTTTCTTGCATTGCTTATTATGCTTGAAAGGTCTTCAAGTTCAATCTTTAACACTTTAATATTATATTCTGTTTCAATAAGCTCATCTTGCGAAACATTTATTTTGCTTAACTCTTCACAAAATTGATTATACTTACCCAAAACCGCTTCAAGCGTATTTCCGTATTTTCTTTTTATTTTGTCCAAAAGACTTAATCGCTCACCGATTTCATCCATTCTCTCATTGTCATTTTCTTTTGAATCAGCATAATCTCTTAATTGATTTGCAACTTCTTTTAATGTTTCATACGCATTTATAAAATCTTCTTCCAACAGAACAATGCTATCATCAGTTTGTGAAAGTTTTGAAATATTTCCTTTTATATCACTTAAAACACTCACAATATTTTTATCATCACCATATAAAGCCCAGTATGAAGAAAAAGAAAGTTCTTTTAATCTTTCAACATTTGATAATATTTCAAGCTCTTTTCCCAGAGTTTCACACTCATTAATATCTTCAATTTGAGCATTTTCAATTTCTTCAATTTGAAATTTCAGGAATTCTTCCTGCTGCTGAATTGAATTAACCGTATTTTGAAGTTCTTCCAAATGTCTTTGTTGTTTCAAATATTCAAAATATTTATTTTTAAATTTTTCAACATTATCTCTATGCGGTTTTAGTGCAAAATTATCAAGTAAAACAATATGATTTTTAGGTTGAATATAATTGTAACTTTGATGTTGAGTATGAATATCCAACAATTCTTCACGGATTTCTTTTATAAAATCCGATACAACCATAACACCGTTAATTCTAAATCTGCTTGAAGATTGCATTATTTCTCGTGAAATCACAAGTTCATTATCTATAACATCTATTCCGTTCTCTTCAAAGACAGACTTATCAAAATCTTCGTTTAAATTAATAACCAACTCGATTACAGCTTTTTCGGAACCTGATTTTATAACTTCTTTGTTTGCTTTAGCCCCGAGTGCAGTATCAATTGCCCCGATTATAATACTTTTACCGGCACCTGTTTCACCCGTAAATACATTAAAACCCTTATCAAACTCAAGAGTTATTTCATCAATTAAAATATAATTTTTAACGCTGACTGATTTTATCATTTTACCCTTTCCAAGAAAGTCCCCAATGGAGTTTTTCTTTTAAAACAGAATAAAATGAATTCTTTTCCAAGTTTAAAAGTATCAATTTTGCACTGTATTCGTTTTTCTTTATTTCAATTGATTCATTAACACCAAAATCAACAGTTTCTTGACCGTCTGCCGAAATTTTTAACAGAGGTTTATTTTGGCTTGAAGTAACCGTGATAGTTTCATCCGCAGGAATAACAATCGGTCTTGCATTCATTGTATGCGGACAAATCGGAACAATTACGATAGCTTCCAATTTTGGTGATAATATAGGACCGCCTGCAGATAAAGTATAAGCGGTTGACCCCGTCGGGGTTGAAATAATTATTCCGTCTGCAAGATAATCACAAACTATACTTCCGTTAATATGTACATAAAGCCTTGAAGTTCTGGAAAAGGCTTCCCCTTTTATTACAATATCATTGAGTGCATTAAGTTTTCCGTTTAATGCGGATAACATAATTCTGTTTTCAATTTTGAATGCACCTTTTAAAATGCAATTTACCGCATCTTCTGTTTGTGTTGACTTAGCTTGCGATAGAAAGCCTAATCTCCCTAAATTTATTCCCAATATAGGTACATCATATTTTGAATAAAACCTTGCTGTTTTTAATATTGTACCGTCGCCGCCTAAAACTATGGCTGTAGTTATATCTTTTTCATACTCGTTTGTTGTTAAAATTTTTGCGTTTATATTATTTTTTTGCAAAAAATTCAAAGTTTCTTCCGCAGAATTTTTTGCCTTTGAGTTATCACTGTTATAAAATACACCAACTTTAGAGATATTAATTTCATCTTCGTTTATTGATTTTATTACGTCAGACATAACTAAACCTCTTTTTTATACGCCATTAGCAATCCGTCAGGTAAATCTAAAATTTGAACCTGATAATCTTCGTGTGATGAAATTGCTTCAACAAACGGTTGTACTTTTTTTGCATGAGATAGAATATTATCGGCAAGAATAACTCCGCCTCTTTTTAATAAAGGATGAACCGCTTCAAAGAATTTTATATATTCTTGTTTATTTGCATCAATAAAAACTAAATCAAACTCCTCATAAATTTCATTTTTTATAACATCATAAGCCTGCCCGATTTTAAAAGTTGCAACATCACGTAATCCGCAATATTCAAAATATTCCCTTGCAAGGCACTGTCTTTTTTCCCAAAATTCAATAGTTGTAAGATGACCGCCTGTTTGTTTTAAAGCATCCGCAATCCATAAACCCGAGTACCCGTTCGAAGTACCAAGTTCAAGAACATTTTTTGTATGTGACAATTTTATCAACATATTGATAAAATTACCTGTTTGGTGAGAAACATTCCAAAACTCATCAGCTGTTTTTTCCAGCTTTTCTAAAACTTCCGCAGTTCTATTGTCCATTATCTCTTTCCAAAATCGTAATTGTATTTATATAATCATTAATAGGAAGTGTTTGAACAGCTTTGTTGCTATCCATATCAAACACGACATACTTTAAATCACCAACATTAGTAACAACAGCTAAGTTAGAATTCGGTACCGGTGAGAATGCTTTTGAAAACCCTTCAACAGGAAGTTTTTCGGCGGTAGTGGAATTTGTTCCCGTATTATATGTGTAAACCGTGTTATCTCCTGCACAAAGAACATACAAGTTATTATTTTTTTCATAAATATCTATCGGTTTCTTTCCGACAGGAATATCTACAATACTGGTTGAGTACATTCTGACATTTTTCTCGTCATCATCAGCTTCTTTTTTCGTACTATATATAGTAACTAAATCTTCCGTAAAATTGTCATCGGAATTTTCTTCTTCTTTTTTCTTCAAGATATCTTTTTCTTTATCCTTTTTGCTTTTTGTTATTTGATTATCCTGAAGCAAATCAAATTGAACAATTCTCAATGACGGATTTGTTCTTGCTATTAAATAAAGAACGTTGTCTTTTAAGATAATCTTTGTTGTATTCGGGAAGTTTGTAATAAGTTTATTCGTGTAATCATTTGCAAAATCAAGGATATAAATATTAGAAGTTTTCATATCCGTATAAGCAAGTTTTGTACCGTCTTTTGAAATTGCAAGCCTTTGAGGGGCTCCTACCAGCTGAATTTTTTCTTTCATGGTCATTGCTTCTAAATCAATAACTGATAATGATTCATCAGCAATACTTGCAACATAAGCCTTTTTATGAACGTCATCAACTGCTATTTCAGACGGATTTGCAGTTAAATCAATATGTTTAGCAACATATTCATTCTTAATATCAACAACATCAACATTCTTTTTGTTGTTTGTTGCAACAAGCAGAAATTGACCGTTTAATACGGGTTTAACATCTTTCATAACTCCTGATGTTTTTAGAGAATACAACGGCTCTGATACTGTTGATGAAAATACTTGTAAATATTCCGTCTGGAAATTGTTAACAAAGAAAAGTTTATTCTTTAAAGAAGCAGGAACATTATGGATTTTTGTATCAGCTACTTTTTTACCCGACGGAAGAGGAGCAGATTTTCTTGATGTTACGAAGTTGGAGCTTTTTGCACTACCGATTAACGGAATTTGAACATCACCTATAATACCGCCTAAACTTTCAGGTAAAACAAGTCCATGCGGAACCATAATATCTTGTGGCAGCAAGCCTGTTTGAATTTCATCAGGCCAATCTTGAATATCTTTTACCGTAACCGTATTTTCACTTACTCTGATAACTTTTAACAAAGCAAAATTATTGTTAAAGATTACAACATCAGGAAACTTATCCATTGTTTGGTTTGCAGGATAAGTTTTTGCTATCTTGATTGATTCTATTTCAGCAGGAAAAGCAGGATAAACAGGAAGATACATTAAATCCTTACTGTATGTAACAACTCCGTCAAACCTAATGGTCGGAACTTTTTTCTGCGAAACAAGATAATCTCTTACCTGTTTAGGCAACTGACTTGCTTCAACAGGAATTGCCGACATTGTAACTAATATAAGTAAACTCAATAATAATGCTTTTATTTTCATACTACCTCTATTTTTAATTATGGAGTACATTCTTCATTTTATCAATGAATTTAGAAGAAGGCTTTTTGTTACAATTGAGTTCATATATTTTTTGATACAATTGTTTTTCTTCTTGTGAAATATTTTGAGGAGTCTTGATTTTAACAACAAAATTGTGGTTTCCACGCTTTGAAGTTGAACCTAAATACGGAATTCCCATTCCTTTTAGTTGAAGAACCTGTTCAGGTTGAACTCCTGCAGGAATAGTCAATTCCTTTTCTCCGTCTAAGGTATTTACTTTTATTGTATCTCCCAAAACTGCCTGCGGAAAACTTACATTGACGGTTGAATAAACTTCAAACCCGTCACGTTGAAATTCTTTGTGGTCTTTTACATAAAGAACAACAATTAAATCTCCCGGGCGTCCTCCGTTTTTACCGCAATTACCTTCACCGGATAAACCTATTCTTGAACCGTTATCAACACCTGCCGGAATGTCAATTGCAAGTGTTCTTTCAACTTCTAATCTTCCGTCACCTTTACATTTCGGGCAAGGATTTTTATTTATCTTACCTGCTCCGTTACATTTAGGACAAGTTGTAATTTGTCTGAAATTGCCGAGAGGGGTCTGCGTAACTTGTTGAACTCTTCCCGTACCTCCGCAAGTCGGGCATGTTTCAGGAGTTGAGCCTGCCTTTGCACCTGTTCCTTTACATTCATCACAAGTTTCCAAGTGTGATATTTTAACTTCTTTTTTTACGCCAAATGCAGCTTCTTCAAATTCAATTTGCAAATTTAATCTTAAATCTGCACCGTTTTGAGGACTGTTTGGATTGGTTGCTCTTTCATTAAACCCAAAGCCTCCGCCAAAACCGCCAAAGAAACTTTCAAAAATATCGTTTAAATCACCAAATCCGCCATCAAACGGACCTGATGTATTAAATCCTGCATTCTTTAAACCGTCCTCGCCGTAACGGTCATAAGTTGCACGTTTGTTATCATCTGATAATGTTTCGTATGCTTTTCCTAATTCTTTAAATCTTTCTTCCGCATCCGGAGCTTTGTTTACATCGGGGTGTAATTGTCTTGCTTTTTTTCTGAACGCAATCTTTATTTCTTCTTTTGTTGCTTCCTTTGTTACCCCTAATATCTCGTAGAAATCACTCATCTTCCTTTATCTTTCAATTATTTATTCTTTTACCGCAACGGCAACCATTGCAGGTCTTAAAACTTTATCCCCCAACTTGTAACCTTTTTGGAGTTCTTGAGTTACTGTTTCTTCGGGATATTCTTCCGTTTTTGTTTGTAATACTGCTTCGTGTAAAATCGGGTCGAATTTTTCACCTACACATTTAATTTCTTCCAAGCCCAATTTTGTTAATGAATCGGTTAACTGTTTGTTCAAAACAAAGAAAGTTTCTTTCATTTTGTCAACATTATCAATTTTTTCAACTGATTTGATTGCTCTTTCAAAGTTATCAACTACTTCAATAACTTTCTTCATACATTCTTCAGTACCGTATTTTAAAAGAGCTTCACGTTCTTGAGCTTGTCTTTTTCTGTAATTATCAAAATCTGCCGCAAGTCTTAAATATTGGTTGTTTAAATGTTCCAATGCGACTTTTAATTTTTCTGTTTCATCCGGGTCTGTGGTTTCTTCTTGATTATTTTCAGCTTCTTCAACAATTTTTTCTTCGTTATTTTCTTCGGAAGTTTCTTTTACTTCTTCATTATTTAATTCGTTATCTTTAATTTCGTCTGCCATAGTAGTTTCTCCGTCTTCCTTTTTATTGTCCATATTTTCAAAAGGATTATTGTTATGTGTTTTATGTTTAAAAAATCTTTTCATCTTCTTCTGACTCCAACCCTACTATTTATAATTATAATTTATCAATATATTTACTCAACAGATATTAATATTTTCTTAACTTTTCTTCTTTTTTAGTATTGTATTCCCTTAAAAAAAAAGTTATCATGTAAACAGGAATTTACTATGTCTAAGATAAAAAAAATCAGCTTTGCCGATATTTCTAATATTAAAAAGTTAGTTT
>CAYYPD010000055.1:0-11956 GCA_964473445.1 uncultured Muribaculaceae bacterium
CCAAAGTTCGCATAAGAAGATGCTCACTTGCTATCGTATTGCATAACATTTATTGTTCGTTTCGCTATGGTTGCAATTGTAATTAATGATTTATAATGTCGGTTTGAAAGATCTTGCGACCCTGAAACAAGTTCAGGGCGACATGTATTATAGAATAATGATGAACTACTCAGCCTCATGTCATTCTGAAAGATTAGAAAAACAAGCGTTAGCGTAGTTTTTTAACCTGTTCAGAATCTCGTTGTTTTTTGTTAAATAAAAAAAAATAATCATTTTACAAAATCTCTTAATAATGCTACAATACCTAAAAAACAATAAGGAGACGAAAATGAGAAAGAAATCCCCCCTTACAGACTAAAGGCTTTTACTCTTAGCGAGGTACTAATAACCCTCGTCATTATTGGTGTTATCGCAGCAATTACTGTTCCAATGATTTTACAGAGTACGCAAGAAAAAGAATTGTATTCAAAGTTTAAGAAAAATTATTCCCTGTTACAAAATTCACTTAAGCGAGTACAAATTGAAGAAGGTACATTAGGTGATAATACTGCAATTTTTACTCCTCTTCCTGATGCAGACAGAAGTTATCTCTCTGCCTGAAGCTTTGCAAATTATGTTAATGCAATAAAAGTATGCAGAAATAAAAATCAATCAGGGTGTTCAGATGTTTGCTATGATGTGAGTTATTCTGATTCAAATTATAAATATGGAGAAAAAGTGTTCTAATTTTACATCTGAAAATACAAAGTCAAACTTATTAACCGGGCATCTCGTGGCAGAAATATATCCAAGAAAATTTTAACAAATGAAATTTAATGTATTATATCTCTTTGATTATTTCAGATAAAAGATTTTTGAAGTTATCTTTAACCTTGTTTGCTGTATCAATTACTTCCCGGTGGTTTAGCGGAGTTTCGCTTACGCCTGCAGCGTAGTTTGTTAAACAGCTTATACCGAGTACTTTTATTCCGCAATAATTAGCTGTAATTGTTTCAGGAACGGTTGACATCCCGACAGCGTTACCGCCCAGCGTTCCAAACATTCTGATTTCAGCAGGAGTTTCATAGCTTGGTCCTGTTGTAGCTACATAAACACCTTTTTGATAGCTTACATTTAATCTTTTTGCAATATTTTCAGCTTTTGCAATAAGTTCTTTTGAATATACATTGCTCATATCGGGGAAACGTGTTCCTAACGTATCGTCATTATGTCCGATTAGAGGGTTTGTTCCCATAAAATTAATGTGGTCGGTTATAAACATTAAATCTCCGGGGATAAATTCTTTTGTAATTGTACCTGCCGCATTTGTAACAATTAAAGTCTTAACCCCGAGTTTTTTCATAACTTTTACGGGGTATGTAACGGTTTGCATTGAATAACCTTCGTAAAAATGGTATCTTCCTTGCATCATTACAACTTTTTTACTGTTTACTTCCGCAAAAACCAATTGACCTTTATGTCCTTGAACTGCCGATTTTTCAAAATTCGGGATATCTTTATACGGAAGCGTAATCGAGTTAAATTCCTCTGCAAAATCGCCAAGCCCTGATCCTAAAATAATACCGATTTCAGGTTGAAAATTATCAGTTTTTTCTTGAATGTATTTTACTGTTGATTCCATATTTTATTTACCCCATTACAAAAAATTTAAAAAACACAAAAGTTAATACTCCTATTATTATGCAATAATATCCGAAAAATGCAAGTGAATATTTCCCTACAAATTTTAAAAAGTACTTAATACAAACATAGCCGACTATCCCCGAAACTATTGTTCCCAATATGATTGCCGTCCAATTGAACGCAGGAAGTTCTCTTAAATCCATTTTTAAAAACGGATAAAACATTGAAGCTCCCAAAATAATCGGAATACTTAATAAGAAAGAGTATTTAGCAACTGCAACTCTTGTTTTTTTATTTAACAAACCTGATGCAATTGTAAGCCCCGAACGAGAAAATCCCGGAAGAGCCGCTATTCCTTGAAATATTGCCATTATTACCGAGGTTTTAAAATCAATATTTTCAGATTTTTCTGCAACTTTTTTAGAATAGTATTCACTAAAGAAAAGTAATAATCCTGTAATAATCAGTAATAGTCCTACGATTGCAGGTGAAAATACAAGTTTTTCCGCAACATCGTGTAACGGGAATGCAATTACTACGGTAATTACTGTGCCAAATAGAATATAAAGTGCCGTTTTTGCCTCTTTATCCGAAAAGTCTTTTGTTTTAATCGCATTAAATAATGCTTTTAACATAGCCCAAATTTCTTTTCTGAAAAAAATCAAAACTGCAATTAAAGTTCCCAAATGGAGCATTATATCAAGAAAAACTTCTTGGGAAGATTCTTCTGTTATTTCTATTCCCTTTAAAACTTTATATAAATTTGATGTTATTACAAGGTGTGCCGAGCTTGACACAGGCAAAAACTCACTCAAACCTTGTACTATTCCCATTATAATTGCTTGAAGTATGTGCATTTTTATTCCTCAAAATAGCTTGCACAAGCTCTTTCTGTTTCCCAAACAGAAATTTTGTATGTGCAAGGAATTACTTCTTTCAGTTTTGTATAAATATACTTAGAAAGTATTTCACTGCTCGGGCTTACCCCTTGAAAATCAGCCAATGTATTAATATCTTTGTGGTCAAGCATTTTTAAAATTGCGTTAAGCTCTTTTTTTAGCCTTTTGAAATCTATCAAAAGATTTGATTTATCAAGTTTAGTTCCTCTGAAATATGCTTCAACTTTCCAATTATGACCGTGCTGATTTTCGCATTCCCCGTTATAATTGAGCAAATGGTGTGCTGCGGAGAATGAACTTTCTACTTTTAATTCGTGCATTATTTTATCCTTATAATAATTGGTTTAATTTGTTAATTGTATCTTGATGTTTTGAAGCAAATTCATGTCCTCTTGCTTCAATTGCAAGTTTCAAGATTAACGGGAAGTTTAAGCCTTTACCGTCTTTCAAGTTGTTAGCATAAACTTCTTGGTAATTATTAGGAATTCTTAATGACCAGTTTTGATCTCCTGATGTTCCGGGACGGTTATATACATCATATAAGCCTAAGAAATCAGTAAAGAATACTTGAATGTTTTGAGCTTTACAAGCAAACAACTCAACCAATTTCATTTGTGTTAAGAACGGAGCATCTTTAGAAATTCTTACTGCAACTGCTTCTCTTTCTTCTGCTGAAGCGTCGGGCATTAAGTCTTCTGCTAAATTTTTACCGTTTAAGTATCCTGCTTCCGTATTTACTGTTGCGTCTGCCCACATAGCAATAGGTTCATTATCGTGAGTACCAACCATTGCCCAGCTTCTTTCTCCGATATTTTTACATCTGTATGGGTGTTCTGGTTTTTCAGGTACTACGAATTGAATTAATTTCATACCTTGCAGGTCGTATTGTTTCATTACACTGACTACAGGGTATGTTAAGGTACCTAAGTCTTCACAAACAATAGAATCTTTATCAAGACCAACTTCTTTAGCTGCACCGATAACAATCTTTTCAACAAATGCACCGTATCTTGAAATTTGTTCCGGTGTAAGTTTTAAAATTCTTTCTTCTTTATCGGCTTCAACTTCGTTGTTTAAGTCATCCGTTGTTGCAACAGCATATCTTGATAATACAGGATGTTCCGGTGAAGAATACAGTCTGCCTGCACCTTCTTCAATTTTCGGTTTTCTGCCTGATACATAAACCCAAGGATCGATTAAACCTACCATGTGGTCAATTCTTACCCCACCGGGGTTTTCCGTAAACATTTTTTTATATAATTCTTTCATTAACAAGCCGCCTTCACCAAGTGAGCCGTCCTTGTTGAATAATTTTTCAGGATCCATAACAGGAAATCCCCACATTTGACCGTCTTTCGAGAAGTAATCAGGAGGACAACCCAAACACCATCCTTTTAAGAAGTACGATTGATATGCCCAGTTATCTCTGTCAGAGAATGCAACTTGTCTGTCCGCAATCATTTTCATACCTTTAGATTGTGCATATTCTCTTGATTTATCATTTTGAACAGAGATTACATATTGGCAGAATGAATAAAAATCAATAACATCAGCGTATTTTTCTTTAATTTCGTTAATCCTGTCAGCAAATTGTGTTTTTTCTTCTTCATTTTGAGGGTTGAATAGTCTTTTATCAGCTTCATTTTCCCACATCGGCCAATAATCATTGCCGTTTTCCACCGATAATGCTTCATATAAAGAGTCTTTTTCAAGCCAAAACTTATTTTTTTCTTTATAATTTTCAAAATCTGCTTTTGCTTCTGCCCAAGATGAATTTTTAAAATTGTTATATGCTTCTTTTAATGCTTCTTCTTGTGCATTAAATATATATGAATAAGCTGTTCTGTTTGTATCTTTGTTTGGATTGTTTTCTGTTATACGATTGTATGTTTCAACCGATAAAATATTATGCCATTCATCTGTTGTTAATTGTTCCAAGTCAATAAACAAAGGATTATTTGAAAAGATTGTACCTGTATATGGTGAAGCGTCAATTGATTTTGTCTTACCTGCAGGTCCTAATTGAATATGAGTAAATACACCCGATAAAAAATCAATTAAATGTTTGGCTGCCGTAGAATTTACCGTACCAAAACCTGTATTTTTGCCCCATTCTGCAGGAAAACTGTTTGAATGAGCAATAAATGCAAGATTTTTTTTACCTAAAACATTTAATGCCTCTTTTATAGCACTTTTAGTTTCCGCACATGAGAACGGAGTTTTTGTTTGTTCATCACAATAAGTCATTTTACATCCCCTCAATATAACTATCTATAGTTTACATAATATATAAACCATGGATATTTTACAAGTATATTGAAGATTGCTTTTTTAATTTTGCTCCATAATATTTAAGCCGTTAAATATAGCTTTAATATTTGCTTTAATTGTGTTCTCATCACGACCTCTTGAGATGATTTGATGACCGTTTTTATCTCTAAAGTGCATAATACTCATAGCTGTAGCACCTGAACCCATTATTTCTTCATTAAGAGCCTGTTGTTCATAATGTAACAATTCACAATTGAAGCCTGCTTTTTGAATAGCTTTAATACAAGCGTCAACAGGTCCGTTCCCCGAAATTTTAATATCGTGTTCTTTATCATGATATATAAATTTAAGACTTATAGTGTCGTCTTCAAGTTTTTTAAGTTCACACAACTTAAAGGCTCCTTCAACATTAAATATATTTTTAAAATAGATATCAATAATATTTTTTGTTGATAATTCTCCGATTTTTTCTGCAATTTCTTTAGCAAACGGAGCAAGTCTTTGTGCTTCCTGCAATGTAATCGGGTAGCCTGCTCTTGTAATAATTTCATATATTGCGGTTTTACCTGATTGTGATGTAAAGCCAAGTTTTTCATCATCTTTTCTTCCGATTAAAGACGGGTGAATAGGTCTATAAGCACCTTTTTCCATGTCTTTTGTTTTTATTGCTCCGTCTTGATGTATTCCGCTTCTGTGTGCCAATGCGTCATTCCCGATAAGCGGAGCTTTTTCATATATTTTTACTCCTGACATATCAGAAATTGTAAGAGCAAGTTCATATATTTTCTCTAAATTCAGAGGAACATCAACTCCGGAATTATGAAGCGCTACCGCAACTTCATACATATTTGTATTTCCTGCACGTTCGCCTAACCCGTTTAATGCACATTCAAGTTGAACAGCACCTGCAAAATAGCTTTCTACTGTTACCGCAGTTGCCATTCCGAGATCATTATGGTTATGAACCGAAATGATTATGTCTTTAGGCAGTGCATTATAAACCTTTTCTACTAAATCCACAAATTTTTTAGGACGTGTCCTTTCTACCGTGTTAGGAAGATTAATAATACCGGCTCCTGCTTTTACTACTTCCTGCAATGTTTCTATAACAAAATCAATATTTTCATGGCAATCACCGAAGTGCTCAACACTAAATTGGACTTCTCCCGTTTTGCCTACAATTTTCTTTGCAAATCGAACTGCTTCAATAGCCTGTTTTTTAACTTCAAGCGGAGATTTATTTAAAACATACTCCATGTTAAACGGGCTCATTGCAATAAAAGTATGTATTCTTTGTTTTGGGGCTGCAATAATTGATTCGGCGGCTTTTTGAATATCTTTTTCAACCGCCCTTGAAAGAGCAGAGATTACAATGTTATTTGGAGCAATTTCGGATAACCGTTTACAAGCCTCAAAGTCCATATCGGAAGCCGCAGCAAACCCTACTTCAACACCTTGAACTCCAAGCTCAACTAAATGATTAAAAATTAATTCCTTTTCATTTGTGTTCCATGGCTTTTTTAATGACTGGTTTCCGTCACGAAGTGTAATGTCATAAAAAAACGGTGTTCGGCTTTTCATCTTTTCACTCATAATTTGTACTTCCTTGAACTCTCTTCAACATTATTGTAAAATAAAATTCGTAAAAAAGGAACAACTATGATTGACAGATATTCAAGAGAAGAAATGAAGAAAATATGGGAAATAGAATCTAAATTCGGCTATTATCTTGAAGTGGAAATGGCAGTGTGTAAGGCATACAATAAGTTTGGACATATTCCGAACGATGCATTAAATGATATTCTGTCAAAAGCAAAATTTTCAGTTCCGAGAATTGATGAAATTGAACAAGAAGTTCATCACGATGTAATTGCTTTTTTAACAAATGTCAATGAAAATGTCGGAGAAAATTCACGCTATATACATATGGGAATGACAAGCTCAGATGTTATTGATACGGCATTAGCTCTTCAAATGCGAACTGCGGGCAATATAATATTGAAAGATATTGATAATCTTCTTGATACAATAAGACAAAAAGCAAAAGAACATAAAGAAACAGTGTGTATAGGGCGTTCCCACGGAGTACACGCCGAACCTATGACCTTCGGAGTAAAACTTTGCGGTTGGCTTGACCTTTTTGAAAGAAACAAACGTAATTTTGAAAAAGCAATGAATGAAGCAAACATCGGGCAAATATCAGGACCTGTCGGAACTTACAGTAATATTTCTCCCGATATTGAAAAAGAAACTTGTGAAATTTTAGGTTTAAGACCTGCAAAATTTTCAACACAAGTTATTGCAAGAGATATCCACGCTCAATATCTGCAAGCATTAGCACTCATTGCAAGCGTTATTGAACAAGTAGCCGTTGAACTTCGTCATTTACAAAGAACGGAAGTTCTTGAAGTTGAAGAAGGGTTTTCAAAAGGGCAAAAAGGGTCATCCGCTATGCCTCATAAGAAAAACCCTATTTCGGGCGAAAATTTGACCGGTTTAGCAAGAGTTGTTCGTTCAAATTCAATTGCTGCAATGGAAGACATTCCGTTATGGCATGAAAGAGATATTTCTCACAGCAGTGTTGAAAGAATAATTTTCCCCGATTCAACAATATTAATTGATTATATGTTATCAAGACTGGATAGAACAATAAAAAATTTGGTTGTGCATAAAGATAATATGCTAAAAAATACAAACCTCTTCGGCGGGATAGTATTTTCTCAAAGAGTACTGTTAACACTATGTGATAAAGGTATGTTGAGAGAAAATGCGTATAAGTTGGTTCAACGTAACGCTCTTGACGCATTTAATAATCATGGCAATTTTAAAGAAAATCTGCTAAAAGATAAAGAAGTAACAATGCTTCTTTCGAAAGAAGAAATTGATAATTGCTTTAATATCAATGATTACTTAAAAAACATTGAACAAATATATAAGAGGTTTGATGTTTAAACAATCATAAGGTAATATTTAATTGATATATTATTTTATGGGTGGTATAAATATTTTATATACACAAAGGGGAATATTATGGAAAAGAACAGTGAAAATCTACATATTTTAAGACACTCTGCTTCGCATATTCTTGCTCAGGCAGTACAAAAGTTATTTCCGGGAACAAAATTAGCAATCGGACCCGCTGTTGAAAACGGTTTTTATTATGATTTTGATACCGAACATACTTTCACGGAAGAAGATTTGACAGAAATTGAAACCGAAATGAAAAACATTTTGAAACAAAATCTTACTTTTGAAAAATATGTAATTCCTGATGTTGAAAAGCAAATCTCAGAATTTAAGTCAGAAGGGGAAATTTATAAGGCAGAATTGCTTGAAGAACATAAAAATGATAATCCTACTTTGTATTTAACAAAGGATAAAGACGGAAACGTGTTATTTAACGACCTTTGTTCAGGTCCTCACATTCCTAATACTTCATACATTAAGGGAAATGCAATTAAATTATTAAAAGTTGCAGGTGCTTACTGGAGAGGTAATGAAAAAAACAAAATGCTTCAAAGAATTTATGCAACAGCATTTTGGAATAAAGAAGATTTAGAAAAATATTTGAACTTCTTAGAAGAAGCTCAAAAACGTGACCACAGAAAACTCGGAACTCAACTCGATTTATTCTCTGTTCGTGAAGAAATCGGCGGCGGTCTTGTTTTGTGGCACCCGAATTTAGCTATTGTTCGTGAAGAAATTGAAAACTATTGGAGAACCGAACACAGAAAAAGAGGTTATGTAATTGTACATACTCCGCAAATTGCAAAATCTAAATTATGGGAATTATCAGGTCACATCGACCACTACAGAGAAAACATGTTCTTTATTCAAAAAGAAAATGAAGATGATGATCAATACATTGTAAAACCGATGAACTGTCCGTTCCACATTATGATTTATCAAGCAAACAGATATTCATATCGTTCATTACCGTTAAGAATGGCAGAACTCGGAACTGTTTACAGAAAAGAGAAATCAGGTGCTTTATCAGGGTTAACTCGTGTTCAAGGATTTACTCAAGATGATGCTCATATTTTCTGTACTCCTGAACAATTAGTTGATGAAATCAACGGAATTATCGATTTTGTTTCAGATACAATGAAAATTTTCAATATGAAATTTGAAGTTGAATTATCAACACGTCCGGAAAGCTATGTCGGCGATTTAAAGAATTGGGAATTGGCCGAAGCAGGCTTAAAAGAAGCTATGGATAAACGTGGAATGAAATATGAAATCAACGAAGGAGATGGAGCATTCTACGGTCCGAAAATTGACTTCAAAGTTAAAGATGCAATCGGCAGAACATGGCAATGTGCTACTATCCAGTTAGACTTCAACTTACCTGAAAGATTTGAAATCAAATATCAGGATAAAGACGGACAAATGAAAACTCCTGTTATGTTACACCGTGTAATATTCGGTTCTATGGAAAGATTTCACGGTATCTTAATTGAACACTATGCAGGTGCATTCCCGATGTGGTTGGCTCCTAATCAAGTTACTATTGTTCCGATTTCGGAACGTCATAATGATTATGCTAAACAAGTTTACGATAAATTGTTTGCAGCTGGCATAAGAGTAAAACTCGATGACAGAAGCGAAAGCATGGGTTACAAAATCAGAGAGGCTCTTCAAGGCAACAAAGTTCCTTATGTACTGGTAATGGGTGATAAGGAAATTGAAGAGGGCAAAGTAGCCGTCAGAATAAGAGGTATTGGCGAAGCCGGTACTATGAGCGTTGATGAATTTATGCAAAAAGCTCTTGATAAAATTAAATCAAAAACTCAAGATTTAACATTTTAGTTAAAAATATATATGAAAAGACCTCTTAAAATCTAAGAGGTCTTTTTTATTGTAAAATTTTTTGTTTTTTATATTGTATAAATCAAACGTTTGTTTTATAACTAAAAATAGTTGAGGCTATTATGAAAAATAATGAAGAGTCAAAACAGAGAATACTGATTGCAGCAACAAAATTGTTTTCTCATAAGGGTTTTGATGCGGTAAGTATTCGTGAAATATGCAAAGAAGCAGATGTTAATTTGTGCATGATTTCATATTATTTCGGCGGAAAGCAAGAGTTATATAACGCTATTATTGAAAATCTCGCTGAAAAACAACAAGAATATGCAAAAACATTTATGGATATAAGTGTTGATCCGATAACTCTTTCAAAAGGGGAACAAATAAATTTGCTCTATACGGTTTTAGATAAATTTATTGATTATTTTTACTCAAATATATCAAGTGATTTAATTATTTTACTTTTAAAAGAGCAGCAAAATAAAAATTGTAATTTTAAATCTCCGTTTTTTGAGTATTTCAGAAAACTTATTGCTTGCACATTTAATCTTGAGGTTAACAGTAAAGAGGCTGTTTATCAAACTTTGTTTATAATCTCCCAAGTAAATTCGCCTAAAATATTTCCTGCCTTTTCACTTCACCTGATTGGGCAAGATACTTTTAATCAAGACGATATTAAAATAATAAGAAACAATATAAAATTTTACGTTAAGTTGATGTTAAAGGAGAAAGGTATTGTTTAGAAAAATTGTATCGGCTATTCTTTGGGCTTTATTTTTAATCCCAAACAGTGTGTTTGCAGTTGACAGGGATAAACTTAACCTTGAATTTTTTAAAAGATTTAATGATGATTGCCTTTATTATTAGAATTCAAAGAACAGCCGGATAAACAACATGTTCAAATAGGTTTATATATTAATAATGATTTTTCAAGCTCCGTAAAAGCACAAAAACCGGTTGAAGTGCTTATAGTTGTTGACGGCAGACAAACAAACTCGGCTTCAATAGCAGGAAATTATGCTTCACAAATTATAAATGATTATAATAACCAAACAATAAAAGCAACCGGTACTGAAATTATCCCTGTTGTTCGAAATTGGTTTAATCCGAACCTTGAATACAGGTGGTTTATCTTGACTGTTATAGTTGCAATGCTTGCTTTGGTAATTACCCTTTTGCTTACGGCTCTTTCAATTGCAAGAGAAAGGGAATTAGGTACTTTTGACCGGCTTGTAGTAAGTCCGCTTTCATCTATTGAAATTTTGGCAGGAAAAACTGTTTCGCCACTTGTGATTGCAATGGGACTAACCTCTATAATGGTTTTGATAGTAGTTTGGGTATTTAAAATCCAATTTATGGGTTCAATTACGTTGTTTTTGCTGTCGGTGTTTGTTTCCTTGTTATCAATAGTGGGCGTCGGATTATTTATTTCTTCAATCTGTAAAACTCAACAGCAAGCAATTTTAGGTGTAGTAACATTTCAAATGCCTGCGGTATTGCTATCAGGATTTATCTCTCCGATTGAGGACATGCCTGTAGTCTTGCAATATTTAACATACCTAAACCCTGTCAGATTTTTTATATAACTTTCCAAAAACATATTTCTTAAAGGAATGGGTTTAGAGGATGTAGTTGTAAATTTAATACCTCTGATTATTATTGCAATAATAACCCTAAGCCTTGCAAGCAGGACATTTAAACGAACATTGGATTGATTAATAGATTTACTGTACATAAAAAGTTGAATATGCTACATTTAAGAGATGAAATATACTTCACTTATTAAAACTTGGGATAATGTTAGCACACTTTTTTATGGAGAAGATATCAGATACCAAAATTAACGAATACAATTGATTTTAGTGGAGCGGAATTAGCTGAAACATTAGCCGATAATATAAAATATATAGATGAAGTTTTGAATTTTTTAGATGAGAAGAATATTAAATATGAAATTGTCATTCCCCCATATAATGGGGCGTTTCTTGCATTTATAAATGAGAATGATAAGTATAGAAAATCATTTGAAACGTTTAAGATTTTTTGACAGATAGAGTTGGAGAAATTTACGATTTTGCTTTTATATAATAAGTATACTTCCGAAAACATGCTTGATAAACATAGTTGCTTATATAATAACTATAACCATCCTGACTATATATTTGGGGCAAAGGAGTTCAAAGTATTGTATGACCAAAAGATTGCAGATCCGAATATATTTGTAAAGTTAACAAAAAATAATATAAATCAAGAGTTGATACATCAGCGTTTATTGGTTAAAGAGTATATAAAGAATAATAAAGAAACAAAAATCTGACAGAGAAATAGCTATAAAATTAAATAATTAACCAATT
>CAYYPD010000056.1:0-11760 GCA_964473445.1 uncultured Muribaculaceae bacterium
TTTTAGCCAAACAAGCATTCCGTAATGCTCAACCCCATACATATTAAATACTTCATCCTTGCTTATTTCTGCAAAATCAAGTATTTCAGGGAAATATTTTCCTTGATATGCGAGATTATGAATAGAAAATACTGTTTTTGTATTTTTGAAAAACGCATCATTTTTATATGATGACTTCATCCATACGGGAATCATTGACGTATGCCAATCATTGCAGTGTATTATGTCGGGTTTAAAATTTAAAAGCCTTGCATATTCAAGAACTGCTTTCGAAAAGGTAATAAATCTTTCTTGCTCATACCAACTGTCAATACCCGATGGATATACGCAATTGAAACAAGAAAAGAATTTAGGATTATCAATAAAAAATACATTTATATTTGTATTTGGCAATTTACACATTTTTAGAGTAAATACATATTCTGCATACCCAAAATGTAATCTTAATTTTGAGTTCTCAATTTCTTTTATTCCGTATTTTTCTTGGTTAATGGAGCCGATTAGAGGGGTAAAAACGGCGATTTCCGTGTCGTCATCTTCTATATATTTAGGTAATGACCCCATAACATCCGCCAACCCGCCAACTTTTGTAAACGGTGCAAGTTCAAATGTTGCATATAATATTTTCATATTACCTCTTATTCTAATTTGGAAAGATATTCCAGTGAAGCCTTTAATATATCTTCGGTCTTTGAACAGTCTTTTTTCCCTTTTAAAATTTCTTTTATTGCACCTTTTGCTTCGTTTGAGCTGTAACCTAAAGAAATCAATACACTTTGAACTTCTACGATTGAATCTTGAGCTATTTCGTCGCTATTTATATCTGAAACATCGATGGGTGTAACATTTGACCAATTAATGAGCTTTTCTTTTAACTCCAATATAATTTTTTGAGCCACTTTTGCTCCAACGCCTTTTGCCCTAGCCAATTCTTTTGAATCTTCTCTTATCATAATATCTATTAATTCGGCAATAGTAAATTCATCTAAAATCAACAATGCAAGTTTTACACCAATACCTGAAACGCTTTGCAAAATATTAAAAATATCTCGCTCTTCTTTAGTAAGGAATCCTGTTAAAGACATTGAATCCTCTCTGTGAGTTAAAGATACATATATTTTATAATCCGAGTCCTCAATAACTTTTTCTACGGTTCTTTTCCCCGTAAGTATTAAGTAACCGATATTATTAACTTCCAAAACAATATGAGTGCCACGATATGAATTCATTTGTTTTGAAATCAGCTGTCCTTTTAAATAATCATACATATTTATTTTGCTTTCAATTTATTATACATATCCAAAGATTTTTGAGCTTCAATTTTTTTGTTTAGTTTATTTTCACTAAATGCTAAATTATAATAAAATGAAGCATCATCACTTTTTAGTTTTATAGCTTTTTGAAACTCGGCTCTTGCTCTTTTATAGTCTTTTTGCCCTAAATATGCACAACCTAAATTATAATAGTAGTAAGGAAAATCTTTTTTATATTTAATTGCGAGTTTATATTCATTTATTGCACTGTTATATTTTTTCTCTTTTAAATATATGTTTGCAAGATTATAATGAGCCTTATCAAATTTCGGGTCTAAAATAGCAGCTTTTTGTAAGAAAAAAGCCGCATTAACATCGTTGTTAAAATCTTGAGTTAAATTACCCAAAAGAAACCATAATTCAGCATCTCTTTCATCCTCGGGAACCGCCGAAATCATTTGATAGGCTTCATCTAAACTGTTAGAATTATATAACGCAACTATTTCTTTTTTCTTGTCATCAAATGTTTGGACACTAAAACAAGAATTAAAAGAAAATGCCAATATAGCTATTAAAATAATACTTTTTATCAAATTTTTCATAATCTGCCTTATTACATTATATGTTAACATTAACTTTGTTTCTATTAAAATTAACTTTTTTTGTAAAATTTTATAACATTTTGCCATATTATGTTAAATTTTATACAGAAAAAAACTTTATTATAATAGAAGAAAATAAACATCAGGATACTTATGATTAATTTAGATATAGATTTTTCATACTTAAACAGATACTATAATATAGGCTCTGATGCTTTTAAACTGTATCAAAATAAAAGTATCACCGAAATTATGCAAATTGAAGCTGCAAACGGGAACGAACAAGCAGCTCAGTTTATGCTGAAAATTTCAAGTGATCCGAATGAATTAGCAAAAGTATTTCAACTTGCAAACCCCAGAAACAGATTTCTTATTTTGATGAACATGAATACGGAAGACCTGATGAAAGTAATGCAATGTCTTGATCCTAAAGAATTAATTTTAGGACTCAGCATATTTAATCAGGAAGTTTTGATTGAGTTAATGAAAAACCTTCCGCAAGAAACTTTATCTAAACTTGTACTTAAAAATATGGATGAAGATACCTTCCTAAAAATGTTACCCGAAGACTATATGGATGAATTTTTGTCCTCTGATAAGATAAATCGTGATATGTTTGCAAATGCATTTGAAGGAGTCGAAGAAGAACAACTTCAAAAAATGATGGAAAAAATGACAGGGCAACCCTGCTACGATAAAAAAGAAAATATACTGCAACAGGTCAACAGTTTTAATGATGACCAATTTAAAGGTGCCGTTTTTAGTTTGGAAAAAGAGGGCAAACAACAAATTATTGGAGGGTTGTTGAAAGAAAAACCTGAATTATTTAAGGAATTTTCTCCTGATGCAATGGTATTCCCTTTCCAAAAGATGAAAAAAGAAGATGTTTTAAATTGTTTATCGGTGTTAAAAACTGATGAATTGTTACCAATGGTGGAGGAATTACCGCAAGATGTAATGGCACTGATTGCAACACAAATCTCGCCTGAGGACTTTTCTAAAATATTATCAACAGATTTTAAAGATATTATTGCCAGCCTTGGTGTTAAGTAAAACTAATTACAAGTAGCGGATTAGTTTTTAATCTTTATGATATAAATGGCATGCTACGTGTGCATTTTCAACATTATACACTTTTGGCGGAATTGTATTACATATTTCTATTTTAGACTTACATCTCGGAGCGAACGGGCAGCCTAAAATTACATCCTTAATGGATGGAGGAGTTCCCTCAATAGGTTCTAATTTTGTTGTGTTAAAATCAGGCAGTGCTTTTAAAAGGGCTTTTGTATAAGGGTGTTTCGGGTTTGAGAATAATTCTTTTGCACTTGATTTTTCTACAACATGCCCGCCATACATAACCGCAACATTATCTGCAAATTCATATACCAATCCAAAATCGTGTGAAATAAATATAAACGCAGTCTTTAAATCTCTTCGAATTTCTTTTAATAATTCTATTATTTGTGCTTGAACAGTAACATCTAATGCAGTAGTCGGTTCATCAGCAATAATTATTTTCGATTTGCAAGCTATTGCTATTGCAATAATTACTCTTTGCCTCATACCGCCCGAAAACTCGTGCGGATATGAATTTAATCTTTCTTTCGCATTTGGAATCTTTACTAAATCCAAAACTTCGGTTGCAACTTTTTTCGCTTCTTCGCCTTTTATTTTTTGATGTGTTTCAATAACTTCTAATAATTGTGAGCCTATTGTATATAAAGGGTTTAGTGATGTCATCGGATCTTGCGGTACAAGTGCAATCTCTCTTCCTCTTATTTTTTGCATTTCACTGTCTTTTAACGAAAGTAAATTTGTTCCTTTATACCAAATTTCACCTGATGTGATTTTTGCATTTGCAGCTAAAAGTCTTAATACAGACATCGCCGTAATAGTTTTCCCGCAGCCTGATTCTCCGACAACGGCTAATATTTCACTTTCGTTTAAATCTAAATTGACATTGTGCAATGCCTGATATTCTTTGTCATCAGAAGAAAATGATAAATTTAAGTTTTTTATTTCCAATATACTCATAAAAAAATCTTAGCTGATGTTTCAAACAAATGCAATCGGACAGATATTCAAATTTGAAGTTAATCAATTTCTTTCGTTAAATTTTCAAGTTCTTTTGCGTATTCTTTTTCTTTTTGTTCTTGTTCTTTAACTTCTTTTTTCAATCTCTTTTTAAGAGCTTTTTTCTCTTCTTTTTCTTTATCTTTTGATTTTGAATTTGTTTGTCCGAATTTTTGCGGATTCTTAATTACCGTACGTTTGAACTTAACATCAGAATCCTTTGTTCCTACTAACATAGAGAACAATAACATTGTATTATTTCTTATTGCATCATATCCAACCGTAACTTTTGCATAATCAGGACCTATGCTGACGAGGAATCTGTTTTCTTGGAATAAGTCATCATTTCTTGCATCCCTGTTAAGTGCTAATGAAGTCAAATACCCTAATGTCAAATAACGGCAAACTCTTAAACTCTCAATCAATATAACGTTGGAACGTCCGTATCTGTATCGGTCAAAATCAAATGGTGATTTACCTGCAATCGCAGATTGATAATACATTAAAGATTGTTGCCATGGTCCTACTTCCGTATTGATAGATGGACCAACTCTTACGATACCGTGAACATCACCTGTTGTATAAACGGTAGCGCCTGTTTGAGCAACCAAGCCAAAGTTAACACCGACATTTCCCTCTTCGTTTCGGTAATTATATAAACTCTTGTAAGATTGAGTCATCCAACGAAATCTGCCTTCGGTATCTCTTAAGTCTTTATTTTTCATATTATCTACAAATGCACCTGCCGTGTACATTTGAGCAAAATACAGGTCTAAGTCTTTAACATAATCGGTTCTTGCATATCTCAATTGTGCAGCATATTTAGGTTTTCTGTATCCCATAAACCATTCGCTTTGATTCATCAATCTTGAATAGTCAAAAGTTAATCCGGGGGCTATTTTCTGACGACCTCTTACTAAAAAATTGTCTTTTGACGTTCCGTATGCAACTTCTGTCATATTGTGCGGATTACGAAATCTTGCAATACCGCCTATACCGAATTTGTTATCCCCGTATGTTAATACAGGAGCTAATTTTAAAGTAGAACCGCCCGGAACATTTAAAACAACGGCAGGTCCTATGTATGAACCTAAACTGCTGATTGACCCTAATTCGGGAGCATTTGTTTCAATATTAGTTCTTTCTTTGTTTGAATATACTTTTACAGACGGAATTGAACCGATTTTATGATTTTTCAGATACAGACTTGCATTTTTTATTGTAACAACTTCGTTATTATCTTTTGAATCAATATAGATATTTTTTGCTTTTATTGAATATACCCCTGAAACAGTTTCTCTTTGCGATGGTCTTAATTTGCCGGCAAAGACGTTACCCGGGTCAACGTACCCGGAAAAAGAACCGGCACCTAATTTTAGAGTTTCATCAGCTAAAATTTTTGCTACACCGTCATATTCCTCTATTCTGTCAGAATATAAATATGCTTCCTTTGCCGCAAGTTGAATACCCTCTGTTTTTGATATCGGATTAGAAATAAAACCATCGGGTTTACTTAAATCTAACCTGATAAAATCTCCCTCGGTAATAACATCCTCAGATAACAGTACAACATTTTCTCTTGCAGTTACTATATTTTGGTCATAATTAAATGTTATTTTATTTGCACTTAAAATAAAACTTCCGTCTTGGAATGCAATTTTTGCATTTCCGACTGCTTCCACTTCATATTTGTCGGGGAAGTATTCCATAAAATCAGCACTTAACTTTAAGTCAGGTTCTTGAGGAGTTTCAACTTCCTCTTTTTTAGGTTTTTCTGTTTTCTTTATATTTTTCCAAAACTTGAGTCTTTCCTTGAATGGAACATTTGCTTCGCCGGCAGCTTCTTTTTCTTTTAATTTTTGTTCTTTTTCTATTTCTTTAACCAAGTCCGCATTAGATTTTTTCTTTTTGCTTACAAACTTATCGTCATCAGAGTCTGATTTTTCATTTTTTATCTTTGAATTAAACGGTTCAAATTCCATAAATTCAGGCTTTTGTTCTTCTGTTACGGTTTCATCTTCTTTTTCTACGGTATCCGGCTCAAAGAAACTTTTTATTGCCTCTTCTTTGTTCAAAATTATGCTGTTTGCAGGTTCTTTTTCATTTTGAGATTTATCTTTTATAAATTGAGGGGAGTTTACTTTTATATTATTTTTATTTGTCGATTTTTCTTTTCTTCTTTGGAACATGTCCATAACGGTATCATGTTCATACATATCTTCTCCACCCTCTATGTAAGCAGGGTTAAGCATTGAATACATAGGATTGATACCAAGCTCGTGATAAGGCTCTACCGCTTTGGCAACGCCAATGCTTGAAATACATAAAATATATATTAAAATTAAACTTTTAAACTTCACTATAATTTATTCCTTATAAATAATTGTTTGGGTTTTGAGGTTTACCATTTATACGAACTTCAAAGTGTAAATGCGGACCTGTTGCATAACCTGTTGCCCCTGCAAGACCTACAACCTGACCTCTTTCAACGTATTGTCCTAGCGAAACTTTAGGTTGTGACATGTGTGCATACAAAGTTGTAGTAGGTGCACCGGTACAAGAACCATGGTCAAGAATAACAACTTTTCCGTATCCGCCATACCAACCCGCATATATTACTTTACCGGCATTTGCAGCTTTTATCGGGGTTCCCGTCGGAACTCCATAATCAATACCGGAGTGAAAAATCCTTGATTTAAAAATCGGATGAATTCTCCAACCAAAAGGAGAAGTAATTCTGCCATGAACAGGAAGCAAAAAGCCTGAGCCGACGACAACTCCGCTATTTTTGGTTGTTTTTGCAATAATACGAGCCAAATTGTCAGATTGTTTTTTTAATTCACGTTCAGAACGTTCATAAGCACGTTTATCGTTCTGAATTTTATCAATCATTGATTTGTTTTTCTGAATTGTAGTTTTTATATCGGCATTTTCTTTGTCAATGGTTTTCATAATGCCCAATAATTGTTTCTTTTCTTTTTCAAGACGTTGTTTTGTTATTGCAACATTTTTTGCATCTTGTTTCAAGGTTTGCATTTTCTTTTTATCAGCTTGAATAATCAAGTTTTGATAATAAACTCTATCTAAAAATTCGCTTATACTGTTAGTTGAGATTAAAAGGTCAAAGACCAGTGTATGCTTTGTTTTGTATATGTATCTGATTCTTTCGGAGGTTTTTCTTTGTCTTGAGTTATATTGAGCCAAATAAGAATCTAAATCTTTTTGTAAGTTGGAAATATTTTTTTGTTTCCTGGAATATTGCTCTTGGGACTTCTTCAATGCTTGCTGATTTCTTTCAAGTTGTCTTTGATTTTTTGTTAATTTATTAGATTCTTGTCGTTCTAATCTTGATAAAGAATTAATTTTTTGTCTGATTTGCTGTCTTTTTTGTTCAACTTTTTTAGCCTGTTGAGCAGTAGAAGTTGCATAAGCATAATCTGTCACACTTGAAAATGTGGCGAGAATTATAAAAATAACAATAAAACTTCTCAACTTACCAAACATGTATATAAATACCTGCGGTTATTTCATCATGAAAATCATTGTAATGAGTGAAGCACCCAAAAACCATAAACCTACACATACTAATAATACTGAAATTATAGCTTTTTTATGTTTTCTGAAAAATTCCATAGTAATCCCCAACTTATAGTCTGATAATATAATTTTATCTTAAAAATCCCAGATGACAAATTATTAATACTATTAAACCTTTACTAATGTTAATGAAAATCTTTTTATCAAAGATATATTAATACGGGCTTCTTTTAAATAGAACAATATACTTATCATCCCCGTAATAAAG
Source organism: uncultured Muribaculaceae bacterium (assembly GCA_964473445.1). GTDB lineage: Bacteria > Cyanobacteriota > Vampirovibrionia > Gastranaerophilales > Gastranaerophilaceae > Avigastranaerophilus. The sequence goes on from CAYYPD010000056.1 coordinate 7,737, forward strand.
CGACATTATAATGTATTTTATTTCGACATCAATATTTACAAGTGAATTAGGCGGAGTTGAACGTCCTGAATCTTGAGCCCAATCATAAAATTTCTTTTTAACTTTCTCCCCGATTTTTTGCATTTTGGTTAATTTAACTTTCGGGGTATTTGCTTGATAAAAATTAATCGGTGTTTTTTCTTTTTTCGCAACAGGAATTACAAAAGAAACTTTGCCGTTTTCTTTAAACAGAACATAATCTTTTCCGCCCATTGTTCTCGGCGTTAAAAGATAATACCCCGGCTCAATTTTGTAATCTTTAAAATAAAGATTAGCAGAGGTTCTAAATAAAGGATACGGTGACCAAGCATACTTTATATTATCTTCGTCTTGGAACGGGTCTATGTCATTAAATAATTTTGATTGAAACGGTTGTGCATTCTCATATAACGTATCACATTCTTCCGGTGTAAAAGCTAAAGAACTACACGCCGAAAAGATAAATATTGAAAATAGCACCAAAAGTTTTTTCATACTAAACATAATAATACTTTTTTTTGAATAATCAAGATTTCCGTAACGTAACACATGAAATGATTTCTTGTAACACTTGGTTTGATTATTTTGGACAATGTTAATTAAAATTTTTAAAACAATCATAATTAAATTTTTAAGATTGCAAAATAGTACTCGTCAAATTGCAGTCTTAAGTAAAAACTGTAAGATTAATAATAATGAGTTTTTAGAAATTTTTTCAAGATTACAAACAGATAAATTGCAATCTTGACTTCTGTAATCAGTTATTTTCTATTTTGTTTTTGTATTGTTATTTACCCAAAGCCCATCTGAAACCGAATTGAAGAGCGATACCGTTTCTTCCACCGTTTCTTAACATAGCTTGTCCAAAGCCTGTAAATCTATCACCAACACGTTTTTGAACACCTATACCATATTGGAAGTATGGGTCAACACTTATATTTGGTAAGTTTACATTGTTTGCTTTAAATCTTGTATCATCCATAATGTTCCAAACCATTTGTAAACTTATGTATGGTTGCAAACCGTGTTTCAAATTTCCGATAAATTTCAATCCCGGTGCAATCTGTATTGCGTGTAACGGGTCAGAATTAATGTTTACTCCTGCAGAGTTTGTATAATCAAATGTATTTACAAATGTATAAGACATTAAATAATTGGGTTGAATAATGAATTTACCGTTTGCAAGTTCAAAGTTATAACCGGTTTTACTTGCTGCACCTGTTATCAACATTGCAAAATCATCATTACCATACATTGTACTTGCAACTCCGGTACCGGCTCCAACATTTGCAGTTAAACCTGTAAAGAAGTCTCCTTTATACCAAATTCCACCGGCACCTAATACGCCACCGTTTTGGTAAATGTTAACACCATCATAATGTTGGTTAGAACCATTGTAACCGACATAACCTGAATAAACAGCACTCCAGCCTTTTTTAAGTTCAATGATATCACTATCACCACCGGCTAATGTTCCATAGCCAATATTTTTAACGTTTGGTCCACCACTCAACCCAACATTTTCAAATGTAGCAAATGGTCTAAACCATACTCCTCTATCTTGTTCCGGAATTTGATTCGGGCTATATGTAACAACACCACCCACGCCTATTCCTTGAGTTGAGGCTATTTTGTTTGCAAATTTTAATGCTGTTCTTTGTTCATTTGTCAATGACATCAACATATCTTGATTTGCAAATGCTTGTTCATAAACATTTAATTGAGTTAAATATCCACCAATTTGTGTTGCAACAGGAGTTGCTAAAACAGCCGGATTAAAGTCTGATGCACCGCCACCACCTGTTAGTGTAAAGTTCATCAATGCTGTATTTGGATCATATTCTGCGTGATACTTGTAGATTGGTGTAACAAGATTTGAATTACCCGTATATCTAATTGCACCGGCAAGTTCATTTTTAAGGGTTGTATTACCCATTTCTCCAATAGGAGAAAGAGAAAATGATTTTTTCTCAATAGGATTAATTATAGATAAATTAGAGATGTTGATATTATGACTATTTGCATTAAAACCATTTGCAGTAATTGTATCCATTTTTTGTCCGGCAATGTTTGCATCTAATTTTAAATCCATGTCACTATTTAATACTAACTGACCAAGATTTGCTGAATTTATTCCGTCGTTTTGTAGTGAAACTGTACCACCATTGTAATTGAATTCAACATTATCTGCAAAAGTACCATTGTATAAAACACCGTTTTGTGTATTAGTTCCTAAACTTAATGTACCGTTGTACATATTTATTGTGTTATTTGTAACCTCGTTATTGATAGCAACAGTACCATAAGTAGGCAAATCAGCACTTGTTTTAGAGTTGTCTGCGTTGATGTTGATAATACTTCCATCACTACCGCTAATGCCGTCATTAAATACGATTTTGTGAGTACCTGCGTTTAAGTTTATTGTACTATTGTTGTCATTATATAATGCATTGCTAATAGCGTTTGCAGTATTACCGGTAAATGTTGTATCTTGTGTATCAGCGACTATGTTTATTGTACCTTTATTATATATAGCTCCACCACTATCTTCTGCAGTATTATTAGTGAAAGTACCTTGTAGGGAACTTATTGGGTTCAAATTATATATAGCTCCACCTTTTTTAGCCGTATTATTATCAAAAGTAGCGTTTATAGAATCTATTGTCCACTTATTATATATAGCTCCACCAGAGTTTTCAGCTTTATTACCTATAAATGTACCCTGTATTGATTTTATTATGCTATTATCGGTACTATTATAAATAGCCCCACCGTAATTAGTAGCTTTATTATCTGTAAATGTGCCATTTATAGATGTTATTGTACCACTATTATTCTGTATAGCCCCACCATAAATAGCCGTATTATTAGTGAAAGTAGCATTTATAGAATCTATTGTGCCTTCATTATTTATAGCTCCACCGTCATAAGTGGCTTTATTACTTGTATATGAGCCATTTATAGAATTTATTGTGCCTTCATTCTCTATAGCTCCACCAGAGTCTCCAGCTTCATTCTCTATAAAAGAGCCGTTTATAGAATTTATTGTACTACTACCGGCATTAATGATTGCACCTCCATTATATGTAAGCGCTTTATTACTTTCAAAAGAACCATTTATAGAATTTATAGCACCATAATTACTTATAGCTCCACCATGGTTATTAGCTTTATTCTCTATAAAAGAGCCGTTTATAAAGTTTATTATTTTATTATCATTATTATTTATTGCTCCACCAGAACTATCAGACGTATTTTTTATAAAAGTACCTTGTACAGAGTCTATTGTGCCTTCATTTTCTATAGCTCCACCTTGTTGTGCATTATTATAATTAAACTTTGAATTACTTATAGTCAAGGTTCCTTTGTTCATTATTGCACCACCATAATTAGAACTGTTTTTAAAATTGTTAACCTCTACATTTTTTATAGATAGTGTTTGTCCACTTTTTACAGTAATGCCGGTAAAGTCATTTCCATCAACTATATTATCCCCAGGTGAAGAACCTTTAATAACAAGTTTTGAATTTGTTCCACCCATTGAACCAAGGTTGCTACTTAAAGTTTCGGTGCCCCAAATATCGTATTGTCTATTTCCATCAGTATAAGCAACAGCATCTTTTAAACCATAAGTTCCGGCAGTACCAGTAAAATTAAGTTTTCCTTTGTCAGAAAGAGATTGTGTGAATATAATTTTTGTATCATCATTAAATACTGTATAGTCATTGATTGTAAGTTTATCTGTTGCACCATCAAAGATTTTAATGCTGTCAGGACCACCTTGAGGATAAACATTTTTCAAAAGATTCATTTCACTGATGTTTATTGTTGCACTAGAACCATCAGCAAGAGTAAATTTATCTGCTTCTGTATTACCTTCTAAATTAACATCAAAAGCGAAATCAGTTCCTGTACCACTTATTTTACCAAGTTTAGTATTACGAATTTCGCTATCTATTGTATCTAATATACCACCATTAAGAGTAAGCGTATTGCTTTCTCCTAA